>NZ_JAUNHR010000114.1 GCF_030523875.1 Micrococcus sp. | reverse complement strand
TCAGCGGGGACGGGCCTCGCCGACGCCGGGCACGGGGCGGCCGTCCTCCAGGTAGACGCAGTGTGCGGCGTCCCACGCGGCGTCGACGCGGCGGGAGATCGCCGGGCGCAGCAGCTTCCGGGCCTGTTTGCGCGTCACGAACCGGTGCTCGGAGGCCTCGCTCTCCTGCAGGCGGATGGCGGCGACGTCGTCGGCCGTCAGCGGCGCGGCGGCGCGGAAGGGAAACCGCAGACCGAGGCGGCCGTCGGTCTTGCTGGGGCGGGTGTCGACGGCGACGAGCCGGCCGGCGGAGACCTCCAGCCCCGTCTCCTCCCACACCTCGCGGCGACACCCCTCGCACGGGGTCTCGCCGTCGTCCACCATGATCCCGCCGGGGATGGTCCAGCCCTTCTTGTCGGTGGGCTAGAGGATGAGCAGCCGCCCAGCCTCGTCGAAGAGGAGGCAGCCGCAGGAGACGGGGACCGTGGGGATGGTGGAGGCCCTGGGGCCGGCCCCGCTCACCCCAGGTGCGCCGCGCGCAGCTCGCGCGCCACCTGGGCGCGACCGTGATCGCGACCGTCTCCGGCCGGAACGCGGAGTTCGTCCGCGGGCTCGGCGCGCACGAGGTAGTCGACTACCGCACCGAGGACTTCGTGGCCCGGCTCACCGGCTCCCCCGTCGACCTCGTGCTGGACACGCAGGGCGGTGAGACGACCTCACGCTCCTTCGAGGTGGTGCGGCCGGGCGGGCTCGTGGTCGGCATCGCCGGCACCCCGGACCCGGGACTGGCGGACCAGGCGGGCGCTCCCCGGCACGTCAAGCTGGCCCTCACCGCCCTGAGCGCGCGGCTGCGCCGCCAGGCGGCACGGCGGAACGTCCGCTACCGGTTCCTCTTCATCGAGCCCGACGGTGCCGCCCTGCGCACCCTCGCCGGACTGGTGGACGACGGCGTCGTCCGGCCCGTGGTGGACCGCGTCGTCCCGTTCGCGGACACCCTGTCGGCGCTCGACCAGGTGCTGGCCGGGGGCACGCGGGGCAAGGTCCTGGTCAGCATGGACCCGACCGAGGGGCCGTGGCGCCCCGAGCGCGCCCGCACGTGGGCCACCGCCCCGACCCGGCACGTCGAGGTCGACGGCGAACTGCTCGCCTGGCGCGAGCTCGGCCGCACCGACGGCGTGCCGGTCGTGCTGTTGACGCACCTGGCCGCCACGCTGGACGAGTGGGACCCGCGCGTCGTCGACGCCCTCGCGCAGCGGCACCGCGTGGTCGCCCTCGAGCTCGAGGGCGTGGGCGGCTCGACCGGCACCGTCCCGGACACCGTCCAGGAGATGGCGGACACCGCGCGGGCCATGCTGCGGGAGCTGGGCATCGAGCGCGCGGACGTCGTGGGCTTCTCCCTGGGCGGCTTCGTGGCGCAGCAGATCGCCCTCGACGCTCCGGAGCTGGTCCGTCGCCTGGTGCTCGGGGGCACGGGGCCTGCGGGCGGGGAGGGCATCGACCGGTCGACCGGCGGCGCCTATGTGTACACGGACATGCTGCGCGGCGCGCTCGCACGCACCGATGCCAAGGAGTTCCTGTTCTTCCCCCGCACTGCAGAGGGGAAGGCCGCGGCCCGCGACTACCTGGCGCGGCTGCGGGAGCGGGTCATGGACCGGGACGAGCCCGCCACGCTGGAGGTGCTGCGCCGGCAGATCGCGGCGATCCGCCACTGGGGCCGCCAGGAGCCCCAGGACCTGTCCCGGATCACCGCGCCCACGCTGATCGCCAACGGCGACGACGACCGCATGGTCCCCTCCATCCGGTCCGAGGACATGCACCGCCGCATCCCGGACAGCACGCTGCTGATCCACCCGAACTCCGGTCACGGCGGGGTGTTCCAGCACCACGAGGAGTTCACCCGGGCCCTGCTGGAGCACCTGGCGGGCTGAGGACGCCGGCCTCAGCGGCGCCCGCCCTGCTCCCGCTCGGGGATTCCCGCGGCCCACAGGGCGGCCGCGATGAGGGCGGGCTGGCCGAACAGCCGCGCCAGGCGGCGGCCGTCCGTGTCCAGCCCGAAGCCGTCCTTGCGCTCGGCGTACTGCCCGATGTTCCCGGGGTAGATCCCCGTGTAGAAGGCGGCCAGGGCGGTGCCGGTCAGGCGGCGCTGCCCGGGGAGCGCCAGCAGAGCGGCCCCGAGGCCGATCTCGGCCACGCCGGATCCGAGCACCACGAGGTCCGCCGGGAGCGGGACCCACGAGGGCACCTGGGCGCGGAACTCACGGCGCGCCACGGTGAGGTGGGACAGCCCCGCGGCGGTCATGAACCCGCCGAGGCCGAGGCGGGCGGCGGTCTGGGAGAGGGGGACGGACTGCCGGCGCTTCGTCATCACGCCTCCCCGAGCTCGAGGACGACGTCGATGTTGCCCCGGGTGGCGTTCGAATAGGGGCACACCTGATGCGCCTGCTCCATGAGGGCGCGGGCCTGGTCCGCGGGGACATGGGGCAGCACGACCTCGAGGGTGACCTCCAGGCCGAAGCCCTCACCCTGGCGGCCGATGCCCACGCGCGCGCCGACGGAGGAGTCGGTGATGTCGGCACGGGAGGCGCGGGCGACCATCTGCAGGGCCGAGTGGAAGCACGCGGCGTAGCCGGCGGCGAACAGCTGCTCGGGGTTGGTGCCCTGGCCGGAGCCGCCCATCTCGGTGGGCACGGCGAGGTCGAGGTCGATCCGCCCGTCGGTGGTGCGGACGTGGCCGTCGCGGCCGGCGCCGGTGCTGAGCGCCTCGGCGGTGTAGAGGGTCTCCATGAGGGGTCCTTTCATCCTCCCGCCCTGTGCGGGGCGGGTCGGGTCCAGCCTGCCATCTGGTTAGGTCGTGCGCAACCAAGTCGCTCCGCCGCAACCACTAGGATGCCTCCCATGGATGCCACGCCGACCTCCAGCCTCGCCCTCGAGGACCAGCTCTGCTTCGCCCTGCACCGGGCCACACGCGCCGTCACGCGCGGCTACGGCCCCCTGCTGGCCCACCTCGGGCTCACCTACCCGCAGTACCTGGTGATGCTCGCCCTGTGGCAAGTGGACCGCGAGGCATCGGCCAAGACGGACCCGCCGGCGCCGGACGCCGAGGCGCTGGGGGTCGGCGAGCTGCGGGACCGCCTCGGCATGGACAACGGCACCATCACGCCGCTGGTGCGACGCCTGGCCGGCATGGGGCTCGTGACGCGGGAGCGCTCCGCCCGGGACGAGCGGCGCGTGCTGGTGCGGCTGACGGACGAGGGACGGGCGCTGCGGGCGTCCGCCCGGACGGTCCCGGCGGACGCCCTCACCCGGATCCCCCTGGACGCCACCGAGCGCCGGGCCCTCATGGACCAGCTGAACCGGATCACCGAGGCCGTCGGGCCGCGCTGAGACGGCGGGAGCGGCCCGCGCGCCGAGCCCGGGTCAGCGCACCCGGTCCAGGATCGCCCGGGCGACGGCGTCCGCCTCACGCTCGGGCAGCCAGTGGTCCGCGTCGAGCTTCAGGAACCGGTACTCCCCCGCCACCTGCCCGGCCGTGAGCTCGGCGGCCCGCGGCCCCAGGGCCGCGTCCCGGATGCCCCACACGTACGTGGTGGGGACCGACACGGGCGCGGTCAGCGGGGCGGTGGCCAGACCCGTGTTGGCGCGGTACCAGTTCAGCGGGCCGCGCAGGCTCTGCGGGGTGGAGAACCGGCGGGCGTAGTGCTCCGCCCCGGGGACCTGTCCCCGCTGCAGCAGGGAGCCCAGCCGGCGCGCGAGGATCCGTTCGGGGAGGGACGGTGCCTGGAAGGCGGCGATGTACCAGCTGCGGCGCAGCTGGTCAGGGCGGCGCAGGGCGCGGGCCAGGGCGGCCGGGTGCGGCGTGGACAGGACGGTCAGGGACGCGACGCGCTCGGGGTGCGCGGTGGCCAGCGCCCAGGCGACGGCGCCGCCCCAGTCATGGCCGACGACGTGGACGCGCCGCGCCCCCGCCGCGTCCGCCAGCGAGACGGCGTCCCCCACGAGCGCCGGGAGGCGGTAGGCCGCCGTCGACCGCGGAGCGGCCCCCGGGGAGTAGCCGCGCTGGTCCGGGGCGAGGGTGCGCAGCCCCGCGGCGTGCAGCAGCGGCTCGACGTGCCTCCAGGACGTGGCGTCCTGCGGGAAGCCGTGCAGCAGCAGGACCACCTCCCCCTCGGTCGGCCCGCCGTCGCGGACGTCGAAGGTCAGGCCCTGATGCCGGAAGGTGGCCATGCCGCCCCCGAGTGCGCCGTCGCTCGTCACAGCCGGACGACCATCTTCCCCGTGTTGGCGCCCTCGAGCAGGTCGATGAACGCCTGGGGTGCGTTCTCCAGGCCCTCCCGGACGGTCTCATCCCACTGGATCTTCCCGGCGGCGACCCACGGGCCCATGCGCTCGAGGAACTCGGGACGGACCTGCGCCGCGTACTTCTGCAGGACGAAGCCGCGCAGGGTCAGGCGCTTGCCGATCGCCAGGGCGAGGTTGCGTGGGGCGGCCGGCGGCTCCGTCGAGTTGTACTGGGCGATCGCGCCGCACATCGCCACGCGGCCGTCGACCCGCATCGCTGCGATGGCCGCCTCGAGGTGGTCGCCGCCCACGTTGTCGAAGTAGACGTCGATCCCCTCCGGCGCGGCCTCGGCCAGCAGGTCCGTGGGCGAGCCGTCGTGGTAGTTGAACGCGGCGTCGAAGCCCAGCTCCTTCACCCACGCCACCTTCTCGGGCGTGCCCGCCGAGCCGATCACGCGCGAGGCGCCCAGGAGGCGGGCGATCTGGCCGGCGATCGAGCCGACGGCCCCGGCGGCGCCCGAGATGAACACGGCGTCGCCCTCCTGGATCTCGGCCACGTGCACGAGGCCGGTGTAGGCGGTCAGGCCCGTCATGCCCAGCGCGCCGAGGTAGGTGCTGTCCGGGAACCGGGAGGTGTCCACGGCCTGGACGGCGCCGCCGTCGAGGACGGCGTGCTCGCGCCAGCCGCTGCCGTGGAGCACCGACGCGCCCTCTGGCACGTCCGGGTGGCGTGAGGCGAGGACGGTGCCCACCGCGCCGCCGTCGAGCGGGGCATCGAGCTGGAACGGGGGCACGTAGGACTCGACGTCGTTCATGCGGCCGCGCATGTACGGGTCCACGGACATCACGGTGTTGCGCACGAGGACCTGGCCCTCGGCGAGCTCGGGGAGCTCGACCTCCGTGAGGCGGAAGTTCTCCGGCGTCGGGGCGCCGTGGGGGCGGGAGGCGAGGTGGATCTCGCGCGTGCGGGTGGGGGTG
>NZ_JAUNHR010000022.1:1858-32471 GCF_030523875.1 Micrococcus sp. | reverse complement strand
TTCACCGCCCTGGGCCTGCTGCTGGCCGGCACCGCCCGCCCGGAGGCGACCCTCGCCGTCGCCAACCTGGTGTGGGTGCTGATCGGCGCCGTGGGCGGCACCGTCTTCCCGCCGCACTGGGCCTGGCTCGAGCTGACCCCCTCCGGCGCCCTGGGCGCCGCCCTGCGCGCGGCCCTCGTGGAGGGCGCCTGGGCCCCCGGAGCCCTGCTGGTGCTCGCCCTCTGGACCGCGGCGGCCACGGCCGCCGCCCTGCGCTGGTTCCGCTGGCGGCCCTGACCCCTGACCACCCCGCCTCGAACGATCGGAAGGACACCGTGTCCACCCTCTCCACCGCCGGAGCCGCCTCCGCCGGCACCGCCCCCTCCCGCGACTCGCTGCTGCCGGACCGCATCGGGCCCTTCGCCCACGTGCTCGCGTGGCTGAGCCTGCTCACCAACATGGGCATCGTCGTCACGGGCGGCGTGGTCCGCGTCTCCGGCTCCGGCCTAGGCTGCCCCACCTGGCCGAAGTGCACGCCCGAGTCCCTGACCGCGACGCCGGAGATGGGACTGCACGGTCTCATCGAGTTCGGCAACCGGACCCTCACCGGCGTGCTCGGCGTCGTCGCGCTCCTGATGCTGCTCTCGGTGGTGCGGATGCACCGGACCCACGGGCAGGTCGTCGGGCTCTCGGCCGGGCTCCTGGCCGGGGTCGCCTTCCAGGCCGTGCTGGGCGGGATCACGGTGCTGACCGAGCTGAACCCGTGGATCGTGGCCGCCCACTTCATCGCCTCCGCCGTCATGATCGGTCTGGCCGCCATGCTCCTGCTACGCGTGCGCGCCGAGCGGCGCCACGGCGTCGGCGGCCGCATCGCGGACGGGGCCACCACGGACCGTACCCGGGGCACGGCCTGGGCGGTGCTGCTGACGACGGCCGCCGTCGTCGTCGTCGGCACCATGGTGACGGGGACCGGCCCCCACTCAGGCGACCCGGACGCCGCACGCCACGCCTTCGACGCCGTCCTCATCACCCGCCTGCACGCCCTGCCCGCCTACGCCCTGCTCGGGGCGTCCGTGGTCCTGGTCGTCCTCACCGGGCGCCTGGCGGGCGCCTCCGCGGGTCAGCGCGGTGCGGCCCGCGCCCTGCTCGCCGTCGTGGTGGGCCAGGCGCTCGTGGGCTACTGGCAGCACTTCACCGGCCTGCCCGTGGGCGTGGTCATGCTCCATCTCATCGGCTCCGTCCTGGTCATCGCGACGGCGACCGTCGCCTGGCAGCGCCAGGTGAGCCGGTACACGGTGCCCGCGGCGGCCTGACGCCCGTCGCCCCTGCTCGCCCCGGGGTCCCGGAGCGGCTGGTCGCCACCGTGGCGCGGTCGTCCGGCCAGGCCCCAGGACGACGACGGCCCCGCACCGTCTCCGGTGCGGGGCCGTGGGGCCGAGGTGAGGCGGGTCAGCGGCCGCCGGCCACCTGCATGAGGGGCTCGCCCACGAACGGGTCCACCGCCAGGGCGATGAACAGCAGCGTGAGGTACGTGATGGAGAGGTGGAACACCTTCATGGCCTTGCGGTCCTCGAAGTCGTCCCGCTGCGCCTCGCGCTGGAGAACGTGCGACTCCCACACGAACCACCCGCCCACGCCCAGCGCCACGGCGGTGTAGACGATGCCGGCCCAGCCCATGGGGACCAGGAGCAGCGAGCAGACCACGGTGGCCCACGCGTAGAGCACGACCTGGTTGGAGACCAGGCGCGCGGAGGCCACGGCCCCCAGCATCGGGACGTCGGCCTCCCGGTAGTCCTGCTTGTACTTCATGGACAGCGGCCAGTAGTGCGGCGGGGTCCAGAGGAAGATCACGGTGAACAGCACGATCGCAGGCCACTCCACGGTGCCGCGCACCGCCGCCCAGCCGATCACCACGGGGAAGCAGCCGGCGATCCCGCCCCACACGATGTTCTGCTCGGTGCGGCGCTTGAGGATCAGCGAGTAGACCACCACGTAGAAGAAGATGGCCGCCACGCCCAGGGCCGCGGCCAGCCAGTTGGCGCCGAAGCCCAGGATGAGCACGGACAGCACCGCGATGGTCCAGGAGAAGACGAGCGCCTCGCGGGGGGTGACCTCGCCGGTCACCAGCGGGCGGCGCTCGGTCCGCTTCATCAGCCGGTCGATGTCCCGGTCGATGTAGCAGTTGAACGCCCCCGAGGCGCCCGCGGCCAGCGCACCGCCCACGAGGGTGGCGAGCATGGTGACGACGTCCGGGAAGCCGCGCTGCGCGAAGATCATGGTGGGGAGCGTGGTGACCAGCAGCAGCTCGATCACGCGGGGCTTCGTCAGCTCGACGTACGCGCGGATCTTGCGGCCCGCCGTCATGGGCGGACGCGACGCGGCGGCGTCGGTGTCCGGGTGGACGGCGGGGGCTGAGGAGGTGGACTCCACGGAGGATGACATCGGCTTCTCACGGTGAAGGGGACGGGGACGGCCCCGCGAGCGTCCCGCCGGGACCCGGAGGCCGGGCGCGGGAGTCGAGTGGCCTTCCGGCCATCCTACCCGTCCGCATCCCTGTTCGCGGGGGAGACGACGGCCACGTCGGGCGACGTCCGGCCGAGCCCACTAGGCTGGCCGCGAGGGCACGCCGCCGACCGCCGCAGGGTCCGGCGTCGCCGCCGTACGTCCGAGCACCATCACCGAGGAGCCGCACATGACCGAGACCTCCCCCACCCCGCTCGACCGGACCCGCCCCGCCCGCGGGTTCGTGTACGACCAGCAGGACCGACGCATGGTGGACACGCTCAAGGTGCTGGCCGCGGACGCCGTCGAGAAGGCCGGCCACGGCCACCCCGGCACCGCGATCTCGCTGGCCCCGGTCGCCTGGCAGCTCTTCCAGAACGTCATGCACCTGGACCCCGCGGACGACGCGTGGGCCGGCCGCGACCGCTTCATCCTCTCGGCGGGCCACTCCTCCCTCACCCTCTACCTGCAGCTGTTCGCGGCGGGGGCGGGCCTGGAGGTCGAGGACATCGCCGCCCTGCGCACCGAGGGCTCGAAGACGCCCGGGCACCCCGAGCACGGCCACACCGCCCACGTGGAGATGACCACCGGCCCCCTGGGCCAGGGGCTGTCCTCCGCGGTGGGCTTCGCCTACGACCAGCGACGCGTCCGCGGCCTGCTGGACCCCGACGCCGCCCCGGGCACCTCGCCCTTCGACCACCACGTGTTCGTGATCGCCTCCGACGGCGACGTGCAGGAGGGCGTGTCCGGCGAGGCCTGCTCGCTGGCGGGCCACCAGGAGCTGGGGAACCTCGTGGTGGTGTACGACGCGAACCGCATCTCCATCGAGGACGACACGGACATCTCCTTCACCGAGGACGTCGCGCAGCGCTACGAGTCCTACGGCTGGCACGTCCAGGAGGTGGACTGGAGCAACGGCGCCCAGGGCCACGACGTCACGGAGTACACCGAGGACGTGGAGAAGCTGTACGAGGCGATCGTCGCCGCCAAGGCCGAGACCGGCCGGCCGTCGCTGATCAAGCTGCGCACCGTGATCGGCTGGCCCTCGGACAAGCAGAACACCGGCGGCGTGCACGGCGCCAAGCTCGGCGAGGACTCCGTGCGCGAGCTGAAGCGGCACCTCGGGTTCGACGTGGAGCGCCACTTCGACGTCGACGAGGCCCTGCTGGCCCACGCCCGTGAGGTGGTCGAGCGCTCGGCCGCCTACCGCGCCGAGTGGGAGCGCGCCCTGGCGGCCTGGCGCGAGGCGAACCCGGAGCGTTCCCGCCTGTTCGACCGGCTGCGCGCCCAGGAGCTCCCGGAGGGCTTCGAGGACGCCTTCCCGTCCTGGGAGGCCGACGAGAAGGGCCTGGCCACCCGCGCCGCCTCCGGCAAGGTGCTGACGGCCCTGGCCCCGGTGATGCCCGAGCTGTGGGGCGGCTCCGCCGACCTGGCCGGGTCCAACAACACCACCATGGAGGGCGAGCCCTCCTTCATCCCGGCGCACCGCTCCACGTCCACGTGGCAGGGCGACCCGTACGGCCGCACCCTGCACTTCGGCATCCGCGAGTTCGCCGCCGGCGCGATCGTCAACGGCATCACGCTGGGCGGCCTGACCCGCGCCTACATGGGCACGTTCCTGACGTTCTCGGACTACATGCGCGGGGCCGTGCGCCTGGCCGCCCTGATGGGCACCCCGAGCGTCTACGTGTGGACCCACGACTCCGTGGGCCTGGGCGAGGACGGGCCCACCCACCAGCCGATCGAGCACCTGGCGGCGCTGCGCGCCATCCCGGGCCTCGACGTCGTCCGCCCCGCCGACGCGAACGAGACCGCGTGGGCGTGGCGGACGGTCCTGGAGCGCCGCGACCGGCCCGCCGGGCTCGTGCTGACCCGCCAGGGCGTGCCGACCCTGCCGCGGGGCACCGACGGCTTCGCACCGGCGTCCGAGGTGGCCCGCGGCGCCTACGTGCTGGTGGACGCCACGGACGCCGACGGCGCCCCCGCGGCCGCGCAGGTGCTCCTGATCGCCACCGGATCCGAGGTCGCCGTGGCCGTGGGCGCCCGGGAGCGGCTGCAGGCCGAGGGCGTGCCCACCCGCGTGGTGTCCGCCCCGTGCCTCGAGTGGTTCGCGGAGCAGGACGAGGCCTACCGCGCCTCGGTGCTGCCCGACGGCCCCGACGCCCCCGTGCGCGTGTCGGTGGAGGCCGGCATCGCGACGCCGTGGTTCGAGCTGACCGTCACCGAGCGCTCCCGCGGCGCCCGGGTGGGCATCGAGCACTACGGCGAGTCCGCCGACGGACCGCACCTGCTGCGCAAGTACGGCTTCACCCCGGAGCACGTCGCCGACGTCGCCCGCGGGCTGCTCTGACCCCCGTCCGCCCGCCCAGGAGAGGAACCACCCCATGACCGACCTGCAGCGCACCGCCGAGGAGGCCGTCCAGAGCCCCGCCACCACCGCCCTCGCGGAGGCCGGCGTCTCGATCTGGCTGGACGACCTGTCCCGGACCCGCCTGGACGAGGGCAGCCTCGAGCGGCTGCTCACCACCCGGACGGTGACGGGCGTGACCACCAACCCCTCGATCTTCGCCGCGGCGCTGAAGCACGCGGACGCCTACGAGGACCAGCTGCGCGAGCTCGCCGCGGAGGGGGCGGACGTGGACGCCGCCGTCACCGCGCTGACCGCCGCCGACGTGCGCCGGGCGTGCGACCTGCTCGCCCCCGTGCACGCGTCCACGGACGGCCGGGACGGCTACGTCTCGATCGAGGTGGACCCGCGGCTGGCCCGGGACACGGCCGGCACCGTGGCCCAGGCGCACGAGCTCGCCGAGGCCGTGGACCGCCCCAACCTCATGGTGAAGATCCCCGCCACCGTGGAGGGGCTGCCGGCCATCACCGAGGTGCTGGGCTCCGGGCTGAACGTCAACGTGACGCTGATCTTCTCCCTGCCCCGCTACCGCGAGGTGCTCAACGCCTGGCTGGCCGGGCTGGAGCAGGCCCGCGCGAACGGCCACGACGTCTCCCGCATCCACTCCGTGGCCTCCTTCTTCGTGTCCCGCGTGGACACGGACGTGGACGCGCAGCTGCGCACGATGGCCGCGGACGGCCGCCCCGAGGCGGCCGAGCTCACCGGCCGCACCGGGCTGGCCAACGCCCGTCTGGCCTACCGCGCCTTCGAGCAGGCCCTGGACTCGGAGCGCTGGCGTCTGCTCGAGGCCGCCGGCGCGCACGTGCAGCGGCCGCTGTGGGCCTCGACCGGCGTCAAGGACCCCGACCTGCCGGACACGCTCTACGTGACCGGCCTCGTGGCCCCGCACACCGTGAACACGATGCCGGAGAAGACCCTGGAGGCGTTCGCGGACCACGGCGAGGTCGCCGGGGACACCGTCACCGGGGCCTACGCCCAGGCCGACGCCGACCTCGACGCGATCGGCGAGCTGGGGGTCTCCTACCCCGAGCTCGTGGAGCGCCTCGAGGCCGAGGGCCTGCAGAAGTTCGAGGACGCGTGGGACGAGCTGCTGGCCTCTGTGCGCGCCGGCCTCGACGCCCACGCCTGACACCCCGCCGCACGCCGCTGAAAGGACACCAGATGAGCACCCTCGGCCTCACCGCCACCGGATCCGCCCTCGAGGCGATCGACCGCCACGTCCCCGACCTCGTGGCGGAGCGGTTCGCCTCCCGCCTCGCCGACCAGGACGCCGACCTGTGGGGCGAGGCCGCACGGGAGGAGGCCGCGCGGCGCCTCGGATGGATCGACCTGTTCGACGACTCCCGCGCCGTGGCCGAGGACGTCGCCGACCTCGCCGCCGACCTGCACGAGGAGGGGCTGACCCGCGTGGTGCTGGCCGGCATGGGCGGGTCCTCCCTGGCCCCCGAGGTGATCGCCGCGACGGCCGGCCGTCCGCTCGAGGTGCTCGACTCCACCGACCCGGAGCAGGTCGCCGCCGTCCTCGGCCGGGACCTCGAGCGCACCGTCCTCGTGGTGTCCTCCAAGTCCGGCTCCACGGTGGAGACCGACTCCCAGCGCCGCGTCGTGGAGGCCGCGTTCACCGCCGCGGGCATCGACGCCGCCTCGCGGATCGTGGTGGTCACGGACCCCGGCTCCCCCCTGCAGGACGCGTCCATCAAGGCCGGCTACCGGGCCGTCTTCACCGCGGACCCCACCGTGGGGGGCCGCTACTCCGCCCTCACCGCCTTCGGGCTCGTCCCGGCGGCGCTCGCGGGTGTGGACGTCCTCGCGCTCCTGGACGAGGCCGAGGAGGTCCTGGACCTGCTGACCGCGGACGAGGAGGACAACCCCGGCCTGCGCCTCGGCGCGGCCATTGGCGGCACCTCCCCGCTCCGGGACAAGCTCGTCGTGCAGGACCTGGGCTCGGGGATCGAGGGCTTCGGGGACTGGGTGGAGCAGCTGATCGCCGAGTCCACCGGCAAGGAGCGCACGGGCCTGCTGCCCGTCGTCGTCCGCGCCGGGGACCCGGAGACCGGATGGGACGCCCCCGACCTGCTCCAGGTGCGCCTGGTGTCCGAGGCCGACGAGTCCGTCCCGCCGGCCCACGCCGTGCAGCTGCACGGCTCGCTCGGGGCGCTCATGCTCACCTGGGAGGTCGCCACGGCCGTGGCCGGGCGCCTGCTGGGCATCAACCCCTTCGACCAGCCGGACGTGGAGGCCGCCAAGGCCGCGGCCCGCGAGCTGCTTGACTCCCCCGCCCCGGCCGCCGAGGCCGGCGCCGTGGTCCAGGGGGTCGAGGTGTCCGGCGACGACGCGGTCGCCGCCGCCGACGACCTCGCCGCCGTGCTCGCGGCCGTCGGCGCCCAGGTGCCGGAGGACGGCTACCTCGCCGTGCACGCCTACCTGGACCGCCACGCCGACGCGGACCTCGCCGAGGTCCGCGCCGACCTGGCCCGCTCCCTCCGCCGCCCCGTGACGTTCGGCTGGGCGCCGCGGTTCCTGCACTCCACTGGCCAGTACCACAAGGGTGGACCCCGCACGGGCGTCTTCCTGCAGGTCACGGGCGAGGCGGGCACCGACGTCGAGGTGCCGGGGCGGCCCTTCACCCTGGGCCGGCTGATCGCCGCCCAGGCGGCCGGCGACGCCGGGGTCCTCCGCCGCCTCGGCCGCCCCGTCACCACCCTGCGCCTGCGGGACCGCTCCGCCGGCGTGGCCGCGCTGCGCACCGCGGCCCGAGGCGTCACCGCCCATGGCGCCTGAGCCCGGCGCCGCGGGGCGTAACCCGCTGCGGGACCCGCGTGACCGGCGTCTGACGCGCATCGCGGGCCCCTCGACCCTCGTGCTGTTCGGCGTCACCGGCGACCTGGCGCGCAAGAAGCTGCTCCCGGCGATGTACGACCTGGCCCACCGGGGCCTGCTGCCGCCGTCGTTCTCCCTGGTGGGCTTCGGCCGCCGCGACTGGTCCGACGCCGAGTTCGCCGACTACGTGCGCGCGGCGGTGGAGACCGGCTCGCGCACCCCGTTCGACGAGACGGTGTGGGAGCAGTTCCGCGGCGGCCTGCGGTTCGTCTCCGGCGCGTTCGACGACGCCCCCGCGTACGAGCGCCTGGGCGAGGTGCTCGCCGAGCTGGAGAGCTCGCGCGGCACCGCCGGGAACACCGCGTTCTACCTGTCCATCCCCCCGGACTGGTTCGAGGACGTCTCCCGGCACCTCGCGGACCAGGGCCTGGCCGCCCGGGACCAGCCCGCGGACGGTCCGTGGCGCCGCGTGGTGATCGAGAAGCCGTTCGGCCACGACCTGGCCAGCGCGCGCGAGCTCAACGCCGTGATCGAGCGGGTGTTCCCCTCGGACGCCGTGTTCCGGATCGACCACTACCTCGGCAAGGAGACGGTGCAGAACATCCTCGCGTTCCGGTTCGCCAACCGGATCTTCGAGCCGCTGTGGAGCGCCGAGCACGTGGACCACGTGCAGATCACGATGGCCGAGGACATCGGCATCGGCGGCCGCGCCGGCTACTACGACGGCGTCGGCGCCGCCCGGGACGTGATCCAGAACCACCTGCTGCAGCTGCTGGCCCTGACCGCCATGGAGGAGCCGCTGTCCTTCGACGCGGCGCACCTGCGCGCGGAGAAGGAGAAGGTCCTCGAGGCCGTGCGGGTGCCGGACACCCCGGAGGGCCTCGAGGCCGCCTCCGCCCGCGGCCAGTACACCGGCGGCTGGCAGGGCGGCGAGGAGGTCACCGGCTTCCTCGACGAGGAGGGCTTCAACCCGGAGTCCACCACGGAGACCTTCGCCGCCCTCAAGGTGGGCATCCAGACCCGGCGCTGGCAGGGCGTGCCCTTCTACCTGCGCGCCGGCAAGCGCCTGGGCCGGCGCGTCACCGAGATCGCCGTGGTGTTCAAGGACCCGCCGCACCTGCTCTTCCCCGTGCACCCCGGGGACGGGTTCGGGGAGAACGTGATCGTGATCCGCGTCCAGCCGGACGAGGGCGTGACCATCCGCTTCGCCTCCAAGGTGCCCGGCACCCAGCAGGAGGTCCGGGACGTCACCATGGACTTCGGCTACGGCCACGCGTTCACCGAGGACTCCCCCGAGGCGTACGAGCGCCTCATCCTGGACGTGCTGCTCGGCGAGCCCCCGCTGTTCCCGCGCCAGGCCGAGGTGGAGCTGTCCTGGCGCATCGTCGACCCGTTCGAGGAGCACTGGGCGCGCCTGACCGAGCAGCCCGAGCCGTACGCGCCGGGCTCGTGGGGCCCGGCCTCCGCCGACGCCCTGATGGCCCGCGACGGCCGGACCTGGAGGCGACCGTGAAGATCCGCATGCACGACACCACCACCTCGAAGGTCGCCAAGCGCCTGACCTCGCTCCGCGAGGCCGGCGGCGTTGCCGCCCTGGGCCGGGTGCTCTCCCTCGTGATCAGCACCGACGACGCCGGCATCGAGTCCGCCCTCGAGGCCGCCAACGCGGCCTCGCTCGAGCACCCGTGCCGCATCGTCGTCCTCGCCCTCGGGGACCCGGACGCCCCCACCCGCCTCGATGCGGAGATCCGCGTGGGCGGGGACGCCGGGGCGTCTGACGTCGTCATCCTGTGGTGCCAGGGTGCGAACGCGCACGCGGACGAGCCGCTCGTGGCGGCCCTGCTCCTGCCGGACGCGCCCATCGTGGCGTGGTGGCCGGGGACGCCGCCGGAGGTCCCCGCGGACACCCCGCTCGGCCGGCTGGCGCACCGCCGCATCACCGACTCGGCCACGTGCCCGGACGCGGCGGCCGCGCTGCGCTCGCTGGCTGCCGGGCACCGGGACGGGGACACCGACCTGGCCTGGACGCGCCTGACACTGTGGCGCATCCAGCTGGCGGGCATCCTCGACCACCTGCCCATGTCCCAGGTGCGCACGGTCACGGTGGACGGCGCCCCGGACTCCCCCAGCACCATGCTGCTGGCGGCCTGGCTCACCCTGCGCCTTAGGCGGCCCGTGACGATCGCCCACTCCAAGGCCGGCCACGGCATCCGCGCGGTGCGCCTTCGCGGGCCGGACGGCGACGTCGTCCTCTCCCGGTCCCAGTCCCAGGTGGCCCGGCTCTACCAGCAGGGCCGGCCGGTGCAGCGCATCTCCCTGCCGCGCCGCACGGACCAGGACTGTCTGGCGGAGGAGCTGCGGCGCCTGGACCCGGACGAGGCCTACGGCGAGGTGCTGCGCCTCGGGCTGGCCCGCACCGACCTCGCGGCCGTGGACGCCAGCGACCGCTGACCGCAGGCTCCCCTCACTGCGGGCTCCGGCCCCCGACGACGACGGCCCCGCACCGATCAGGTGCGGGGCCGTCGTCGTCCGCCCGGGGACGGGCGGGAGGCTCAGGAGTCGACGTTGAAGCGGGCCAGCAGGCCCAAGGCCACGATGGCCGCGCCCCACAGGACCGTGGAGGTCACCGTCACGCGGGTCAGCAGGCGCTGCGCCGAGCCGGAGGAGCTCATGGACGTGGTCACGCCGCCGCCGAACATGTCCGAGACGCCGCCGCCGCGGCCCTTGTGCAGCAGCACGAGCAGGATGATCAGCACGCTCAGCAGCACGACCGCGATCTGCAGCAGCAGGGTCAGGATGTCCATGGGGCCTTCCCTCGTCGGGTGTGTTCCTGCGGGCGCCGTGCCGGCGACCGGCGGGCCTCAGCGGGCCGCGTCGAACCGGACGATCTTAGCAAACTCGTCCGCGTCGAGGCTGGCGCCGCCCACGAGGGCGCCGTCCACGTCCTCCTGCGCGAGCAGCTCCGGCGCCGAGTCCGACTTCACGGAGCCGCCGTAGAGCAGGCGGGTGCGCGCAGCGACGTCCTCGCCGTGCCGGGCGGCGAGGTCCTCGCGCAGCGCCGCGCACATCTCCTGCGCGTCGGCCGCGCTGGCCACCTCGCCGGTGCCGATCGCCCACACGGGCTCGTAGGCCACGACGACGCGGGCCACGTCCTCGGCGGACAGGCCCTCGAGCGAGCCGCGCAGCTGGACCACCGTGTGCTCCACGTGGCGGCCGGCCTGGCGCACCTCGAGCCCCTCGCCCACGCACACCACCGGGGTCAACCCGTGGCGCAGGGCGGCGACGGCCTTGCGCGCCACCAGGGCGTCGTCCTCCCCGTGGATGGTGCGGCGCTCGGAGTGCCCGACGATCGCGTAGGCGCAGCCGAGGGCGGACAGGAACGCGCCGGAGACGTCGCCGGTGTACGCGCCGGAGTCCTCCGGGGAGAGGTCCTGGGCGCCGTACGCCAGCTCGATCCGGTCCCCCGTGACGAGGGTCTGCACCGCACGCAGGTCGGTGAAGGGCGGGAACACCGCCACCTCCACGTCCTCCTGCTCGTGGTCCGCGTCCTGCAGCAGCCACGCCAGGCGCTGCATGAGCGTGACCGCCTCGCGGTGGTCCAGGTTCATCTTCCAGTTGCCCGCGATCAGCGGGGTGCGGGGGGTGGCCATGCTCACGCCTCCTCACCGGTAAGGGCGGTGACGCCCGGCAGCTCCTTGCCCTCGAGGTACTCGAGGGAGGCGCCGCCGCCGGTGGAGATGTGGCCGAACTGCCCGTCCTCGAAGCCGAGGGAGCGCACGGCCGCGGCCGAGTCGCCTCCGCCCACCACGGACAGGCCGCCCGCGGCGGTGGCCTCGGTGAGGGCCTGCGCGACGGTCCGGGTGCCCTCGGCGAACGCGGGGAACTCGAACACGCCCATGGGGCCGTTCCAGAACACGGTCTTCGCGCCGGCGATGCGGGAGGCGAAGTCCTTCGCCGTCTCCGGGCCGATGTCCAGGCCCAGCGCGTCCGCGCCGTGGGCGCCCGTGGTGAGCGCGTCGACGGGGAGCACCTCGTGCTCGGCGTCCTTGGCGAAGGCCGAGGCCATCACGATGTCGGTGGGCAGGACGATCTCGGCGGCGTCCTTCCCGGAGCGCTCGAGGTAGCCGCGGACGGTGTCCAGCTGGTCCTCCTCGAGCAGGGACGCGCCGACCTCGTGGCCCTGGGCCTTGAGGAAGGTGAAGAGCATGCCGCCGCCGATCAGCAGCGTGTCCGCCTTCTCGAGGAGGTTGTCGATCACGGCGAGCTTGTCCGAGACCTTGGAGCCGCCCAGGACCACCACGTAGGGGCGCTCCGGGGACTCGGTGAGGCGGGTGAGGACCTCGAGCTCGGTGGCCACCAGCGGGCCCTGGTGGGCCGGCAGCAGCGCGGCGATGTCCGCGACGGAGGCGTGCGCGCGGTGCACGGCGCCGAAGGCATCGCCCACGTACGCGCCGTCCTCGCCGGCCAGGTCCGCCATCTCGCGGGCAAGCTCGGCGCGCTCGGCCTCGTCCTTCGAGGTCTCGCGGGCGTCGAACCGGACGTTCTCCAGCAGCAGCACCTGGCCGTCCTGGAGGGCGGCGGCCTTCGCGCGGGCATCCTCGCCGGTCACGTCGGCGGCCAGCTGCACATCCTTGCCGAGGACCTCACCGAGGCGGGCGGCCACGGGGGCCAGCGAGTACTGCGGGTCCGGCTGGCCCTTGGGGCGGCCGAGGTGGGCCATGACGACCACGCGGGCGCCGGCGTCGGCCAGCTGCCCGATGGCGGGCGCCGAGGCCCGGATGCGGCCGTCGTCGGTGACGGTCTGCCCGTCCAGCGGGACGTTGAGGTCGGAGCGGATCAGGACGGTGCGTCCGGCGACGCCGGCCTCGAGCAGGTCCTTCAGGGTCTGGGCGGTCATGGGTGCCTCCTGGAGTCGGTCACGGTCTGCGGTCAGTCTAGGCAGACGGCCCGGGCCGGTGGAGGTCCACCGGCCCGGGCCGTCGGGGGTGCGCCAGGGTCAGAGCTGGTCGCCGATGTGCTTCGTCAGGTCCAGGAGCTGGCAGGTGTAGCCGTACTCGTTGTCGTACCAGCCGATGATCTTCACGGTCTGGCCGATGGTCTTGGTGAGCGGGGCGTCGAAGGTGCACGCGGCCGGGGAGGTGACGATGTCGGAGGAGACGATCGGGTCCTCGGAGTACACGAGGCGCCCGGCCATCGGGCCGGACTCGGCGGCCTTGCGGAAGGCCTCGTTGACCTCCTCGACCTCCACGTGGCGGGTCAGCTCGACGGTCAGGTCGGTGGCGGAGCCGGTGATGGTGGGCACGCGCATGGCGAAGCCGTCCAGCTTCCCCTTGAGCTCCGGGATGACCTCGCCGATCGCCTTGGCGGCGCCGGTGGAGGTGGGCACCATGTTCTGCGCGGCGGCGCGGGCGCGGCGGCGGTCCTTCTTGTGCACGTTGTCGTGCAGGTTCTGGTCGCCGGTGTACGCGTGGATGGTGGTCATGATGCCGTCGACGATGCCGAACTCGTCGTTGAGCACCTTGACCATCGGGGCCAGGCAGTTGGTGGTGCAGGAGGCGTTCGAGACGACGTGCATGGAGGACGCGTCGTACTGGTCCTCGTTCACGCCCATCACGAAGGTGCCGTCCACGTCCTTGCCGGGGGCGGAGATGACGACCTTCTTGGCGCCGGCGTCCAGGTGAGCCTTGGCCTTCGGGCCGGAGGTGAAGATGCCGGTGCAGTCGATCACGACGTCCACGCCGAGCTCGCCCCACGGGAGGTTCGCCGGGTCGGTCTCGGCGAAGAAGGCCACGTCCTGGCCGTCCACACGGAAGCCCTTGTCGGTCATCTCGAGCTTGCCCGGGTAGCGGCCGAGGACGGTGTCGTACTTGGAGAGCCAGAACAGGTCCTCCTTGTCCGCCAGGTCGTTCACGGCCACGAGCTCGAGGCCCTGGTCCGGGCGGTCCGCGAGCACGCGGAGGATGTTGCGGCCGATGCGGCCGAAGCCGTTGATGGCGATCTTGGTCATGATGCCTCGCTTCCTGGCGCCCGTCGCGGGGCGCTTGTCATGAGCGGATGGACGGTCCTGATGCATGCCCTCGCACGTCGTCGGACGAGGCCACGGTCGACGCTCGGGGCGCCGACCCGCGGGCCGGACGCCCGCCCGGGCGACCGACCCGCGGTGATGCGGGGGTCGGGCTGCGGGTCAGGCCGGCAGCACGAGGCCGCGGGCGCCCTGGCGGGCCGCCTCGAAGCGCTTCTGGACGTCGGCCCAGTTCACGATGTTCCACACGGCCTTGACGTAGTCGGCCTTCACGTTCTGGTAGTCCAGGTAGAACGCGTGCTCCCACATGTCCAGCTGGAACAGCGGGATGGTGGCGACGGGCACGCCGTTCTGCTGGTCGTAGAACTGCTCGATCACCAGGTTGCCGCCGATGGGCTCGTAGGCCAGCACGGCCCAGCCGGAGCCCTGGATGCCGAGGGCGGCGGCGGTGAAGTGGGCCTGGAACTTGTCGAACGAGCCGAAGAACTCGTCGATCGCGGCGGCCAGCTCGCCGGTCGGCTTGTCGCCGCCCTCGGGCGAGAGGTTCTTCCAGAAGATCGAGTGGTTGGTGTGGCCGCCCAGGTTGAAGGCCAGGTCCTTCGAGAGCTGGTTGACGGCGGCGAAGTTCTCCGCGTCACGGGCCGCGGCCAGCTTCTCCAGGGCCGTGTTGGCGCCCTTCACGTACGTGGCGTGGTGCTTCGAGTGGTGCAGCTCCATGATGCGCGCGGAGATGTGCGGCTCCAGGGCGGCGTAGTCGTAGTCCAGCTCGGGGAGAGTGAATTCCGTCATGCTTCCTCCTTCAGACGTCACCGCCGGGCATCGGTGTCTCGCTCCGGCGGTGCTGTGGGCAGGAACCCCGCGCCGTTGCGGGGTATTCCTTCCTCCCATTGTGGACGGCCGGGCCCGTGGGACGCCATGGACGGCGGCCCGCGCGTCGGTCGGGAGGTCCTCGCCCGCCCCGGGAGGGGTCAGCGTCCGGCGTCGCCCGTGCCGGGCACGCCGAGCTCGGCGGCCCGGCGGTCCGCGGTGGAGAGCAGGCGGCGGATGCGCCCGGCGATCGCGTCCTTGGTCATCGGCGGGTCGGCCAGCCGCCCCAGCTCGTCGAGGGAGGCCTGCTTGTGCTCCAGGCGCAGCCGGCCCGCGTAGAGCAGGTGGTCCGGGACGTCCTCGCCGAGGATCTCCAGGGCGCGCTCCACCCGGGCGCCCGCGGCCACCGCCGCCTGGGCCGAGCGGCGCAGGTTGGCGTCGTCGAAGTTGGCGAGCCGGTTGGCCGTGGCCCGGACCTCCTTGCGCTCCCGGCGCTCCTGCCACAGGGCGGCGGTCTGCACGGCGCCCACCGCCGTGAGGAGGGTGGCGATCGCCTCGCCGTCGCGCACCACCACCCGGTCCGCCTGGCGCACCTCGCGGGCCTTGGCCGCCACGTTCAGCCGGCGCGCGGCCCCCACCAGGGCGAGGGCGGCCTCGGGACCGGGCGTGGTCACCTCGAGGGATGAGGAGCGCCCGGGCTCGGTCAGCGAGCCGTGGGCCAGCAGGGCCCCGCGCCACACCGCGGCCCTGTCCGCCGCGCTGCCCTGCACGAGAGCCGGCGGCAGCCCGCGGACGGGGCGGCCGCGCTGGTCCAGCAGACCGGTCTGGCGGGCGAGGTCCTCTCCCCCGGCCACCACGCGGATCACGTACCGCTGTCCCCGGCGCAGGTTGCCGCCGGAGACCACCACGATCTCCGTGGCGTGGCCGTAGACCTCCGTGATGGCCGCGCGCAGGCGGCGCGCGCTGGCCCCGTGGTCCAGCTCCGCCTCGATCACCACGCGCCCGGAGACCAGGTGCAGGCCGCCGGCGAAGCGCAGCATGGTGGCCGCCTCCGCGCGCCGCTCGGGCGTGGTCGCCGCCGGGACGCGGGCGAGCTCCTCCTTGAGGGTCATGGTCAGCGCCATGTCGGGCTCCTTCGGGGATGGACGGCGGGGCGACCCGGACGCGCTGATGCGGGGGGCCGCGCCGGGCGTCAGGCGGTCATGGCCTCGTCCAGCGCCACGGCCAGGCGCAGGGGGTCGTGGACGAGGGGGTTGGCGGGGCTGCTCACTCTACTGAAGGCCACTCTGGCCCCCAGGCGCTCGGCCTCGGCGACGACGGCGGCGCGGTCCCGGACGGCGTCGGCGTCGGCCACCACCACGTCCAGGCGCAGCCCGGGCGCGTGCGCGCGCAGGGCCTTGAGGTGGTCGGCGTGCGTCATGCCGGTGGTCTCCTGCGTCCCGGTGTCCGTGTTCAGCACGAACACCCGGCCCGCGGACGTGCCCTCGAGGGCCGCCCGCACGTCCGGCAGGAGCAGGTGCGGCAGGACGGACGTGTAGAGCGAGCCCGGGCCGATCACCACCCAGTCCGCGCGGTCGATGGCCTCCAGGGCCTCCGGGGTGGCGGCGGCGTCGGCGGGGGTCAGGCGCACGTCCGTGACCCTCCCCTCGTGGGCGGCCAGGGCGAGGGCCACCTGGCCCTCCACGTGCCGGCGGACCAGTCCCCCGCCCTCGGCCTCGCACAGCACGTCGCCGCCGATGGTCAGCGGGACGCGGGAGACGGGCAGGACCTCGCCGTGGGCGCGCAGCAGGGCGCCGGCCCAGCGCAGGCCGTCCACGGGGTCGCCCAGCAGCTCCCACAGGGCCACGATCAACAGGTTGCCGAGGGCGTGGCCCTCGAGAGTGGCCTCCTCCGCGGGGACCTCGGTGGAGCGGAACCGGTGCTGCATCACCTGGGCCCACGTGCGGCCCCAGTCCGTGTCGTCGCACAGCGAGGCCAGGGCCATGCGCAGGTCGCCGGGCGGCAGGACGTCCATCTCCCGGCGGATGGTGCCGGAGGACCCGCCGTCGTCCGCCACGGTCACCACGGCGGTGAGGTGGCCCGCGATCAGGCGCAGGGCGGACAGGGAGGCGGACAGGCCGTGGCCGCCGCCGAGCGCGGTGACGCGCAGGTCGGCGCGGGCCGTGCCGAGGGGGGCACCGGCGGGGCGGTCGGAGGAGGCCGGCGGCAGGGGCAGCTGGCCCGTGAGGGGGCCGAGGGACGGGTGCGTCATTCGCGCCCCATGTCCCGGTGCTCCACCTGGACGGTCACCCGCGGGCGCTGGGCGATCCGGCGGGCCAGCTCCTCGGCCACGGCCACGGAGCGGTGCTTGCCGCCCGTGCAGCCCACGGCCAGGGTGGCGTAGTGCTTGTTCTCCCGGCGGTAGCCCTCGAACACCGGGGCCAGGGCCGCCAGGTAGGCGGTGAGGAACTCGTCGACGCCGGGCTGGCTGAGCACGTAGTCGGACACCTCCGGCTCGACGCCCGTGTGGGGGCGCAGCGCCTCCACCCAGTGGGGGTTCGGGATGAAGCGCATGTCCGCCACGAAGTTCGCGTCCGAGGGCAGGCCGTACTTGAATCCGAAGCTCATGACGTTCAGCCGCAGGGTCACGGGCCCGTCCTCGGAGAACAGCTCGGTGACCTCGGTGGCCAGGCCGTGGACGTTCAGCGCGCTCGTGTCCACGACGACGTCGGCCGCTTCCTTGAGCTCGGAGACGATCTCGCGTTCGGCCTGGATCCCGTCGAGGAGGCGGGCGTTGCCCTGCAGCGGGTGCGGGCGGCGGCCGGCCTCGAACCGGCGGACGAGCACGTCGTCCGCGGCCTCGAGGAACAGGGTGCGGTACTCCACCCCCTCGCTCCCCAGCTGGTGGAGGGCCGCGCGGAGCTCGTGCAGGTAGGTGCGCGAGCGGACGTCCACCACGATCGCCAGCCGCGGGAAGGCCTCGGGCGACCGGGCCACGAGGTCGGCCAGCGTGATCAACAGCTGCGGGGGCATGTTCTCCACGACGTACCAGCCGTGGTCCTGCAGGGCGTGGGCCGCCGTCGTGCGGCCGGCCCCCGACATGCCGGTGATGACCAGGACCTCGGAGGACGGGGGCTTCTCGGGCTGCAGCTCGGGATCCACGCTCATGCCCTCACTGTATCGCCGCCCCCGGACGCCGTCAGGGCCGCGTGGACGGTCTGCGCGAGGGCCGGGCCGATGCCCGCCACCTCGGTCAGCCGCTCCGGCCCGGCGGCGCGGATCTGCTCCACCGACCCGAAGTGCGTGAGCAGCGCCTGGCGCCGGGCGGGCCCCAGGCCGGGGACGGAGTCCAGGGCGGAGGCGGTCATGGCCTTCGTCCGGCGGCCGCGGTGGCCCGCGATCGCGAACCGGTGGGACTCGTCGCGGATGCGCTGGAGCAGGTACAGCCCCTCGGAGGCGCGGGGCAGGATGACGGGGAACTCGTCACCCGGGACCCAGACCTCCTCCAGCCGCTTGGCCAGCCCCACGACGGGGAGGTCGTCCAGGCCGAGCTCCTCGAGCACGGCCGCCGCCGCGGCCACCTGGGGCGGGCCGCCGTCGACCACCACGAGGGAGGGCGGGTAGGCGAACCGGCGGTCGCCGGCGTCGGCCCCGTCCGCCTCCACCTGGCCGGTCAGCACGCCGCCCTCCTGGCGCTCCTTCGCCATGCGGGCGAAGCGCCGGCGCAGCACGTCCCTCATGGAGGCGGTGTCGTCCCGGGCGGCCTCCCCCGTCACGTTGAAGCGCCGGTAGTCCTTCTTCTTGGGCAGGCCGTCCTCCATCACCACCATGGAGCCGACCACGTTGGTGCCCTGGGAGTGCGAGATGTCGTAGCACTCGATCCGCAGCAGCGGGGAGTCGATCTCGAGGGCGTCCTGCAACTCGCGCAGCGCGGCGGAGCGCGTGGTCAGGTCCCCCGCGCGGCGGGTCTTGTGCAGCTTGAGGGCCATCTCGGCGTTCTCCCGGACGGTCTCCATGAGATCGGCCTTGGCCCCCCGCTGCGGCACGCGCACCTGGACGCGGGCGCCGCGCAGGCCGGAGAGCCACGCGGTGAGCTGCTCCGCCTCCGAGGGCTCCACGGGCACGAGCACCTCGTGCGGGATGCGCTGGCTGTCGCCGAGGTCGCCGTAGACCTGCTTCAGCAGCTCCTCCACCATGACGTCCTCGCCGACGTCCTCCACGCGCTCCATCACCCAGCCGCGCTGGCCCCGGATGCGTCCCTGGCGGACGTGGAACACCTGCACCGCCACCTCGAGCTCGTCCATGTGGAGCGCGAAGACGTCGGCCTCCGTGTTCTCGGCGAGCACCACGGCGTTGCGCTCGAACACGCGGCGCAGGGCCGCGATGTCGTCCCGCAGGCGGGCGGCGTCCTCGTAGCGCAGATCGGCGACGGCGGCCGCCATCGCCTTCTCGAGCTCCTTGACGAACCGCTCGGCGTCCCCGGCCATGAAGTCGCAGAAGTCCTGGGCCAGGGCGCGGTGGTCGGCCGGGGAGATCCGCCCCACGCACGGCGCGGAGCACTTGCCGATGTACCCGAGCAGGCACGGCCGGTCCTGGGCGCGGGCGCGCTTGAACACGCCCGCGGAGCACGTGCGGACGGGGAACACCCGCAGCATCAGGTCCACGGTCTCCCGGATGGCCTTGGCGGGGTGGAACGGGCCGAAGTACTTCACCCCGGGCTTGCGGTCCCCGCGCATCACGAGCACGCGCGGGAACTGCTCGTTCATGGTCACGGCCAGGTACGGGTAGGACTTGTCGTCCCGGTACATGATGTTGAACCGGGGCCGGTACTCCTTGATCCAGGTGTACTCGAGCTGCAGCGCCTCGAGCTCGGAGCCGACGACGGTCCACTCC
Source organism: Micrococcus sp. (assembly GCF_030523875.1). GTDB lineage: Bacteria > Actinomycetota > Actinomycetes > Actinomycetales > Micrococcaceae > Micrococcus. Next base: position 13,062 of record NZ_JAUNHR010000022.1, on the reverse strand, counting down.
ACCGCGGCGGCCGTGAACACCATGGTGCGGGTCTTGGTGGCCAGCCGCGCCGGGTCCTGGAAGTAGGAGCTCAGGCGGGCCCGCAGGTTCTTGGCCTTGCCCACGTAGATGACCCGGCCGTCCGGGTCGCGGAACCGGTAGACGCCCGGGGACGTGGCGATCTCGCCCGGGGCCGGGCGGTACGTGCGCGGGTCAGCCACGGGCGCCCGGGGCGGCGTTGTACTCGTCCACCCGCTCCTGGCCGGACAGGGCCGCGATCGCGTCCATGACCTGGGCGGTCGCCTGCCGTCGCTGCGGCAGGCCGTGGCGGCGGCCGGGATGGCCGAAGTCGAGGGGCTCCCCTGCCGCGATGGTGAACCGGTGCGGGCGGAAGCCGCGCCCGCCCGGCGGCTGGAGCCGCTCGGTGCCGCGCAGGCCCACCGGGACCACGGGGGCGCCCGTGGTCAGCGCCAGCCAGCCCACGCCCGTCCGACCCCGGTAGAGCCGCCCGTCCCGGCTGCGCGTGCCCTCCGGGTAGATGCCGACCCCCTCGCCCGCCTCCAGCAGGGACACCAGCTCCTCGAGGGCCGCCACAGAGGCCGACTGGTCCCCCCGCTGGACCGGGATCGAGCCCACGGACTCGAAGAACCGCCGCTGGACCCGGCCGCTCAGGCCGGGGGCGGTGAAGTACTCGGCCTTGGCGAAGAAGTGCACGGGGCGCGGGCACAGGGCCTGCAGCAGGACCGAGTCGAGGAAGGACAGGTGGTTCGAGGCCAGGATGAACGGACCGTTCACGGGCACGTTCTCCAGGCCGGTGATGCGGGGGCGGCACGTCAGCCGGAACATCCCGGCGAACGCGCGGCGGACGGGCTCGGAGGTGGCCATGGGTCCCTCGCCTGCCTCTCGTGGTGGGGGCCGGAGCCGCGCGGCGGACGCGGCGCCGGCCGGGGGTGGGTCGGTCAGCCGAGCAGCTCGGCGAGGAAGCGCCCGGTGTGGCTCTCCGCCACCCGCGCGACCTGCTCGGGCGTGCCCGTGGCCACGATCGTGCCACCTCCCGAGCCGCCCTCGGGGCCGAGGTCGATCACGTGGTCGGCGCACTTCACCACGTCGAGGTTGTGCTCGATGGTGATCACGGTGTTGCCCTTGTCCACGAGCGACTGCAGCACCTGCAGCAGCTTGCGGATGTCCTCGAAGTGCAGGCCCGTGGTCGGCTCGTCCAGCACGTACACCGTGCGCCCGTTCGAGCGCTTCTGCAGCTCTGCCGCCAGCTTCACCCGCTGCGCCTCGCCCCCGGAGAGGGTGGTGGCCGGCTGGCCGAGGCGCACGTAGCCGAGGCCCACGTCCACCAGCGTGCGCAGGTACCGGGAGATCTTCGTGTAGGAGCTGAAGAACTCGGCGGCCTCCTCGATCGGCATGTCGAGGACCTCGGCGATGTTCTTGCCCTTGTAGGTCACCTCGAGCGTCTCGCGGTTGTAGCGGGCGCCGTGGCAGACCTCGCACGGGACGTAGACGTCCGGCAGGAAGTTCATCTCGATCTTGAGCGTGCCGTCGCCCGAGCACGCCTCGCAGCGGCCGCCCTTGATGTTGAAGGAGAACCGGCCCTGCTGGTAGCCGCGGACCTTGGCCTCGGGCGTCTCGGCGAACAGCTTGCGGATCGAGTCGAACACGCCCGTGTAGGTGGCGGGGTTGGAGCGCGGGGTGCGGCCGATGGGGCTCTGGTCCACGTGGACCACCTTGTCCAGGTGCTCGAGGCCCTCCACCGTCCGGTGCCGGCCCGGCACGAGCTTGGCGCCGTTGAGCCGGTCCGCCAGGACCTTGTAGAGGATCTCGTTGATCAGCGTGGACTTGCCCGAGCCGGACACGCCCGTGACGGCGGTGAGCACGCCCAGCGGGATGTCCACCGTGACGTTCTTCAGGTTGTTCTCGGTGGCGCCCCGGACGGTCAGCTTCCGCCCCTTCTCGAGCGGGCGCCGCTGCGCGGGCACGTCGATGCTGCGCCGGCCCGCCAGGTAGTCGCCCGTGATCGAACGGGTGTTGGCCTTGAGCTCCTCGAGGGAGCCCGAGTGGACCACCTCGCCGCCGTGCTCGCCGGCCTGGGGGCCGATGTCCACGATCCAGTCGGCCTCGGCGATCGTGTCCTCGTCGTGCTCCACCACGATCAGCGTGTTGCCGAGGTCGCGCAGGCGCAGCAGCGTCTCGATCAGGCGGCGGTTGTCCCGCTGGTGCAGGCCGATCGACGGCTCGTCCAGGACGTACAGCACGCCCACGAGCCCGGCACCGATCTGCGTCGCCAGCCGGATGCGCTGCGCCTCGCCGCCGGAGAGCGTGCCGGCGTTGCGCTCGAGGTTCAGGTACTCCAGCCCCACGTCCAGCAGGAACGCCAGGCGGGCCCGGATCTCCTTGACCACCTGGTCCGCGATCGCGCGCTCCCGGGCGGTGAGCTCGAGGCCGTCCACGAAGTCGAGGGCGTCCCGCATGGGCAGCGCGGTGGCCTCGGCGATGGACAGCCCGCCCACACGCACGTTCAGCACGGTGGGGTTCAGGCGCGCGCCGTGGCAGACGGGGCACGGGATCTCGCGCATGAAGGACTCGTAGCGCTCGCGCGCCGAGTCGGACTCGGTCTCCTCGTGCTTGCGCACCACGTAGGGCACCACGCCCTCGAAGCCCGTGGTGTAGCGCCGCGTGCGGCCGAAGCGGTTGCGGAACTCGACCTCCACCTTGAAGTCCTTGCCGTGCAGCACCGCCTCGCGGTGCTTCTTGGGCAGGTCCTTCCACGGGGTCTTCAGCGAGAAGCCCGTCTCCTTGGCCAGTCCCCCGAGCACGCGCATCCAGTAGTCCGAGGTGGACTTGCCGAGGGACCAGGGGACGATCGCCCCGTCCTCGATCGAGAGCTCGTCGTTCGGGACCACGAGGTCCGGGTCCACCTGGAGGCGCGAGCCGATGCCGGTGCACTCGGGGCACGCGCCGAAGGGGTTGTTGAAGGAGAACGAGCGCGGCTCGATCTCGTCCACGGTCTGGGCGTGGCCGTTGGGGCAGGAGAGCTTCTCCGAGAACGTGCGGAAGCGGGGGTTGCCCTCGGCGTCGCGGCCGGCGAACTCCCCCGTGTTCTTCTTGCCGGGCTCGTCCTCCACCTGCACGTCCACGAACTCGACGGCCACGAGGCCGTCGGCGAGCTTGAGGGCGGTCTCCACCGAGTCGGTCAGACGCTGACGGATGCCCTCCTTCATGGCCAGGCGGTCCACCACGACGGCGATCGTGTGCTTGTTCTGCTTCTTCAGCGCGGGCGGGTCGGAGAGCTGGACGGTCTCCCCGTCCACGAGCGCGCGGGCGTAGCCCTGCGTGGAGAGGGAGGAGAACAGGTCCACGAACTCGCCCTTGCGGCCCCGCACCACGGGGGCCAGGACCTGGAACCGGGTCCGCTCGGGCAGCTCCTCGAGCTGGTCCACGATCTGCTGCGGCGTCTGCCGGCTCACCACCTCGCCGCACTCGGGGCAGTGCGCCACGCCCACGCGCGCCCACAGCAGGCGCATGTAGTCGTAGATCTCCGTGATGGTGCCGACCGTGGAGCGCGGGTTGCGGTTCGTGGACTTCTGGTCGATGGACACCGCCGGGGACAGGCCCTCGATGAAGTCCACGTCCGGCTTGTCCACGCGGCCCAGGAACATGCGCGCGTACGAGGACAGCGACTCGACGTAGCGGCGCTGGCCCTCCGCGAAGATCGTGTCGAACGCCAGCGAGGACTTGCCGGAGCCGGACAGACCCGTGAACACCACCATGGCGTCCCGCGGGATGGAGACGTCCACGTCCTTCAGGTTGTGCTCGCGGGCGCCCTTGACCACGATCCGCTCGTGCTGGACGGCCCCGCGAGCTCCGCGGCCCGGGCCGGAGGCGAGGCCGCCGGGACGGGGCGCGAGGGCGTCGTCGTGGGCGGCGGGGGCGGTGGAGACGGTGTTCTTCGGCACCCGGCAAGTCTAGGCGGGCGGCCGGACACGGTAGGGCCCCGGACGCCCGGATCCGCCCCTGGCGGAGCGGGGCGCCGTCCGTAGACTGTCCCGCATGCCCGCCTCCGCCGACATCCGTCTCCTCCACGACCTGCCCGCCGTGACCGTGCGCGCCGCCTCCGTCTCCGACATGGACAACAACGCGTACGCGATCACGTCCAAGACCACGGGCGCGCAGGTGCTGATCGACGCGGCGGACGCCCCGGAGACCCTGCGCGAGCTCCTCGCCTCCGCGGCCGCCGACACCCCGTGCGAGCCGCACCTGGCCATGATCGTCACCACGCACCGCCACTGGGACCACGTCCGGGCGCTGCCCGCCCTGGCCTCGGTGACCGGGGCCCGCACCGCCGCCGGTGCCGAGGACGCCGACGCGATCGCCGCGGACACCGGCGTGACCCCGGACGTGGTGCTCCGCCACGGAGAGACGGTGTCGGTGGACGGGATCGACCTCGAGGTGATCGCGCTGCGCGGCCACACCCCCGGCTCCGTGGCCCTGGCCTACCGCCCCGAGGCGGACGAGCCGGCGGTCCTCTTCACCGGCGACTCCCTCTTCCCCGGCGGCGTGGGCAACACCCAGGGCGACGCCGACCGCTTCGCCTCCCTGATCGACGACGTCGAGCAGCGCCTCTTCGAGGCCTTCGACGACGACGTGGTGGTCCATCCCGGCCATGGCGCCTCCACGACGCTCGGCGCCGAACGGCCTCACGTGCAGGAGTGGCGCGAGCGCGGCTGGTGAGTACCGCGCCGCTCTCCGGTCGTTGCTGTGGTGACTTCCGCGTCGACCAGGAGGAGAATCCAAGTCCTCCGGTGTCCGAACACCGTTCTGCATAAGTGAACATGGTTCATCAGGGGGCCACGGCACCCGCCCCTCCCGCTACTGTGGACGCATGACACCCTTGTCCGACCCCGTGGACGCGCCGGACCCGCGCCCCGAGGAGCTCCCCGCCCCGCCCGGCGCCGTCCGGGACCTCCACCGGCGGGAGCGCCGTCGCCTGCTCACCGAGAAGGCGATCGTCGACGCCGCCCTGCGCATCACGGCTGCACAGGGGGTGGCCGCCGTGACCATGCGCCGCGTGGCCGAGGACCTCGGCGTCGCGGCCTCGAGCCTCTATCCCCACGTCGGCAGCCGCGAACGCCTCGTCGACCTGGCGGTGCGCGAGGTGCTCCGCGGGGTGGGGCCCCTCCCCGACTCCGGCGACTGGCGCGCGGACCTGCGCGGCCACGTCCTGGAGGTGCACGAGCGCCTCTCGGCGCATGCCGACCTGGCCCAGCACGCCTTCTTCGCCGCGGTCGCGCCGAGCACCGCGGACGACCTCGAGGCACTCGAGCACCTGCTGGCCCGTCTCACGGGCGAGGGGCTGGACGCCGACCTCGTGCTCACGGCCTACGACCGCATGATGCTGTGCACCGTGGCCGACGTCCACGAGCAGTGGCAGCGCCGCCACCGCGTGGACGACGCCGAGGTGTCGGCCTGGCTCGTGAGCTTCAGCGCCCATGTGGCCGAGCTGCCCGAGGACCGCTTCCCGCACCTGCGCACCCGCGCCCGCCGGCTCGTCGCCCCCGAGCCGACGGCGCGGTTCCTCGCCGGCATCGACCTCCTCCTGGACGGCCTGGCCGCCCGCTCCTGACCGGCGCCGCGGATACCCTGGGGGCGATGACCTCCTCCGCCCCCGCCTCCGTGCCCACCCCCGCCGCGCCCTCCCTCACCGGACGCCTCGACGCCCTCGGCCGCTCCCCCGACGGCGACGCGGTGTACGAGGCCTTCACCGCCTGGACGGACGCCCGCGGCATCCGCCTCTACCCCGCGCAGGAGGAGGCCGTCCTCGAGCTGGTGGCCGGCAACCACGTGATCCTGGCGACGCCGACCGGCTCGGGCAAGTCCCTCGTGGCCCTCAGCGCCCACGCCGACGCCCTGGCCCACGGGAAGGTCTCCTACTACACGGCCCCCATCAAGGCGCTCGTCTCCGAGAAGTTCTTCGCCCTGGTGGACGTCTTCGGCGCGGAGAACGTCGGCATGGTCACGGGCGACTCCTCGGTCAACGCGGACGCGCCCATCATCTGCTGCACCGCGGAGATCCTGGCCAATCGCGCCCTGCGGGAGGGCTCGGGCATGGAGATCGGCACCGTGGTCATGGACGAGTTCCACTACTACGCCGACCCCTCCCGCGGCTGGGCCTGGCAGCTGCCCCTGCTCGAGCTGCCCCAGGCCCGGTTCCTGCTGATGTCCGCCACCCTGGGCGACACCACCCGCCTCGAGGAGGACCTGACGGAGCGCACCGGACGTGAGGTCGCCGTCGTCGCGCATGCCGAGCGCCCGATCCCCCTGACCTTCGAGTGGTCCGAGGTGCCGCTGCAGGAGAAGGTCGAGGAGCTCGTCGCCACCCGCCAGGCGCCGGTGTACATTGTCCACTTCTCCCAGCTGGACGCGGTGGAGACCGCCGTGGGGCTGGCCTCGGTGTCCGTCACCACCAAGGAGGAGAAGGAGACGATCGCCGAGCGGATCGCCGGCTTCCGGTTCTCCGCGGGGTTCGGCAAGACCCTCAACCGCCTCGTGCGGGCGGGCATCGGCGTGCACCACGCCGGCATGCTGCCGAAGTACCGCCGGCTCGTGGAGAAGCTCGCCCAGGAGGGCCTGCTGAAGGTCATCTCCGGCACGGACACCCTGGGCGTCGGGATCAACGTCCCCATCCGCACCGTGCTGATCACCGCCCTGTCCAAGTTCGACGGCGAGCGGACCCGCATCCTGCAGTCCCGTGAGTTCCACCAGATCGCCGGACGGGCCGGGCGCGCGGGGTTCGACACCTCCGGCACGGTGGTGGTCCAGGCCCCCGAGCACGTGATCGAGAACAGGGCGGCCGAGCGCAAGGCGGCGGCGAAGTTCGCCTCGATCAAGGACGAGGCGGAGCGCGCCAAGCGCATGAAGCAGTCCGTGAAGGGCTCGAAGCGGAAGACGCCGCCGCAGGGGTTCGTGTCCTGGGGGCCGGCCACCTTCGACAAGCTCGTGGCCTCCGAGCCGGAGCCCATGGTCTCCCGCATGCGCATCACGCACTCCATGCTGCTGAACATCCTGGACCGCCCGGGCGACCCCGTCCTGGCCGTCCGCCGTCTGCTGCGCGCCACGCACGAGACCCCGGCCCGCCAGGCGCAGCTGATGCGCCGGGCCCTGGGCATCTTCCGCGAGCTGCTGGCCACGGGCGTGGTCGAGGTGCTCCCCGAGCCCGACGCGGAGGGGCGCACCGTGGACCTGACGGTGGACCTGCAGCCGGACTTCGCGCTGAACCAGCCCCTGTCCCCCTTCGCCCTCGCGGCGCTGGACCTGCTCGACCCCGCCGAGCCGGACCACCACCTGGACGTGGTCTCCGTGATCGAGGCGACCCTGGACGCGCCCCGGCAGGTGCTCTCCGCCCAGGTGAAGAAGGCCAAGGGCGAGGCGGTGGCCGCCATGAAGGCCGAGGGCATGGACTACCAGGAGCGCATGCGCGTCCTCGACGAGGTCACCCACCCGCAGCCGCTGGCCGAGCTGCTCGAGCAGCAGTTCGAGACGTACCGCCAGGACGCCCCGTGGCTGGCCGAGTTCGAGCTCTCCCCCAAGTCCGTGGTGCGGGACATGTTCGAGCGCGCCATGGGCTTCGGGGACTACGTCCAGTTCTACGGCCTGGCCCGCTCCGAGGGCGTGCTGCTGCGCTACCTCACGGACGCGGTCAAGGCGCTGCGCCAGACCGTGCCCCAGGAGGACCGCACCGAGGACCTGCAGGTGCTGCTGGACTGGCTGGACGAGATGGTCAAGCAGACCGACTCCTCGCTGCTGGAGGAGTGGGAGGACCTCGTGGCCGGGGACATCGAGGAGCTGCGCCGGGACATGGAGTCCCTCGAGCCCACCCCGCCGCCGCGGCTGACGGACAACGCCGCCGTGTTCCGCGTGATGGTCCGCAACGCCCTGTTCCAGCGCGTGCGCCTCTTCGGCGACGAGCAGGACGTCACGCTCGCCGAGCTCTCGGGCGACCTGTCCGCCGAGGACTGGGCCGACGCACTCGACGCCTACTTCGACGACCACGAGGACATCGACGACGGCCCCGCCGCGCGCGGCCCGGAGTTCTTCCGCGTGGCGGAGCGCCCCGAGGGCCGCTGCCCCGTGGAGCTGGCGGGCACGCGCTGGTGGGCCGTGCGCCAGGTCCTCAAGGACCACGACGGCGACCACGACCACGGGATCAACGCGGTCGTGGACCTGGACGCCTCGGACGAGGCGGGACACCCGGTGGTCCATGTGCTCTCCGTGGGCGCCCCCGTGCCCGGGTGGGACCTCTGATGGGGTCCGCCTCCCCCGTCCCCGGCGACCCGCGCGGGTTCGCCCCGGTCGGGCCCGCCGAGCACCGGCCGGGGCCGGCGACCGTGCTCTTCGACGGCACGCACGTGCTCGAGCACCGCTTCCTGGTCCCGATCGACCACGCCCTCACCCTGGAGCAGGCCCGTGCGCAGGACGCGGCCGGCACCGGCGTCGGCCCGGGCGGCCGGGGCACGCTCGAGGTCCTGGCCCGCGAGGTCCGCGCCCCCGACGACCCGGACGGCGAGCGGCCCTGGCTGCTGTACCTGCAGGGCGGGCCGGGCTCCGGCGCGCCCCGGCCCGCACGCCTCGGCGGCTGGCAGCGCGAGCTGGCGAAGGACTTCCGCCTGCTCCTGCTGGACCAGCGCGGCACGGGAGGCTCGACGCCGGCCACCGCGGCCACGCTGTCCGCGCACCCCACGGACGAGGCTCGGACGGCGCACCTGACGCACCTGCGCGCGCCCTCGATCGTCCAGGACGCGGAGATGCTCCGCCTCGCCCTCGGCGCGGGGCCGTGGACCACCCTCGGCCAGAGCTTCGGCGGGTTCTGCACGCTCAGCTACCTCTCCTGGCGTCCGGAGGGCCTCGAGCGATGCCTCATCACCGGCGGCCTCGCCCCGCTCACCGGCCACGCCGACCGGGTCTACCGGGCCACGTACGCCCGGATGCGCGAGCGTGCGGAGGAGTTCTTCGCCCGCCACCCGCAGGACCGGGACACGTGGGCCGAGGTCATGGCGCTCGTCCGCGCCGCGGAGGCCGCCGGCGAGCCGGCCCGGCTCCCGGACGGCTCCGCCCTGACCGTCGGCCGGGTCCAGCAGCTCGGCATGCTGCTGGGCGGGAACACGCGGGTGGACCAGCTGCACTGGGTGCTCGCGGACGCCGTGGACCGCACCGGGGCCGCCCCGCGGCTGTCCGACGCGTTCGTCGCCGCCGTCGCCGCCCAGGTGGAGCGGGGCACGAACCCGCTCTACGCGGTGCTCCACGAGGCCATCTACGCCCAGCCCGCCGAGCTCACCGACGGCCGCCCCGCCACCGGGTGGTCGGCGGCGCGCGTGCTGGCCGAGCACCCGGACGTCGACCCGTCGCGCTCCCCCGCCCCGCTGCCCACCGGCGAGCACGTCATGCCGTGGTCGTTCGAGACGGAGGCCGCGCTGCGTCCCCTCGCCGGGACCGCCCGCCTGCTCGCCGAGAAGCAGGACTGGGGCCCGCTCTACGACCTCGACGTCCTCGCCGGCAACGAGGTCCCCGTGGCCGCGGCCGTCTACACGCACGACGTCTACGTGGACCGGGACCTCTCCCTGGAGACGGCCGCCCGGGTCCGCGGCCTGCGCATGTGGGAGACGGACGCCTTCCACCACGACGGGCTGGCCGACGACGGCGCCGCGATCGTCGCCCGCCTGCTGGCGATGGCCCGCGGGGAGGACTGAGCTCCGGCCCGCACCCCGGACGAGGTCGCGGCCCCCGCCCGGGCGGGTGGGGGCCTCGTCGTCGTGCCCGGCCCCGCGGCCGGGAGTGCGGGTCAGATCGTCGGCCCGTCCTGGGCCACGATCTTCTGCGAGACGCCGGCGGCGTCCGCGTCGCGCGGGTCGGCCAGGCGCGCCTCGTGGGCCTGGCGGATGATCGCGGACCACCGGTCCTTGTGGTCGATCAGCTGGTCGTGCCACTTGCCGTCCACGAGCTCGGCGCGGCGGGTCCACTCGTCCATCAGGGCGGCGGCCTTCTCGCGCTCGGCCGGGGTGGCGGCGTCGTCGAGATCGGTGTAGCGGTGGGAGTACTTCTCCGCGTTCTGCAGGGCGCGCAGCGCCTGGCCCTTGGGCGAGGCGAGCGAGGCGATCACGGTGAGCACGAGGATGCCGACCACCACGAGGAGGGACAGGGTGGTGGGGATCTCCGTGACGGGGACGGGCTGCCCGTCGTTGATGAAGCCGAGGGTGTTCTCGTGGAGGGCGTGCAGCACCAGCTTGACGCCGATGAACGCGAGGATCGCGGCGAGGCCGTAGGAGAGGTACACGAGGCGGTCCAGCAGGCCGTCGATGAGGAAGAACAGCTGGCGCAGGCCCATGAGGGAGAAGGCGGTGGCCGCAAACACGATGTACGGCTCCTGGGTGACGCCGTAGATCGCCGGGATGGAGTCGAACGCGAAGAGGATGTCCGTCAGGCCGATCGCGATCATCACGAGCAGCATCGGCGTCATGACCTTCTTCCCGTTCTCCACGGTGAAGAGGCGGTCGCCGTCGTAGTGGTCCGAGGCGGGCAGGAACCTCTTCACGAAGCGGACCATGACGTTGTCCGCCTCCTCCTCCGCCTCGTCCGCGTCGCCCATCTCGCTCTTGAGCTGCAGGCCCGCGATCACGATCAGGGCGATGCCGAAGAGGTAGAAGACCCAGGAGAACGCGGAGATGGCCGCCGCGCCGATGAGGATGAACACGGTGCGCGAGATGATCGCGAAGGTGATGCCGAACAGCAGCACCTTCTGTTGGTAGTCCCGCGGCACTCCGAAGCTGGCCATGATCACCAGGAACACGAAGAGGTTGTCGACGCTGAGCGCCTTCTCGAGGATGTAGCCGGTGTAGTACTCGACGGCGTGCTGGGTGTCCCCGAAGAGGAAGAACACGAGGCCGAAGGCCAGCGCCAGTGCGATGTAGATCCCGGACCACACCGCCGCCTCGCGGATGGTGGGGGTGTGCGCCTTGCGCACGTGGGCGAAGTAGTCGAAGGCGAGGAGGCCGACGATCAGCGCGATCGTCAGGCCCCAGGTCAATCCGTTGATCTCCACGCGGGGAGCACCTTTCGGGAGGGGGACTCGGTCAATGCTCGCAAGTCTCTCCGCCCCGCCCCGGCATGACCGACGGCGTGGGCCGCTGCGTCCGGCGGACGGGGCCGACGACCGGCCGCGTCGTCCA
>NZ_JAUNHR010000022.1:0-1848 GCF_030523875.1 Micrococcus sp. | reverse complement strand
GCGGCCGGCGGTTTCGGGTTACCCCCCCACCGCGGGGGCCACAGCGCCGGATGGGGGCCGGGCCCCCCCCGGGGGGCCGGCCCCGACGCCGGCGGGTCGACGGATGCTCAGCGGTCGTCGCGACGGGCGACCTCGGACACCTGGCGCATGCGCTCGGCGCTCTCGGCGCGGGGCGCGTCGCCCTCGTCGGCCGCCTTGCCCCAGAGCAGGGAGGCCACGGTGGCCACCACGAGCGTGCCGACGATGACGCCGAGGGAGAGGAACGTGGAGATCTCCGGCACGGGCACGGGCTGGCCGCCGTTGATGAACGGCAGCTCGTTCTCGTGCAGCGCGTGCAGGATGAGCTTCACGCCGATGAAGGCGAGGATGAACGCGAGGCCGTGCTTGAGGTACACGAGGCGGTCCATCAGCCCGCCGAGCAGGAAGTAGAGCTGGCGCAGGCCCATGAGGGCGAAGATGTTGGCCGTCAGGACGATGAACCAGTTCTGGGTGAGCCCGAAGATCGCCGGGATGGAGTCCACCGCGAACATCACGTCCGTCAGGCCGATCGTGATGAACACGACCACCATGGGGGTGAACATGCGCTTGCCGTCCACGGTGGTGCGCAGCCGGTTGCCGTCGTACTCCTCGGCCACGTTGAGGCGGCGGGTGAGCTTGGCGACGATCCCCGGCTCGGCCTCCTCGCCGTCGTCGTCGTCCTTGAGCTGGTGCCACGCGGTCCAGAGCAGGAACGCGCCGAAGATGTAGAACACCCAGGTGAGATGCTCGATGGCGACGGCGCCGATCGCGATGAAGACCGCGCGCGCGATGAGCGCGATGATGATGCCCACCATCAGGACCTGCTGCTGGTACCGGCGGGGCACCTGGAACTTAGCCATGATGATGAGGAACACGAACAGGTTGTCCACCGAGAGGCTGTACTCGGTGACCCAGCCGGCGAGGAACTCGGTGCCGTGCTGGGCGTCGCCGAGCACGAAGAGCAGGCCCGCGAAGACCAGCGCCAGCGTCACGTAGAAGCCGATCCACAGGCCGGCCTCCTTCATGGAGGGCTCGTGCGGGCGCTTGACCACATAGAGCAGGTCGATGAGCAGGATCAGGCCGAGGACCACGAGGGTGGTGGTCTGGAAGGCGGGACTGAGGACATCCATCGGGGCGTGGCCTTTCGTGGCAGGGACGCGTCATGGTACCTCGCAGGGTCTCGCCCGCCGTGCGGCCCCGTGGCCGGATCAGGCCGGGCCGAGGGCTAGGTGGACCAGCACGCCGGCTCCGGCGGCCAGGGTCCAGCTGACGAGCGAGCCGATCAGGAACTCCTCGGCGCTGGCGCCCGCCGGCCCGCCCTTCGGGTCCTGGGCCCGGGCGTCCTGGGCGATCTCGGGGAACCGGACGATGCCCTTGGCCGCCATGATGGCCGCCACCGCCTGCCATGCCCCCATCAGGCCCAGGGCGGCCATGAGGAGCCGCTCCATCGGGCCGATGAACCGCCCGCCGCGCAGACCCGGGCCGTCCGCGGCGTCGGGGTCCCCCTCCGTCATCTCCCCGGACGGCCGCCCGGCGAGGTCGAGCACGTCCCGGGTGACCCGGTTGGCCGTCTCCAGGAGGACGAGCCCCGCGGCGAGGAGGGTCAGCCCGGACGGCGTCGCCGGCCCGGCAAGGCCCCCGGTGTGCTCGGCCACGGCCAGCACGACGACGGCGCCCACCGCCGCCGTCCGCCACACCGGACGCCGGGCCGGGGCCAGGGCGTGCCAGACCCCCGCGGCGCCCAGGGCGGTGGCGAGGGCGGCCAGGGTCACCGGCAGGCCCGCGCCGGAGACGAGGAGGGCCAGCGCTCCCACGACCGCGGCGGCGACC
>NZ_JAUNHR010000113.1 GCF_030523875.1 Micrococcus sp. | reverse complement strand
CGCGCCGACCTCGGAGGACCCCACCGCGCCGGCGCCCGGCACGGGCTCCGCCGGCGGACCGTCCGGGGGCCCGGGCGGTCCGGGAGCGCCCACCGCGGGCGCGCCCGCCGACCTGGGCGCGGGGGCCCCGACGTTCGGATCCGCCCCGGAGGCCGGTGCCGCCGCCGCTGGCCCCCTGGACGGGACCCCCGGAGGCGGCCGACCCGCCACTGTGAGTTCTGCACCGGGCGTCCCCGCCCCCGCGCCGGCACCCCTCGGCGGGCCGGGGCTGCCGCCGGGCCCGGCCACCGGGGGGGACGCGGGATCATCCGCGGCGGCCGCCGCGGACGTGTGGTCCGTCCCGGCGGGCGCCCTGACCGTGACCCCGGGGGTGTCCTCCCCCGCCGCACTGGCGGCCGTCGGGGCGCCTGCCGACGCGGTCCAGGTGCCGTCCGGAGCCTTCTCCGCGTTCGACGGTGCCCCTCCGGCGGGATCGCTGGCGGGCGCCGCGGTCGCGGCCCCGGGGGCCACCCCATGGCCGTCGGCGGACCAGGCATCCACCACAGGACTGCCCGCCGACGCGCCGGGCTCACCCGCCGGGCCGGAGGCAGCGCCGGTCTGGGTGCAGCAGGTCCCTGCCGCCGTGCAGCCCATGGCCGCCGCCGTCGCCACGGTGAACCTGTGGGCCTGGGCCTTCACCGGACTGGCCCTGCTCGCCACCGCCGGATTCACGGGGCTCTTCGCGGCACGACGGCGTGACCGCGCGGAGGCGCTCGCGGAGCAGGACGGCGCGGAGGGCTGACCCTCCGCGGCGTGGAGGGGCGGGCGGCGACGGCGACTGGGACCGTGCCGGGGCGGGCCAGTACGCTCGAGCCACCGGCCCTCCATGCCCCGACTCGCCCCGGCCTGACCTCGTCGCCCAGAAGGACCCCCATGCGCACCGCCTTCAGCCTCCTGCTCACCGTCCTCGCGGGGCTCATGGCCTTCGTGGCCACCGCCGGCGCCCTCGTGGACGAGGCCGCCCACCGCCCCGAGATGCTGCGCGGCATCACGGAGCAGGTCGCCTCCGACGACGCCGTCCGCGCCGCCATCCCGCGGGCGGTCACCGACGTGGTCGAGGACACCGTCCCGGACCAGGTGCCGGAGCCGCTGACCCAGTGGGCGGAGGACCTGACCCGGCCGATCGCCGAGTCCGTGGCGCAGGACCCGTCCGTGGTGCAGGGCTGGTCGGACACCGCGGACCAGGCCCGCCGCGCCTGGCTGATCGACCTGGAGCGGGCGCGCGAGTCGGAGGACCCGGTGCCCGGAGGACGGTTCGACATCCCGTTCGGCCCGGTCGCGCAGACCGGCCTGGTCTCCGCCCTCGGGGAGGTGGAGACCTCCCTGCGGGAAGACCGCTTCACTCTGCCCGGCCAGGGGCTCGCGGAGACCCTGCTCGGGGTGGACGTGGGGGACTGGGCGGCGGACACCCTGATCGCCCCCCTCTACGACCGCGCCGCCGAGCTCCGGGACAGCTCCGAGCTGACCATGACGGTGGAGGTCGAGGCGCTCCGGGAGGTGGACCGCTCCACGGTGGCCACGTGGGTGGCGGCGTCCGCGCACTGGATGTGGGCGGCGGTGGCGGCGCTCCTGCTGCTGCTCGCCGCCGTCGTCCTGGCGCCCGCCGGCCGTAGGGGACTGGCCCTGGCGGTGGCCGGCCTGACGGTGCTGCTGGGCACCCTCTGGCTGCGGGGGGCGCTGGCGCCGGAGTCCTTCGCCGTCTCCGCGCCGGAGGGCGTGCCGGACGGCGTCGCCGCGCTCGCCCGCGAGGTCCAGCGCGCCGTCGGGCCCGCCCTGGAGGGGGCGCTCGCCCCGTGGCTCCAGGGCCTGCTGTGGGGCGGCGGCGCCCTCCTGCTGCTCGGCGTGCTGGCGGCCCTGTCGGAGCTGGCGGCCCGCCGCCTGCGGCGGCACCGCACGCACCACGTCGCCGAGGGCTCCCACACGGCCTGACCGGCCGGGACGGGCCGCCGCTCCGCCCCCGGCGGACGCCGAGCGCGGGCCGATAGCATGGTCGTCATGTCCGTCCAGTCCAGCACCGTCCCCGCCTCCGCCCCGAGCCCCGTCGGCCTCGGCATGCCGCAGGTGCCCCGCACCCGCCGCTCCCGCGAGGAGGTCGAGGCCGCCGCGCCGGTGGCCGGGGACAAGCGTGTCCTGCTCGCCGCCCCCCGCGGCTACTGCGCCGGCGTGGACCGGGCCGTCGTCGCCGTCGAGAAGGCGCTCGAGCACCACGGCGCCCCGGTGTACGTGCGCAAGGAGATCGTCCACAACCGCCACGTGGTGGACACCCTCACCGAGCGCGGCGTGGTGTTCGTGGACGAGCTGGACGAGGTCCCCGAGGGCGCGCTGACCGTGTTCTCCGCGCACGGGGTCTCCCCGGCGGTCGTGGCGGAGGCCGCGCAGCGCAACCTGCAGACCATCGACGCCACCTGCCCCCTGGTCACCAAGGTGCACCGCGAGGCCGTGCGCTTCGCCAAGCAGGAGAAGCAGATCCTGCTGATCGGCCACACCGGCCACGAGGAGGTCGAGGGCACGTACGGCGAGGCGCCGGAGCACACCACAGTGATCAACGACGTCGACGAGGCCCGCGCCGTGCAGGTGGAGGATCCGGACAACCTCATCTGGCTCTCCCAGACCACCCTCTCCGTGGACGAGACCCTCGAGATCGTCTCCGTGCTCCGCGAGCGCTTCCCGAACCTGCAGGACCCGCCCTCGGACGACATCTGCTACGCCACCTCCAACCGCCAGGCCGCCATCAAGACCATCTCGCCCGAGTGCGACCTGGTCCTCGTGGTGGGCTCGGCGAACTCCTCCAACTCCGTCCGCCTCAAGGAGGTCGCGAAGGAGTACGGGGCCACCCGCGCCGAGCGCGTGGACTACGCGAACCAGGTGGACGAGGCCTGGTTCGAGGGCGTGGCCACCGTGGGCCTGTCCTCCGGCGCGTCCGTGCCCGAGGTCCTGGTCCAGGAGGTCCTCGCCCTGCTCGCCGACTACGGCTACGCCCAGGTGGACGAGGTGGTCACCGCGGAGGAGGACATCATGTTCTCCCTGCCCAAGGAGCTGCGCGCGCAGCTGAAGAAGGTCGGGGACGAGGACCGCGCGCTCGGCGGCCGCAGGCGCCCGCAGGCCTGAGCCGCCCGCGCCCGTCACAGGAGGGGGTCCCATGGGCCAGCACGACGACGCCGCCCGTGCGGCCATGACCGCCGCGGACAACGAGGACCGCAGCGCGTCCGCCCGGGCCGCGGCGCAGGTCGACGCCCGCGAGGCCGCCGCCGCGGTGGGGGAGGTGCCGTCCCTGGCGGGCACCGCCGTCGTGGTGATGGGCACCTCCGGGTCCGGCAAGACCGTCCTGGCCCTGCGCCTCGCGGAGGCCCTCGGCGTGCCGTACGCCGAGGCGGACGACTTCCACAGCGCCGAGGCCATCGCGAAGATGGCCGGCGGCACCCCCCTCACGGACGAGGACCGGTGGCCGTGGCTGCGCCGCATCCGCGACTGGATGTCCGAGCGGCCCCAGGGCCGCGGCGCCGTGGTCACCTGCTCCGCGCTCAAGCGCTCCTACCGCGACCTGCTCTCCGCGGCCCCCGTGCGCGTGCGCTTCCTGCACGTGGACGCCCCCGAGGAGGTCGTCCGCGAGCGCATGGAGCTCCGACGGCACTTCATGCCGCCCTCCCTGCTGACCAGCCAGTTCGCCACCCTCGAGCCGCTCCAGCCGGACGAGGACGGCGTGGTCCTGCCCAACCGGGGGACCATGGAGGAGCTCACCGAGCGCGCCCTGCGCGCGCTCGCCGAGGACTGACCCCGCGCCGCCCCCCGGCGCCCCCACACACCCCGCACCCCGACGGACGAAGGAGTCCCTCATGACACTGGAGGAGTGGACCCCCGTGCTGGGGGCCGGCCCCCTGCTCGGCATCGCGCTCGCGGCCATCCTGCTGCTGCTGTTCCTGATCATGTACGTCCGCATGCACGCCTTCGTGGCGCTCGTGCTGGTCAGCCTGGTGACCGCGTTCGCCGCGGGCATCCCCGCGGGGCTCGTGGTCCCCGCCATGACGAAGGGCTTCGGCTCCACCCTGGCCTCCGTGGCCCTGCTCGTCGGCCTGGGTGCCATGCTCGGGCGGGTGGTGGAGGTCTCCGGCGGCGCCAAGGCGCTCGCGGACACCCTGATCCGGGTGTTCGGGGAGAGGCGCGCCCCCTTCGCCCTGGGCGTGGCCTCGCTGCTGTTCGGCTTCCCGATCTTCTTCGACGCCGGCCTCGTGGTGATGCTGCCGGTGATCTTCGCGGTGGCCCGCCGCCTGGGCGGCTCGGTGCTGGCGTACGGCCTGCCCGCCGCGGGCGCGTTCTCCGTGATGCACATCTACGTGCCGCCGCACCCCGGCCCGGTCACCGCCGCCGAGCTGTTCGGGGCGAACGTGGGACTGGTGATGCTGCTGGGCCTGCTGATCGCGGTGCCCACCTGGTATGTGACGTCCTACCTGTTCGGCCTGTGGGCCGGGCGGCGGTGGACGCTCCCCGTGCCGGCCATCCTGGGCCGCGCGGACGAGGAGCGCGAGGCGAACCCGCCGGCGTTCGGCCTGGTGGTGGCCGTGCTCGTGCTGCCCATGCTGCTGATCCTCATGAACACGGGTCTGAACACCCTCAACACCGCCGGCGCGTTCGGCGGCGACGTCTCCGACCAGGGCTGGTACCAGGTGCTGCGCGCGCTCGGCGAGACGCCCGTGGCCCTGCTCATCACCCTCCTGGTGGCCACGTTCACCCTGGGCCGCCGCGCCGAGGGCGGCCGGGACGGCCTGGAGAAGATCCTCGACGGCGCCCTGGGCCCCGTGTGCTCCGTGATCCTGGTGACCGGCGCCGGCGGCATGTTCGGCGGCGTGCTGCGGACCTCCGGCATCGGCGACGCCCTCGCGGACTCCCTCACCGGCATGGGCGTGCCGCTGATCCTGGCGGGCTTCCTGATCGCCGGCGCCCTGCGCATCGCCCAGGGCTCGGCCACGGTGGCCCTCACGACGGCGGCCGGTCTGCTCTCCGCGGCCGTCGCCTCCGCCGGGTACACCGAGCTGCAGGTGGCCACCATGGTGATCGCCGTGGCCGCGGGCTCCGTGATCGCCTCCCACGTCAACGACTCCGGCTTCTGGCTGGTGGGCCGGTTCTTCGGCATGGACGTGAAGACCACGCTCAAGACGTGGACCGTCCTGGAGACCCTGATCGGCGTGATGGGCTTCGCCCTCGCGTGGGCCGTGTTCGGGGTCGCCGGCGCGCTGGCCTGAGCCCC
>NZ_JAUNHR010000021.1 GCF_030523875.1 Micrococcus sp. | reverse complement strand
CTCCGTGCGGCGGAGGGACGGGGCGTCGGCGGTGTCAGCGCGGACCGTCAGGGACGGTCAGGCGACGGCGCTCAGTTGCCGGTCAGCTTCTCGCGCAGGGCGGCGAGGGCCTCGTCGGAGGCCAGGGTGCCGCCGTCGGAGGCCGGGGCCTCGGACGAGTAGGTGGAGCCGCCGGAGACGGGCGCCTCGGCGCCGGCCTGGGACTCCTCCTCCAGGGAGCGGCGCACCTGCTCCTTGTGGGCCTCCCAGCGGGACTGCGCGTCGGCGTACTGCTGCTCCCACGCGGCGCGCTCGGACTCGAAGCCCTCCATCCACTCGTTGGTCTCGACGTCGAAGCCCTCGGGGTACTTGTAGTTCCCCTCCTCGTCGTACTCCGCGGCCATGCCGTACAGGGCCGGGTCGAACTCGGTGCCGTCCGGGTCCACGCCCTCGTTGGCCTGCTTGAGGGACAGGGAGATGCGGCGACGCTCGAGGTCGATGTCGATGACCTTGACGAACAGCTGGTCGTTGACCGACACGACCTGCTCGGCGGTGTCGATGTGGCGCGAGGCCAGCTCGGAGATGTGCACCAGGCCCTCGATGCCGTCCTCGACGCGCACGAACGCGCCGAACGGGACGAGCTTGGTGACCTTGCCCGGCACGACCTGACCCAGGGCGTGGGTGCGGGCGAACAGCTGCCACGGGTCCTCCTGGGTCGCCTTCAGCGACAGGGAGACGCGCTCGCGGTCCATGTCCACCTCGAGGACCTCGACGGTGACCTCCTGGCCCACCTCGACCACCTCGGACGGGTGGTCGATGTGCTTCCAGGACAGCTCGGAGACGTGCACGAGGCCGTCCACGCCGCCCAGGTCCACGAAGGCGCCGAAGTTGACGATCGAGGACACGGTGCCCTGGCGGACCTGGCCCTTCTCCAGCTTGTGGAGGAAGTTGGAGCGGACCTCGGACTGGGTCTGCTCGAGCCAGGCGCGGCGGGACAGGACCACGTTGTTGCGGTTCTTGTCCAGCTCGATGATCTTCGCCTCGAGCTTCTGGCCGATGTAGGGGGCCAGGTCGCGCACGCGGCGCATCTCCACCAGCGAGGCGGGCAGGAAGCCGCGCAGACCGATGTCGAGGATGAGGCCGCCCTTGACGACCTCGATGACGGTGCCCTCGACGACGCCGTCGTCCTCCTTGATCTTCTCGATGTCGCCCCAGGCGCGCTCGTACTGCGCACGCTTCTTGGAGAGGATCAGGCGACCCTCCTTGTCCTCCTTGGTGAGGACGAGGGCCTCGACGGAGTCGCCCACGGCCACGACCTCGTCCGGGTCCACATCGTGCTTGATGGACAGCTCGCGGGACGGGATGACGCCCTCGGTCTTGTAGCCGATGTCGAGCAGGACCTCGTCGCGGTCCACCTTGACGACGGTGCCCTCGACGAGGTCGCCATCGTTGAAGTACTTGATGGTCTCGTCGATGGCGGCGAGGAGGTCCTCGGCGGAGCCGATGTCGTTGACGGCGACCTGCGGGGCGTTGGAAGTGGTGGTCATGTAGGAGGGACTCCGATTGGGATCTGGGATCACGCCCGGTCCGGCGCCTCGACACGAGGCCCGCGGGGCACACTGGTGCCCCCACCCGACGTGGGTTGTGATGGACAGTACTGATTGCGCACGAGAGTGCCCCGTCAGACTATCAGAAACCCGTCAGGCAGTGCAGGGGCCGCCGCGGGGCCAGCAGCGCGTCGAGCCGGTCCGCGCCGCCGGGCACGGGCTCCCCCACGACGCCGGCGTCTGCCAGCACGGCCGCCGTGGCGCCCCGTCCCGCGCCGCCGAGCCACAGGGCGGAGAACCGGTCCACGCCCATCACCACCTCGGCGCCCAGCGGGCCCGCCGCGGACGAGGGGCCCAGGCGCCGTGCCCGGCCCTGCCCGCCCGCCACGACCAGGCGCCACACCCCGTCGGCCGGGCCCAGCCGGTCCTCGACGGCGACGACGACCTCCCCGTCCGCCCGGTACCCGCGTCCGGCCACGGCCGCGGGCACGTCCAGCACCCGCAGGTACAGGTCGTCCCCGCCGCGGTCGGCGCGCACGCGGCGCTCGTCGGCGAACAGGGCCTCGACCCAGCCCGCCTCGGGCGCGCGCTCCCACACCACGCGCTCCACCAGGTCGAGGCGGGCCAGGTAGCGGACGAGGCCGCGCCGCGCGTCGGCGGTGGCGGCCAGGAAGGTCTCCACGGTGACCGTGGGCGGCGTCGTCTCCCACCCGGCGAAGCGGTAGAGCGCAACGCCCTGCACGGTGCCGTCGGCGTCGCGGTGCACGGCGGCGAACAGCCCCGATCCCCTGCCCTCGTCCCGGCCGAGGGAGCGGTCCTCCCAGCGGGGCAGGAACGAGGCGGTGCGCTGCACGGTGCCCGGATGCCGCAGGCGCACCCGCTGGTACAGCTCGTCCACGAGCGACCCGATCCCCCGGGGGTCCGCGGGCCGCACGACGCCGGCCGCCTCGGGGCCGCTGAGGGCCGGCTCGCCGCGCACGTCCAGGTGCACCCGACGCCAGCGGGTCGCGGCACCGAACCCGAAGCGGCCGTAGATCGCGGCCTCGGAGGCGGTCAGGGCGGCGACGGCGATCCCGGCCCGGGCCGCGTCGGCGAGGGAGCGCAGCATCATGGCCCGCAGGATCCCCCGCCGCCGGTGCCCCGGGGAGACGGTGACGTCGCTGATCAGCCAGGCATCCAGCGTCCGGCCGGGCCACGTGGTCAGCGGCTGGACGAAGTCCTCGAACGTGGCGACGGGCTCCGTGGCCGCGGGGTCCGTGTTCCGCTCCCACACGCCCAGACGACGGCGGCCGTCCGCCGCGTGGCCCTCGAGCACCTCGCGCAGGTGCCCGCCCGTGGGCACCGGCTCGTAGAAGCCGCGCTCGACGGCGCCCAGGAACAGGGCGGCGGCGGGGTCCTCGGGGGCGAGGACCCCCAGGTCCCGCAGCACCAGGCCGTGCCCGGCCAGGCGCTCCTGGGCGGTCTCGGCCTGGGCACGCAGGGTCTGCGGCGGGCGGGCGGGGTCGGTCACGGCGTCCTCCCGGCTCAGAAGCTCGTCAGGGAGTAGGGCGGGCGGGGCTGGCGGAGCAGGGTGTCCAGGTCCGCGGCGGCGCCGGGGCGGTGCTCCCGCAGGATCGCGGCCTCGCGCATCATCTCCGCCTTGACCCCGCCCAGCAGCACGGAGCCCAGCTCGGCCACGTCGAGGGTGAGCTCGGCGGCGTCGTCCGCCACGCGCCGAGCGCCCCCGCGGCCGTCCCGGGCGGAGATCTCCCACGTGCCGGCGGCGTGGCCCAGGTCGTCCTCGACCCGCACGGTCACGGCGCCCTCGTGCAGGTAGGGGCGGCCGGCGAAGCACGCGGGCACGTCCAGGACCCGGTGCCACAGGTGGTGGTGGACGCCGCGGGTGTGGATGCGGGACTCGTCGAGCACGAGGAACTCGAGCAGGCGGTCGGCGGGGGTGGCGGGCAGGCGCAGGCGCACCACGAGGTCGAGGTTGCCGAGGAACTCGATCAGGGCGCGGTGCGCGTCGGCGTCGGCGGCCCACAGGGACACCACGGTGGCGGTTGCCGGGTCGTCCGAGGCCAGCTCCGAGGTGTCGCCGGTGACGCGGTAGACGGCCACGCCCCGTTCCTGCCCGTCCTCCCCGGCGAACACCACGGCGCGCAGGCCGACGGGCCGACCGCCGTTCACGCGCGGGTCCCGGTCGGTCTCCCGGGCCGCGCTGAAGCGGATCCGCTCCACGGAGCCGGGCTGGGCCTCGAAGGCCCGGCGCCAGAGGCCGTCGATCAGCTCGGCGGAGGCCGTCGGCTCCACGAAGCGGAACGAGCCCGCCGGCCGCGGACCCCGCAGCTGGACCCCGCGGGTGACGTCCAGCCACACGGAGCGGTAGTACGTGGACACCCCGAAGCCGAACCGCCGGTAGATGGTGGCCTCGGTGGCGGTCAGCAGCGCCAGCGGCACCCCCGCTGCGGCGCCGCGGCGCAGCGTCTCGGTCAGCATGGCCCGCAGGATCCCGCGACGCCGGTGCGTCGGTGAGACGGTCACCTCGGTGATGCACCAGGCCGGCAGCCGGTGGCCGCCGCCCGTGTTGAGGTCCTTGGTGAAGTCGGCGAGCGTGCCCACCGGGTCCGTCCCCGCGGGGTCGGACCCCTGCGGGTAGACGCCGCTGAGCCGGCGCCGGTCCCCCTGCTCCACGCCGATGAACCGGTCCGCGAGCGCGAGGTCCGGGTCGCCGACCTCGTGGAAGTTGCGCTGGAGCACGGCGGTGTGCCGCCGCACGGCCGGGTGGTCGGCCCAGCGGCGGTCGTGGTCGAAGGGGGCGTCGGGGTCGGCGTCGCCGGTCTCCCACGGCGAGACGAGGTGGCGCAGCTCGAGGCCGTGCTCCGCCAGCGCCGCCGCCGTCTCCGGCGCGGGGGCCGGGCGCTCAGTGGGCCGCGGCATGCCAGCTCACCCCCTGGCCCACGTGGACGTCCAGCGGGACGGAGAGGTCGGCCGCCCGTCCCATGCGCTCCTGCACCAGGGCGGTGGCGGCCGCCAGCTCCGAGGTCGGGACCTCGAGGATCAGCTCGTCGTGGACCTGCAGCAGCAGCCGCGAGCGCAGGCCCTGCTCCTCGATGCCGGCCTGGACGTCGAGCATGGCGCGCTTGATGATGTCCGCGGCGGAGCCCTGGATGGGGGCGTTGAGGGCGGCGCGCTCGGCCATGTCGCGCAGCTGGCGGTTGTCGCTGGTGAGGTCGGGCAGGTAGCGGCGGCGACCCTCGATGGTGGAGGTGTAGCCGTCCTGGCGGGCCTGCGCGACGACGTCGCGCAGGTAGTCGCGGACCCCGCCGAAGCGGTCGAAGTAGCCCTTCATGAGGCCGCGGGCCTCGTCCACGCCGATCTTGAGCTGCTTGGACAGCCCGAAAGAGGAGAGCCCGTAGGCCAGGCCGTAGGACATGGCCTTGACCTTGGAGCGCTGCTCGGCGGTGACCTCCTCGGGCTCGACGCCGAAGACCTGGGAGCCGACGTAGGAGTGCAGGTCCTCGCCGGTGCGGAAGGCCTCGATGAGCCCGGCGTCCTCGGACAGGTGCGCCATGATGCGCATCTCGATCTGGGAGTAGTCGGCGGAGAGGAGCACGGCGTCCTCGCCGTCGACGGCGGAGGCCACGAAGGCCTCGCGGATGCGGCGGCCGGCCTCGGTGCGCACGGGGATGTTCTGCAGGTTGGGGTGCAGGGAGGAGAGGCGTCCGGTGGCGGCGGCGGTCTGGGAGTAGGTGGTGTGGATGCGCCCGTCGGGGGCGACGGTCTCCTGGAGGCCCTCGACGGTCTGGCGGAGCTTGGTGGCGTCGCGGTGCGCCATGAGGTTCTCCAGGAACGGGTGCTGGGTCTTCTCGAGCAGGTCCTGGAGGGAGTCCACGTCGGTGGACCACCCGGTCTTGGTCTTGCGGGTCCGGGGCATGTCGAGGTGCTCGAAGAGGACCTCCTGGAGCTGCTTGGGCGAGCCGAGGTTGACCTGCATGCCGCCGGTGGCCTCGGCCACGGACGCCCAGGCGGACTCCTTGGCGGCCTGGGCGCGCTCGGTGAAGTCGGCGTGGAGGGCGTCCAGGGCCGGGCGGTCCACGGCGATGCCGGCCAGCTCCATGCGGGCCAGCAGCCGGGCGAGGGGGATCTCCATCTCCTGGAGCAGCCGCTGTGCGCCGCGGTCGAGGACCTGGGGGGTGGACTCCACGGAGATCCGGCGCACGATCCACGCGGCGCGGGCGGTCCGGGCGGCCAGGGCGGCGCGCTCGGCGGCCTCCTGGTCGCCGTCGAGGTCGAACGCGCCCTGGGCGTCCTGGGGCGCGGGGGCGTCCTCGGGGACCTCGAGGGGCTCCCCCAGGTGGGCCTGGGCGAGCGCGGCGAGGTCGATGTCCCGGCGGTCCGGCTGGATCAGGTAGGCGGAGAGGGCGACGTCGTCGACCACGCCCTCCAGGGCGGCTTCCGGGCCCAGGGCGGTGGGGCGCGTGGGGGCGGCCAGGGCCTTGAGGACGCGCTTGAGGTCGTGGACGGCCTTGTCCGTGCCGGGCTCCGCGAGGACGGCGCGCAGCTCGTCCAGCAGCTCCGCGTCCGGGTCGGCGACGTCCAGGTCCACGTACACCGCGGCGTCCTCGGCCGCGAGCGCCACCCCGACGGGCGTGCCGAAGGTCCCGGGCACGGGCACCTTGCGCTTGGGCAGCAGGTCCGGTCCGTCCACGGCCACGTGCAGTCCCAGCAGTCCGCCGGCGTGGGCGGCGAGGAACTCGCGCAGCTGGGCCGCCGTCGTGGCGACGACCGGCTCGGGGGCGGCCTGGACGTCGGGGGCCGGGGCGTCCGCGCCGAGCCGCTCGGCGAAGACCTCGAACACGCGCTCGCGGATGCGGTTGAACTGGAGCGCGTCGAAGAGCTCCTCCACGGGCTCGCGCTCGGGCATGGCCAGCTCCATGGCCTCGAGGGCCACGGGCAGCTCGAGGTCGCGCACGAGGGCGTTGAGCCGGCGGTTGCGGCGGACGTCCTCGAGGTGGGCGCGCAGGGCCTCGCCCTTCTTGCCGGTGATCTCGTCCGCGTGGGCGAGCACGCCCTCCAGGTCCCCGTACTTCTGGAGCCACTTCGAGGCGAACCCGGGCCCGACGCCGGGCACGCCGGGCAGGTTGTCCGCGGACTCCCCCACGAGGGCGGCCAGCTCGGGGTACTGTGCCGGCTCCACGCCGTACTTGGCCCGGACGGTCTCGGCCGTCATGGCCGGGACCTCGGAGACCCCGCGCGTGGGGTACAGCACCGTGGTGGTCTCGGAGATCAGCTGGAAGGCGTCCCGGTCCCCCGAGACGACGCACACGTCCCACCCGGCGGCCTCCGCCTGGGCGGAGAGGGTGGCGACGATGTCGTCCGCCTCATAGCCCTCCTTGGTGAGGGTGGGGATGCCGAGCGCGTCCATGACCTTCACGGTCAGCTCGATCTGCCCGGCGAACTCCTCCGGGGTCTCGGAGCGGCCGGCCTTGTACTCGCCGTACTCGGCGGAGCGGAACGTGGGCCCGGAGAGGTCGAAGGCCACCGCCACATGAGTGGGCGCCTGCTGGCGGATCATGGTCAGCAGCATGGACGTGAACCCGTACACGGCGTTGGTGTGCTGGCCCGTGTCCGTGGCGAAGTTCTCCGCGGGCAGGGCGTAGAACGCGCGGAAGGCCATCGAATGGCCGTCCAGCACGAGCAGGCGCGGACGGGGCTCGGCGGTGCGGGTCTCACCCATGTGTTGCTCCTCTCGACTCCGAGGTGCCAGCCTACTGGGCATGACCGACACCCCGCAGACGGCCCCGGCCGCCCCCGACGTCCTCGACTCCCTCATCTTCCGTGCCGGGGTCACCCCCGAGCTGACGGATCAGGAGCGCGACGCCGTCGCGGCCGCCGCCGGCATGGACCCGGCGATGCGCGCGGCCCTGGACGGGGCCTCCGTGAGCCCGCTCGCCCTGAAGATGGGCATCCGCTTCCTCGAGCTGACCGCCGAGCGCGCCGTGGCCACCATGCCCGTGGCCGGCAACGAGCAGCCCGTCGGGCTGCTGCACGGCGGCGCGCACCTGGTGCTCGCGGAGTCGCTGGGCTCGATGGCGGCCAAGGTCCACGCCGGGCCCGGCCGCGGGGCCGTGGGCACGGAGATCGGCGCCACGCACCACCGCGCGATCCGCTCGGGGCTGGTGACCGGCACGGCCACCGCGATCCACCTGGGCCGGACCCTGACCACGCACGAGATCGTCATGACGGACGAGCAGGGACGGCGGCTGTCCACCGTGCGCATGACCAACATGCTCCTCGACGCGCGCTGAGGTCGGCCCGGACGGGCCGGCCCGCGCCGTCAGTCCATGTCCGGCAGGCGCGGGGCGGCGCGGCCGTCCTCGCGGCCGGGGGTGTCCTCGGCGAGCTCGTCGTAGTGCCCCGGGTTCATGGGCACCCCGGTCAGGTAGGCCGAGCGGCCCAGGGCCATGGTGGCCACCGAGGCGGTGCCGAGCTGCAGCACCACGATCAGCGCCACCTTCACGAACGCGGCCACCCCCGGGGACAGCAGCAGCGCGCCCACCACGATCAGGATCATCCCGACGCCGCCGGCGGTGCCCACGGCGGAGATGCGGGTGTAGGGGTCGGGGAACCGGATCAGGCCGAGGCCCGCGGTGACGAACACGAGGGCTCCGATCACCACGAGCACGGAGCCGGCGACGGTCAGGACGACGTCCACGGGTGCGACCTCCTCAACGCTTGCCGCGCGTGAGCGCGCGGGCCAGGGACATGCCGGACAGGAAGGCCACGATCGCCGCGATCAGGACCAGGTCGAACGTCCACGGGTTCTCCGTCCGGACGCCGAACAGCACGAGCATCCCGAGCACGCTGAACGTGAGCAGGTCACCCGAGACCGCGCGGTCCGCGTCCAGCGGGCCCACCACGATCCGGTACGCGGACACGAGCGCCGACACGGTCAGCAGCGCGATGGCCAGGTCGATCCCCACCAGGGACCAGTCGTAGGCGAACGGCATCACGCCACCCCCGTCTTCCGCATCGCGTGGAGCATGCGCCGCTCCATGTCGTGGATCTCCGCGCGCAGGGCGTCGGCGTCGTCGGCGTACAGCCCGTGCACGTAGAGCAGGCGCCGCGCGTCGGGATCGCCGTCCTCCTCGCCCACGGCCCCGGCGTGC
This sequence comes from Micrococcus sp., assembly GCF_030523875.1. Classification (GTDB taxonomy): domain Bacteria; phylum Actinomycetota; class Actinomycetes; order Actinomycetales; family Micrococcaceae; genus Micrococcus. The sequence continues at coordinate 23,982 of NZ_JAUNHR010000021.1, read as the reverse complement.
CGGGTGCCCAGCGTCAGCGTGCCGGGCGTCAGGGTGATCAGCGCCGAGAGCAGGGTGACCTCGGCGTCCGTGCGGCAGTTGCTGCGCACGCGGGCGATGCCCGAGCGCGCCTGGTCGCCGGGGGTGACGAGGTCCTTGATGACCGCCTCCGAGGAGGTCACCAGGGCCCACGCGTACCAGCACCAGAACACGAGCCACCGCCAAGGCCAGGACACGACGGAGGCCGTGCCGGGCGCCAGGTCGACGGTCCCGTCGACGGGGGCGGCGGTGTGCATGGGGTCGGCTCCCTCCGGAGGCTGCGGCAGTGCGTGGCTCACGGGTTCAGCACCGCCTCGATGTAGCGGCTGGGGTCCATCAGGCCCTGCGCGGCCAGGTCGGTGACGGTCCACAGCGCCTGGCCGCCCAGTCCGAGGGCGAGGGTCGCCACGGCCAGGACGACGGCGGGCGCGGCCAGCCGCCCCGGGATGCGGGAGCGCGTGACGTCCTCGTCCGGGTCCACCGTCACCGGCAGCACGCCCGTGGGCGGGTCGAGGGTCTCCTGCGTGGCCCACGACTCGGTGCGCTCGTGGTCGGTGCTCGAGCCGCGGCCCGAGGGCGCCGGCGCGGAGCCCGCCCGGCCCACGATGGGCAGCGCCGCGGTGGCCAGGCGCTCACGGTGTCCGTGCGGGGCGGTCGGCTCGCCCCAGAACCAGGCGTCCCACACCCGCAGCAGCGCCCACAGGCTCACCAGGGAGGCGGCCAGGACCAGCGCGACGGTGACGCCGCGGCCGGCGTCCAGGCCGGCGCCGACCAGCATGAGCTTGCCCACGAACCCGGAGAAGGGCGGGATGCCCACCAGGGAGAGCAGGCCCACGAAGAAGACGACGGCGATCAGCGGCTCGCGCCGGGCCAGGCCCTGCACGTCCGCCAGACGGCCGGTGCCGTAGCGGACCTCGATCGCTCCGGTGGCCATCAGCAGGCAGCCCATCGCCACCATGTGGTGCACGAGGTAGAACAGGCCCGCCGCCAGCCCCAGGCGCGTGGACACCCCGAGGCCGACGAGGATGCCGCCGATGCCGCTGACCATCTGCCAGGAGAGCACCGAGCGGACGCCGTGCTCGCCGACGGAGGCGAGCGCCCCCAGCACGAGGGTGGCCAGCGCCAGGACCAGGATCAGCGGCAGCAGGCGCGCGTCGCCGTCGTACATCACCGAGTAGATCCGGTACAGCCCGTAGACGGCCACCTTGGTGTGCAGCGCCGCGAACAGACCCGTCACGGCCGGGGAGGTCGAGGAGTACGCCCAGGCCAGCCAGCCGTGCAGCGGGACCACCGAGGCCTTGATGGACAGCGCGAACAGCACCATGCCCGCGGCGACGGCGACGCGCGGGTCCGCCGCGGCGGACCCGGCCAGCACGGCCAGGTTGACCGAGCCGGTGAGGGCGTACACGAAGCCCACGCCCACCACGAGGATCGTGGAGGTCAGCAGGTTGAGCGTGACGTACAGGCGCGCCCCGTCCACCCGGCGCAGGGGCTCGCGGCGGTTGGCGGAGAGGACGTAGAGGCCGTAGCTGGGCACCAGCATGACCTCGATGAACACGAAGAGGTTGAACAGGTCCGCCGTCAGCAGGGCGCCGTTGACGCCCGCGATGAGGATGAGCAGCAGCGGGGCGAAGTACCGCGAGTTGGCCACCCGGGAGCCGTAGGCGAACGCCGCGCCCACGATCGTGAGGGCGCTCGTGAGCACGAGCATCAGGGCGGACAGCATGTCCGCCGCGAAGCCGATGCCGATGCCCCCGGGCCAGCCGCCCAGCGAGGTGGCGAGCACGGACCCGTCGAGGGCGCGGACGCCGAGGACGACCGCGGCGACGAGGACCGCGGAGAGGGCCGCGAACAGGACGGCGCGGTGCACGCGCAGGCGCTCCCCCGTGACCACCAGGAGGCCGCCCGACAGGAGCGGGACGGCGACGAACAGGGGCAGCAGCTGGCCCAGGGCAGCGGGGCTCACGGGCGCACCTCCGTCCGGTGGCCTGCCCGGCCGCGCTCGATCCGGCCCGCGGCGGCGCGGCGCTCCTCCCGCGGGAAGCGCGCGTCGGAGGCGGCCTGCTCGAGGGCGTCGGGGGCCTCGTCCGGCGCCGCCACCGCGTCGTCGGCGCGGCCGGTGACGGCCAGCGCCAGCAGCAGCACGGTGATCGCGAAGGCGATCACGATGGCGGTGAGGACGAAGGCCTGCGGCAGGGCGTCCGCCTGGACCTCGACGTCCGAGGTGCCGGCGAACGGCAGGCCGCGGCGGTCCGTGCCGCCCGCGGCGATGATCGCGAGGTTCGCGGCGTGGCCCAGCAGGACCATGCCCAGGATCACGCGCAGCAGCTCGCGCTTGGAGAACAGGTAGAACGCGCCGAAGGTCAGCAGTCCCACCGTGATGGCGACGGTCATCGGGTGGCCTCCTCTCGTGCGGTCGTGGGGGTCGAGGCCGGGGCCTCGGAGGTGGGGGGCTCCGGCGCGACGCCGGGGTCGCCGCTCGAGGCGCCGTGGGCGTCCTCATCGCGCCGTTCGGGTCCGAGCAGGGAGAAGGCGGCCACGATCAGGCCCACCACCGCCAGGTACACGCCCATGTCGAAGGCCAGCGTGGTGGACAGCCCGTAGCCGAGGACCTTCACGCCCGCGGCCCCCAGGAAGCCCTTGCCGGTGAGGTAGCCGGCGAACCCGGTGAGCGTGCCCACCGCGATGCCCGAGCCGATCAGGGTCAGGTACGGCCACCGCAGCTGCCGGGAGGTGTCGGTGTCGGCCGCCAGGTAGAGCAGGGCGTACCCGGCGCCGGCCACGAGCGCGGCGATGAAGCCGCCGCCGGGCTCGTAGTGGCCGCGCAGCAGCAGGAGCACCGACAGCAGGATGATCAGCACGCCGAAGATCCGGCCGAAGACCCGGATGTGCACGAGGTTCTCGCGCACGTGGGCCAGTGGGGAGCGCATGTCCACCGCGGAGGGCTGCGGCGGGGTGGGGCGCCGGTTCAGCAGCAGGGCGGCGATGGTCAGGCCGGTGGCGCCGAGCACGGTCATCTCGCCCCAGGTGTCCACGGCGCGGAAGTCCACCAGGATCACGTTCACCACGTTGATCCCGCCGGCCTGGGCGTAGGTCTGGGTCAAGTAGAAGTGGGCGATCTCCGACATGCTCGAGCGGCCCGTGAACGCGAGCACGCCGAGGGTCGCGGCGACGCCGGCCACGGTGGCGGCGAGCAGGGCCTGCATCCTGCGCGGGGTCGGCTCGTCGCTGAAGCGCGCGGGCAGGCGCCGCAGCAGCAGCACCATGACGCACACCGTGAGCACCTCCACCAGCAGCTGGGTGAGGGCCACGTCTACGGCGCCCAGGGTGAAGAACCACAGGGTCATGCCGAACCCCACGACGCCGACCACCACCATCGCGGAGATGCGCGTCTTGGCGCGGATGGTGGCGATCACGCCGGCGCCGACCAGGACGACCAGCACCCAGTCGTGCCAACGAGAGGGCTGGCCGACGACGGCGGGCAGGTCCTCGACGGTCGCGACGCCCGCCACCGCGAGGGCGCCCAGGACCAGGGCGGGGATGAGCAGGTGGGTGCGGGGGGCCAGGGAGCCGGAGGCGCGCGAGACGACTGCGCCGACGCCGATCAGCCGGTGCCGGACCTCGTCCACCGCGTCCAGCGCGGAGAACGGCAGCGCGGCGTGGGAGGCGATGCGCTCCACGGGGCGGCGCAGGGCCACCAGCAGCAGTCCGAGGGCGATCACGCCGGCGGAGACGAGCAGGGCCGTGTTCACGCCGTGCCACAGCGCCAGGTGCGCGTGGATCTGCTCGCCGGAGGCGGCCTCGGCGGCGTGGGAGACGGGGGTGTCCAGCACCCCGGGCAGCAGGCCCAGGGCCACGGCGGCGGCCGCGGCCAGCACCGGCACGCCCCAGAACGTGGCGGGAGCCTCGTGGACCTCGTCCCCGCGGCCGGCCCTCCACGAGTGGACGGCCCCGTCGGGGCTCGGGCCCCACAGGCCCAGGACGCCGAGCACGAGCCGGCCGGAGTAGGCCACGGTGAACACGGAGGTGAGCGCGATGCCGGCGGTGACCAGGACGGGCAGCCATGCGGGGCCGGGGGTCTCGAGGGCGGCGTCGATCAGGCCCTCCTTCGAGACGAACCCGAACAGCGGCGGGATGCCCGCCATGGACAGGGCCGCGACGGCGATCGCCGTGCCGGTGACCGGCATGCGCACGTGGCGGGCGGCGAGCTCGCGCAGGTCGCGGGTGCCGGCCTCGTGGTCGACCACGCCGATCAGCATGAACAGCGCCGACTTGAACAGCGCGTGGGCCACGGTGTGCACGATCGCCGCGGTGAGCGCGACGGGGGTGCCGATGCCGATGGCGGTCACCAGCAGGCCCAGCTGGCTCATCGTGGAGTAGGCCAGCAGGCCCTTGAGGTCGTGACGGCGGATCGCGGAGACGGCGCCCAGCAGGGCCGTGATGAGGCCCGAGCCGATCAGCAGGGCAGACCACACCGCGTTCCCGGCCAGAACCGGGCTGAACACGAGCAGCAGGAAGATGCCGGCCTTGACCATGGCGGCGGCGTGCAGGTAGGCGGAGACCGGGGAGATGGCCACCATGGAGTCCGGCAGCCATGCCTGGAACGGGAACTGGGCGGACTTGGTGAACGCGGCCACCGCCAGCAGGACCGCCGCCGTGGTGGCGAAGCCCGGGTCGGACCACACGTCCGAGGCCAGCACCCCGGACAGGGAGGCGGTGCCGGTCTGCACGGCCATGAGGGCGACGGCGGCCAGGAGGGCGAGACCGCCGCCCACGGTCACCAGCAGGGTGCGGATCGCGGGGTCGCGGGCGTGGTCCCCCGAGCGCCCGATGAGGAAGAAGGAGGCGAAGGAGGTGAACTCCCACGCCACGAAGAGGACCACCACGTTGTCCGCGAGCACCAGAAGCAGCATGGAGGCGGCGAAGGCCGTCATCAGCAGGTAGAACGTGTGCGGCCGGGAGGCCGCGCGGTCCGCGCCGAGGTAGCGGCTCGAGTAGGCCAGGATGCCGGCGCCGATCACCAGGACGATCATCGCGAACACCAGGGCCAGGCCGTTCAGCCGCAGGTCCAGGTCCACGCCGATCGCCGGGATCCAGGGGTGGGGCTCCGCGCGGACGCCGGCCGTCCACGCGGACGCAAGCACGCCGGCGGCGGCCAGCAGCGGCAGGGCGAGCACCCAGCCCGCGTCACGGCCGAGCAGGCGCGCGAGGGGCCAGGACGCCGCCACGGCGGCGACGGCGAGCAGGAGGCTGAGCAGGAGCATGGACACCCCGGGTTCTCGTGGGATCAGGACGGCGGAGGCGGCGTCCGGGGCCGCCCGGGGCGGCGACGGACACCGGTCAGCGCAGATGCGGCGGCTCGCCCGCCAGGAGGCGGCCCCACTCGGAGACCTGCCCGTTGGTGCCGACGGCGCGCCGGGGGCACACGGTGGCCAGGAGGCTGACGGCGCGGGACCGTGCTGCGCTCATGACTGGCCTCCTGGCGGGTCTGGGGTGCGGGGCGTCCTCGGTGCCCGAAGTGGGACTCGAACCCACACGCCTCTCGGCACCGCATTTTGAGTGCGGCGTGTCTACCGGTTCCACCATTCGGGCGTGCCCGCCCAGGAGGCGGGACGCCCTCACAGTACCAGCCGTCCGCCGGCCCGCCCCGGAGCCCCGGTCCTCGGGCGCGGACCCGCGCGGGGCGCCCGGGACCCCGAGTAGGGTGGGCGCGTGCCGCCGACGACGCCGCTCCGCCCGCCCCGCGGGCGCCGTCCCGGGCGCGGCGCGACCCGATCCGACGCACCGTCCAGGAGCCCCGATGACCCCTTCCGCTGAGAACACCGGCCTGCGCGCCGTCGTCGCCGAGGACGAGGCCCTCATCCGGCTCGACGTGGTGGAGACCCTCACCGCCGCCGGGCACACCGTGGTGGCCGAGGTGGGCGACGGCCAGGCGGCCGTGGCCGCCGCGCGCGAGCACCGCCCGGACGTGGTGGTCATGGACGTGATGATGCCCGTGATGGACGGCATCGCGGCGGCCGGGGAGATCTCCGCCGACCGCCTGACCCCCGTCGTGATGCTCACCGCGTTCTCCCAGCGCGACCTCGTGGAGCGCGCCTCGCGCGCCGGGGCCATGGCCTACGTGGTCAAGCCCTTCACGGAGAAGGACCTGCTGCCGGCGGTGGAGCTCGCGGTGGCCCGGTTCGACCAGATCCGCGGCCTCGAGGACGAGGTCCGGGACCTGGGCGACCGGCTGGAGACCCGCAAGCTCGTGGACCGCGCCAAGGCCCTGCTCCAGGCCCACCTGAACCTCAGCGAGGCCGAGTCCTTCCGCTGGATCCAGAAGACCTCGATGGACCGGCGCCTGAGCATGCGCGAGGTGGCCCAGACCGTGGTGGACCAGGTCGGGGCCTGAGCCCCGCCGGGCTCAGAGCACGGGATCGTCCCAGAAGCCCACCGGCTCGCGCTCGGCACGGGGCATGGCGGACGCGCCCTCGGCCACGCCGTCGCCCACGCGGTGCACGCGCAGGGTGTTCGTGGAGCCGACCTTGCCGGGAGGGGAGCCGGCGGCGATGACCACGAGGTCGCCGTGCTCGGCGATCCCCTCGCGGGTGAGGGACTCCTCCACCTGCGCGGTCATCTGGTCGGTGGTCTCCGCGAACGGGACCATCTTCGGGTACACGCCCCACGTCAGGCACAGGATGTTGTGGGTGTGCTCGCGGTGGGTGTAGGCGTAGATCGGCTGCCGGGGGCGCAGGCGGGAGAGGCGGCGGGCCGAGTCCCCGGACTCGGTGAACGTCGCCAGGAACGGGATGTCCAGCTGCTGGGCGACCTCCACGGCGGCCCGGGTGATCGCGCCGCCGCGGGTGCGGGGCCGGGAGGACAGCGGGAGGATCCGCTCGAGGCCGTGGGTCTCCGTGGACTCGATGATCCGGGCCATCGTCTCCACCGTCTGCACGGGATGCGCGCCCACCGAGGTCTCCCCGGAGAGCATGACGGCGTCGGCGCCGTCGAGCACGGCGTTGGCGCAGTCGGAGGCCTCCGCACGGGTGGGACGGGGGTTCTCGATCATCGACTCGAGCACCTGCGTGGCCACGATCACCGGCTTGGCCCAGCGGCGGGCGAGGTCGATCGCGCGCTTCTGCACCACCGGCACGTCCTCGAGGGGCAGCTCCACGCCCAGGTCGCCGCGGGCCACCATGATCGCGTCGAACGCGTCCACGATCGCCTCGAGGTTCTCCACGGCCTGCGGCTTCTCGATCTTGGCGATCACCGGGACCCGACGGCCCTCCTCGTCCATGATCTCGTGCACGCGCTCCACGTCCGCGGCGTCTCGCACGAAGGACAGGGCCACCATGTCGACGCCGGTGCCCAGCGCCCAGCGCAGGTCGTCCTCGTCCTTCTCGGACAGGGCGGGCACGTTCACGGCCACGCCGGGCAGGTTGATGCCCTTGTTGTCGGAGACGGTCCCGGGCACCACGACCTCGGTGACGACGTCGGTGTCCGTCACCTCGACGGCGCGCAGGCGCACCTTGCCGTCGTCGACCAGCAGGGGGTCCCCCACCCGGACGTCGCCCGGCAGGCCCGGGTGGGTGGTGCCCACGATCTCGCGGGTGCCCTCGACGTCGCGCGTGGTGATGGTGAACCGGTCCCCGACGGCGAGCTCATGGGGCCCGTGGGAGAACCGGGCGAGACGGATCTTGGGGCCCTGCAGGTCCGCGAAGATCGCCACGGGGCGCTTCTCCTCCACGGAGAGGCGACGCACGCGTTCGTACGTGGCCGCATGGACCCCGTGGTCGCCGTGGCTCATGTTCATGCGGACCACGTCCGCGCCCGCGCGGATGATCGCGCGCGTCATGTCGTCGGACTCGGTGGCCGGGCCGAAGGTGGCGATGATCTTCGCGTGTCTCATGCGCCCCACCCTAGGCGGCACGCCCGCCCCGGCCGAGGGCGGGCGTCCGGCGCGTCGTCGTGAGATGCATCGCTCAGCCGAGCACGAGGCCGCGGTCGGTCGGCTCGACCGGGTGCGGCAGGCGGGACCAGGACTCGAGGGACTCGTCCACGGCCTGGGCGCAGGCCCGGCCCTCGGCGATCGCCCACACCACGAGCGAGGCGCCGCGGCCGGCGTCGCCGCACACGAAGACGCCGGGCTCGTCCGTCTCGTAGGTGCGGGACCGGGACACCACGCCGCGCTCCACGCGCACGCCGAGCTGGCCGGTGAGGTGCTCCTCCTCCACGCCCGTGAAGCCGAGGGCCAGGAGGACCAGGTCCGCCTTCACCTCCCGCTCCGTGCCGGGCGTCGGACCGCGGGTGCCGTCGGGTCGGATCTCGGTCTCGGCCACGCGGAGGGCGCGGACGCGCCCGTGCTCGTCGCCCAGCAGCTCCACCGTGGAGGCGAGGTGCTCCCGCGCGCCGCCCTCGGCGTCGGCGGTGGTCACCTGGTGCACCCGGGGCACCGTGGGCCAGGGCTGGTGCACGGGGCGGTCCACGGGCAGCTGCTGGCCGATGGCCAGTGTGGTGACGGACGCGGCGCCCTGGCGGTGGGCGGTGCCGATGCAGTCCGCGCCGGTGTCGCCGCCGCCCAGGATCACGACGTGGCGGCCCTCGGCGGTGATCTGGTCGGCGACCTCGTCCCCCGCGCAGGCGTGGTTGGCCTGGACCAGGTAGTCCATGGCCAGGTGGACGCCCTCGAGGCTCCGGCCGGGCACGGACAGCTCGCGACCCACCGGAGCACCGGTGGCCACGATCACGGCATCGAAGCGGGCTTTGAGCGCGTCCCACGTCAGGTCCACGCCGATCTCCACGCCGGTGCGGAACCGGGTGCCCTCGGCCTCCATCTGGGCGATGCGCCGGTCCAGGATGTCCTTCTCCATCTTGAAGTCCGGGATGCCGTAGCGCAGGAGGCCCCCAAGGCGGTCGTCCCGCTCGTACACGGCCACCGTGAAGCCGGCGCGGGTGAGCTGCTGCGCGGCGGCGAGGCCGGCCGGACCGGACCCGACCACGGCCACGGTGTGACCGTTGAGCCGCTCCGGGACCACCGGGTCGAGCCAGTCGTGCTCGAACACCTGCTCGGCGATCGCCACCTCGGTCTGCTTGATGGTCACGGCCGGCTGGTTGATCCCCAGCACGCACGAGTCCTCGCAGGGGGCCGGGCAGATCCGTCCGGTCACCTCGGGGAAGTTGTTGGTGGAGTGCAGGCGTGCCGCCGCCTCCTCCCAGCGGCCGCGGCGGACCAGGTCGTTCCACTCCGGGATGAGGTTGCCCAGCGGGCAGCCGGAGTGGCAGAACGGGACGCCGCAGTCCATGCAGCGGCTCGCCTGGGTCCGCACGACCGCCTCGTCCTGGCGCACGTACACGTCCTTGAAGTCCATGATGCGCACGGGCACGGGACGCGTGGGGCGCTCGACGCGCTCCCGGTTCTTCAGGAATCCGCGCGGGTCAGCCACGGGTCACCTCCAGCAGTCGGTTCCAGACGGCGTCTCCGTCCGGGTCGAGGCCCTCCTCCACGGCGGCGGCCCGGGTGCGCCGCACCAGGTCGAACTGCCGCGGCAGCAGGGTGGTGAAGCGGCCCCAGACGGCCTCGGCGGCCTCGCCGCCGGCGTCCAGGTCCGCCAGGAGCCGCTGCGCGACGGCGGAGCCCGTCTCCTCGCGATGCATGCGCAGGAGCTCGACGATCCGCTCCCGGTCCTCCGTGGTGGGGGCCTCGAGGATGAGGTCGTCGTTCCGCACGGCCAGCGGGTTCAGGTCCGCGCGGTCCAGGTCCAGCACCCAGGCGCGCCCACCGGACATGCCGGCCGCGAGGTTGCGCCCGGTCGGGCCCAGGATCAGCGCCTGGCCGCCGGTCATGTACTCGAGGCCGTGGTCGCCGATGCCCTCGGCCACCGCGGTGGCGCCCGAGTTGCGCACCAGGAACCGCTCGCCCACCTGGCCGCGCAGCAGCAGCTCGCCGGAGGTGGCGCCGTAGCCGATCACGTTGCCGGCCACGGTGTTCTCCTCGGCGGCGAACGGGGCCGCCTCGTCCGGGCGGACCACGATCCGGCCGCCGGACAGGCCCTTGCCCACGTAGTCGTTGGCGTCGCCGGACAGGCGCAGGGTCACCCCGGCCGGCAGGAACGCCCCGAAGGACTGCCCCGCCTCGCCCGTGAGCTCCACCGTGATCGTGTCCGCCGGCAGGTCGTCGGTCAGGCGGGCGCGGGTCACGTGGTAGCCGAGCATGGTGCCCACGGAGCGGTCCGTGTTCACCACGGTGTCCGTGAGGGTGACCGGCTCCCCGGTGGTCAGGGTGTCCCCCAGCCCGGCCAGGAAGCGGTTGTCGATGTGCGCGTCCAGGCCGTGGTCCTGGTAGGTGCCGCGCCGCATCGGCGCGTCGGCCTCCCCGTTCCGGCGGCCCACGGAGGGGTCGGCCAGGATGCCGCTGAGGTCCAGGCCCTCGGTCTTCCAGTGGTGCAGGGCGGCGTCCACGTCCAGCAGCTCGCGGTGGCCGATCGCCTCGTCCAGGCTGCGGAAGCCCAGCTCGGCCAGCAGCTCCCGGACCTCCTGGGCGATGAACTCGAAGAAGTTGACCACGAACTCCGGCCTGCCCGTGAACCGCGAGCGCAGCTCGGGGTTCTGGGTGGCCACGCCCACGGGGCAGGTGTCCAGGTGGCACACGCGCATCATGATGCAGCCGGAGACCACGAGGGGCGCGGTGGCGAAGCCGAACTCCTCGGCGCCGAGGAGGGCGGCCACCACGACGTCGCGGCCGGTCTTGAGCTGGCCGTCCACCTGGACGGTGACGCGCTCGCGCAGGCCGTTGAGCATGAGGGTCTGCTGGGCCTCGGCGAGGCCGATCTCCCAGGGGGTGCCCGCGTGCTTGAGCGAGTTTAGCGGGGAGGCGCCGGTGCCGCCGTCGTGGCCGGAGATGAGCACGACGTCGGCGCGCGCCTTGGCCACGCCGGCCGCCACGGTGCCCACGCCCGACTCGGAGACGAGCTTGACGTGCACGCGCGCCTCGGGGTTGGAGCGCTTGAGGTCGTGGATGAGCTGGGCGAGGTCCTCGATCGAGTAGATGTCGTGGTGCGGCGGAGGGGACACGAGCGAGACGCCGGGCGTGGAGTGCCGGGTCCTGGCCACCCACGGGTAGACCTTGGCGCCCATGAGCTGGCCGCCCTCGCCGGGCTTGGCACCCTGGGCCATCTTGATCTGCAGGTCGGTGGCGGTGGCCAGGTAGAGGCTGGTCACGCCGAAGCGGCCCGAGGCGATCTGCTTGATCTTCGAGCGGCGCTCGGGGTCGAGGAGGCGCTCGACGTCCTCGCCGCCCTCGCCCGAGTTGGAGCGGGCGCCGAGGCGGTTCATGGCGATCGCGAGGGTCTCGTGGGCCTCCTGGGAGATGGACCCGTAGGACATGGCGCCGGTGGAGAACCGGGTGACGATCGACTCCACGGGCTCGACCTCGCTGATCGGCACGGGGGTGCGGTCCTCGGTGCGCAGGCGCATGAGCCCGCGCAGGGTCATCAGGTCCGCCGCCTGGTCGTCCACGCGGCGCGTGTAGTCCTTGAAGACGTCGTACCGGCGCTCGCGGGTGGAGTGCTGGAGCCGGAACACGGTCTCGGGGTTGAACAGGTGGGGCGGGCCCTCGCGGCGCCACTGGTACTCGCCGCCCACCTCGAGCTCGCGGTAGGGGTTGATGTCGTTGCCGTCCGGCGGATAGGCGAACTCGTGGCGGGCCTGGATCTCGGCGGCCACCACGTCCAGGCCCACGCCGTCGAGGGGGCTGGTGGTGCCGGCGAAGTACCGGTCCACGAAGCGGCGGGCCAGGCCGAGCGCCTCGAAGGTCTGCGCGCCCGTGTAGGAGGCCACGGTGGAGATGCCCATCTTGGACATGATCTTCTGCACGCCCTTGCCGAGGGCGGTGATGAGGTTGGCCACGGCCTGCTCGGCGGTGACGCCGGAGATCTCGCCGGTGCGGGCGAGCTCCTCGGCGGACTCCATGGCCAGGTACGGGTTGACCGCGGAGGCTCCGTAGCCCAGCAGCACGGCCACGTGGTGCACCTCGCGGACGTCGCCGGCCTCGACCACGAGGGAGGTCCGGGTGCGGTTGGCGCTGGCCAGCAGGTGGTGGTGCACCGCCGAGGTCAGCAGCAGGGACGGGATGGGCGCCCACTGGGCGGTGGAGCCGCGGTCGGAGAGGACCACGTACTCCACGCCGCGGTGCACGGCCGCCGAGACCTGCTCGCAGATCTCCTTGAGGCGGGCGCGCAGCTCCTCCACTCCCCCGGCCACGCGGTAGGTGCCGGTGACCTTGAGCGCCAGGCGGGTGCCGTCGTCGTCCCGCAGGTGCTGGATCCGGGCCAGCTGGTCGTTGTCGATCACGGGGAACGGGATGTCGATCTGCCGCGTGCGCACCTGCGCCGTGGACAGGACGTTGCCCTGCGGGCCGATGCCGGTGCGCATCGAGGTGACCTGCTCCTCGCGGATCGCGTCCAGCGGCGGGTTGGTCACCTGGGCGAAGGACTGCGTGAAGTAGTCGAAGAGCAGGCGGGGGCGCTTCGAGAGCACCGCCACGGGCGTGTCCGTGCCCATCGCGCCCAGCGGCTCGGCGCCCTTCTCGGCCATCGGCCCCACGAGCACGCGCAGCTCCTCGGCGGTGTAGCCGAAGATCCGCTGGCGCTGCTGGATGGACTCCGCGGAGTGGCGGACGTGCTCGCGCTCCGGCAGGGAGTCCAGGTCAACGAGGTTCTCGTGCACCCACTGCTCCCACGGGCGCGCGGCGGCCGCCTCGGCCTTGACCTCCTCGTCCGCCACGATCCGTCCCTGCGCGGTGTCCACGAGGAACATCCGCCCCGGGGCCACCCGGCCCTTGCGCACCACGGTGGACGGGTCCAGGGGCACGACGCCGACCTCGGAGGCCAGCACGACGAGCCCGTCCCGCGTCTCCCACCAGCGGGCCGGGCGCAGACCGTTGCGGTCCAGGACGGCGCCCACCTGGGTGCCGTCGGAGAAGGAGACGGCCGCGGGGCCGTCCCACGGCTCCATGAGCATGGAGTGGTACTGGTAGAACGCGCGGCGGGCCGGGTCCATGGAGGCGTGGTTCTCCCAGGCCTCCGGGATCATCATCATGATCGCCTGCGTGAGCGGGCGCCCGGAGAGCATGAGCAGCTCGGCGACCTCGTCGAAGGAGGCCGAGTCCGAGCCCATCGGGGTGATCAGCGGGTACAGCTCCTCGGGGACCTCGCCCAGCATCGGGTGGGACAGCTGGCCCTGGCGGGCCCGCATCCAGTTGCGGTTGCCCTTGACGGTGTTGATCTCGCCGTTGTGGGCGATGGTCCGGAACGGCTGGGCCAGCGGCCAGGACGGGAAGGTGTTGGTGGAGAACCGGGAGTGCACGATCCCCAGCAGGGTGGTGAAGCGCTCGTCCGAGAGGTCCGGGTAGAAGGGCTCCAGCTGCGCCGTGGTGAGCATGCCCTTGTAGACGATGGTCCGCGAGGACAGCGACGGGAAGTAGACCCCCGCCCGGTTCTGGGCGCGACGGCGCAGCCGCCACGCGCGCACGTCCAGCGACTGGCCGGGCTCGTCCCCGGCCTCCCCGTCCGCCAGGGAGAGGAAGACCTGCTCGAACGCGGGCATCGCCGCCCGGGAGCCCTCGCCCAGCACGGACGGGTCCGTGGGGACCTCGCGCCAGGCCAGCACCTCGAGCCCCTCGGCCCGTGCCAGCTCCTCGACGGCGGCCCGGGCCTGCTCGCGCTCGGCCCCCTCGCGGGGCAGGAACGCGGTGCCCGCGGCGTACTCCCCCGCCGGCGGCAGCTCGACGTCGAGGACGGCGCGGAAGAGGCCGTCGGGGATCTGGGTGAGCAGGCCGGCGCCGTCGCCGGTGCCCTCGTCCGCGCCCACGGCGCCGCGGTGCTCGAGCGCGCGCAGCGCGGTGAGGGCGTGCTGGACGATGTCGTGCCCCGGCTCACCGCGCAGCGTGGCGATCACGGCCAGGCCGCAGTTCTCGGTCTCGCGGGCCGGGTCGTAGAGGCCCTGGGCCTCGGGGAACGCGGCGAAGCGGACGAAGGGATCGCCCGACGCGCCCTGACGGGGCGTCGGCGCGGACAGGGTGGCATCGCTCATGGAGCCGTCCTTTCCGGTAGCACGGGTGCACGGGCGGGGACGGCGTCGGCCCCGGCCTCGGCGGCGTGGGCCGCCGGGTCGGCACGACGCTACACCGGGTGTGGCGCGGCCCACGTTCCATGCCGTCGGATGACGTGACCATGACGGCCCCCGACGCGTGCCGGCCCTCAGACGGGGTCGGACCCGCCCCGCGCGGGGGCGGCGTGCTCACCGGCCGCGGAGTCGGCCGGGACCGCCGGGGCCTCGGCGTGCGGCGCGTGGCCGGGCAGCCAGACCGGGTCGTGCGCGCGGGGGCCCACGGCGGCGCCGCGGTGGCGGGCCAGGATGAGCGTGAGCATCGCCACCGAGAGGGCGAGCAGCAGCAGCGAGGTCCACACGTTCAGGCGGGCGGTGACGCCGAACAGGGTGACCATCTCGGCGTCGTCGATGCGCAGCGCCTCGATCCACACGCGCCCGAGGGTGTACCAGGCCACGTAGGCCCACAGCATCGCGCCGCGGCGCAGCCGGAGGGTGCGGTCCAGGAGGAGCAGCAGCGCCACGCCGGCCAGGTTCCAGAGCGACTCGTAGAGGAACGTGGGATGGAAGAGCGTGTCCGCCGGCAGGCCGGCGGGGAAGTTCGGGTGCTCGGGGTCGATCCGCAGGCCCCACGGGGCCGTGGTGGGGGCGCCGAAGAGCTCCTGGTTGAACCAGTTGCCCCACCGGCCGATCGCCTGGGCCAGGAGCACTCCCGGGGCGACGACGTCGGCGAACGCCGTCAGGCGCAGCCCGTACCGGCGGCACGCGATCCACGCGCCCACCGCGCCCAGGGCCACGGCGCCCCAGATGCCCAGGCCGCCGTTCCAGACGTACAGGATCCGCACGGGGTCGCCCGTGCCGTCGAAGCCCGGCCCGAAGTACCGGTCCGGCGACGAGAGGACGTGGTAGAGCCGCCCGCCCACGAAGCCGAAGGGGATGGCCCACAGGGCGATGTCCAGGACGCGGCCCTCCGGTCCGCCGCGGGCGGCCCACCGCCGCTCGGACAGCCACAGGGCCACCACGATGCCCAGGATGATGCACAGCGCGTACGCGTGGATCTTCACCGGTCCGATCTGGAACCCGTCCCAGGCGGGCGAGGGGATCGCGGCGAGCGGAGCCAGCGTGAGGGCGGCGCCCGCCACGCTCAGGCCTCCCTGGCGGTGCCGGTGGCCAGCTCGCGGGCGAGGGCCCCGACGGCGTCCGGGCCGCCCTCGCGCAGCGCCTTGACCAGGGCGGTGCCCACGATCGCCCCGTCGGCGTAGGCGCCCACCTCGGTCACGTGCTCGGGCCGGGAGATGCCCAGGCCCACGCACACGTGCTCGGCGCCGGCGGCCTTGGCGCGGGCCACCACGGACTCCGCCGCGGAGGACACCTGATCGCGCGCGCCGGTGACCCCCATGACGGACACCCCATACACGAAGCCCCGGGAGGACTCCACGGCCAGCGCCACGCGCTCGTCCGAGGACGAGGGGGCGGTGAGGAACACGCGGTCCAGGCCGTGGCGGTCCGAGGCCTCGAACCACTCCGCGGCCTCCTCCGGCACCAGGTCCGGGGTGACCAGGCCGGCGCCGCCGGCCTCGGCGAGCCGGCGGGCGAACTCGTCCACGCCCATCCGGTTTACGAGGTTCCAGTAGGTCATCACGACGACGGCGGCGTCCGTGCGCTCGGTGATGCGGCGGACCACCTCGAACACGTCTCGCGTGCGGAAGCCGTTGCGCAGGGCGACCACGGTGGCGTCCTGGATCACGGGCCCGTCCATCACGGGATCGGTGTAGGGCAGGCCGATCTCGATCACGTCCACGCCGTTGCGGCCGAGCTGGACGGCCGCCTCGACGGAGTCGTCGATCGTGGGGTAGCCGGCCGGGAGGTAGCCGATCAGGGCCGTGCGACCGGCCCGTCGGGCCGCGTCCAGGGCGGCGCCGGTCTTCGAGTGCGGGGTCATCTGCTCGCTCACTGCTCCACTCCGGGGTCCATCTCTTCCAGCGGGTCCTTCTCCTCGTCCGCCTCGCCGAGGCCGAACCAGGCCGCGGCCGTGGCCACGTCCTTGTCGCCGCGCCCGGAGAGGTTGACGATGATGATCCGCTCCTCGCCCTCGGGGGTGTGCTCCCCCACCAGGCCCTCGTCCGCCCAGCGGCGGGCCAGGCGCAGGGCGCCGGCCAGGGCGTGGGCCGACTCGATGGCCGGCATGATGCCCTCGGTGCGGGTCAGGCGCAGCAGGGCGTCCATGCACTCCGCGTCCGTGACCGGCTCGTACGTGGCACGGCCGGTGTCGTTCAGGAACGCGTGCTCGGGACCCACGGCGGGGTAGTCGAGGCCGGCGGAGATCGAGTGGGAGTCGATCGTCTGGCCGTCCTCGTCCTGCATCAGGTACGTCCGGGCGCCGTGCAGCACGCCGGTGCGGCCCAGGGTGATGGAGGCGGCGTGGCGGCCGGTCTCGACGCCGTCGCCGCCGGCCTCGAAGCCGTACAGCTCCACCTCCGGGTCGTCCATGAAGCCGTGGAACAGGCCCATGGCGTTGGAGCCGCCGCCCACGCACGCGGCCACGGCCGCGGGCAGCCGCCCGGTCTGCTCGAGCACCTGCTGGCGCGCCTCCTCGCCGATCACCGAGTGGAACCAGCGGACCATCGCCGGGAACGGGTGCGGGCCCGTGACGGTTCCCAGGAGGTAGTGGGTGGTGTCCACGGAGGCCACCCAGTCGCGCAGCGCCTCGTTGATGGCGTCCTTGAGCGTGCGGGCGCCGATGGTGACCGGGACGACCTCCGCGCCGAGCATCTGCATGCGCGCCACGTTGAGCGCCTGGCGCCGGGTGTCCTCCTCGCCCATGTACACCGTGCACTCCATGCCGAACAGGGCGGCGGCCGTGGCCGTGGCCACGCCGTGCTGGCCCGCGCCGGTCTCCGCGATCAGGCGGGTCTTGCCCATCCTCCGGGCCAGCAGCGCCTGCCCGATCACGTTGTTGATCTTGTGGGAGCCGGTGTGGTTGAGGTCCTCACGCTTGAGGAACACGCGCACGCCGGGGCTGTCCGCGGCGAAGCGCGGCGCCTCGGTGAGCAGCGAGGGGCGGTTGACGTAGTCGCGGTACAGGCCCCGCAGCTCCTCGAGGAACTCCGGGTCCTCCCGCGCCGCCTCGTAGGTCTCCGTGACCTGCTTCAGGGCCGCCATGAGCGACTCCGGCATCCACTGCCCGCCGTAGCGGCCGAAGTACGGTCCGGACTGGCCCTGGAACGGGCCCTCGAAGTCGATGGACGGCTGGCTGCTCATGGGGTTCCCTCCTGAAGGGGGTCGGGATCGGTCAGCGGACGATGAGGGACGCGGCGCGGAGGGCCCGCAGCGCGTCGGCGGGGGCGCCGTGCTTCACGAGGGCCTCGCCCACCAGGACGGCGTCGGCGCCGGCGGCGGCGTACTGCCGCACCTGCTCCTCCGACTCCACCCCGGACTCGGCCACGCGCACCACGTCCTCGGGCAGGTCGCCGGCGAGGGCCGCGTAGCGGGCCGGGTCGACGTCGAGGGTCTTGAGGTTCCGCACGTTCACCCCGAGGATCCGGGCGCCCGAGGCCACCCCGCGGGCGATCTCCTCGGGGGTGTGGGCCTCGACGAGCGCGTGCATGCCCAGGGACTCGGCGAGCTCGCGGAACCCACGCAGCTCGGCGTCGTCGAGCGAGGCCACGATGAGCAGGACCAGGTCGGCGCCGTGGGCGCGCGCCTCGAGGATCTGGTACTCGGTGACCATGAAGTCCTTGCGCAGGACCGGCAGCGTCACGCGCCCGCGCACGGCGTCCAGGTCCGCGAGGCTGCCGCCGAAGCGGCGGCCCTCCGTCAGGACGGACACGACGCTGGCGCCGCCGTCCTGGTAGGCGGCGGCGAGCTCGGCCGGGGCCGCGATGTCCGCCAGGGCCCCCTTCGAGGGACTGCGCCGCTTGACCTCGGAGATCACGCGGATGCCGGCCGGGTCGGTCCGTCCGCCGGCGAGCGCGGCCAGGGCGTCGAGCGGTGCGGGGGCCTGCTCGACCCGCTCGCGCAGAGCCGCCTCCGGCAGTGCCGCCCGGCGCTCGGCGAGGTCCTCCCGCACCCCCTCGACGATGGACTCGAGGACGCTGGGAGTCATCAGTGACCGGCGCGGCGGGTGCGGGCGTCGTCGACGTCGCTCGCGTCCTCGCTCACGCCGCGGCCGGAGAAGCGGCTGCCGAGCAGGCCGGCGGCCGCGCCGAGCACGAGCAGGGCGACGCCGATCCAGATGAGGATCTCCCACGAGGCCAGGAGGCCGATGCAGCCCAGGGCGAAGCCGACGATCGCCAGGATCGCCATGGCCCAGCCCGCGGGGGTGTTGCCGTGGTCGGGCTTCTGCTTGTGGGTCGGGTCGTTGAGGACGCGGCCGTCCTCCGTGATGACGACCTCGTCCGTCGCGGGGCCGGCGGTGTGCGCCCCGGCGCGGGCGGCGTGGTTCACGGTGGCCTCGGTGTGGCTCATGGGAGTCCCTCGTTCGGTTGTGCTCGTAAGGATGACGACGTCCGCTCATTGTGCCACGGACGGGGGCGGCGGAGCCGGGGGTGACGGCGGACAGGCGCGCAGGGGAGCGCCCGGGCCCCGCAGGGCTCAGGTGGGGTCCTCGCCCCGGGAGAGCTCGTCCCATGCGTCCATGCGGTCCACGGGCCCGCGGCCGCGGGCCTGCGTGGACGCCGGACCGGTGGGCCCGACCGACGGCGCCTCGTACCGGCGGGACTGGGCCCACCCCCGGCCGACGACGAGGGCGAGGACGCCGAGGGCGAGGGCCAGGGCGCCGCCGAGCGCGGAGACCCACGGCCACGCGGAGACGGCGTAGCCGGCCGCCGGCGCGGTGGTGCCGGTGACCTCGGCGACGGCGCCGGCCGCGGCGGCGGCCGGGTCCAGGGCGGCGGTGACCGACGTCGAGGCGATCACGGCCCCCGAGAGGACCATGACCAGGCCCACGAGCACGGTCCCCACGCGACGCGCGGTGGTCAGCGCCAGGGCGGCGGCCATCACCACGAGGGCCAGGGCGGCGCCCACCGGGGAGACCCGCCCCCCGGAGGCGGTGGCGGAGGCCACGGAGGAGCCCTGCAGGCCCGTGGCGGTCACCCAGGTCTGGGCGGTGGCGGCAAGGACCAGCACGCCGGCGACGAGCGCGCCGAGGACGACGGTGCGGCGGCGCATCAGGCGCTCCTCAGCTCGCCGGCGGTGAGGACCGCCCGCAGCGGGGCGGTGGCCTTCGTGACCGTCTCCGCGGTCTCCGCCTCCGGGTCCGAGTCCGCCACGATCCCGGCGCCGGCCTGGACGTGCGCCCGGCCGCCGCAGAGCGTGACCGAGCGGATGTTGATGGCCATGTCCATGTTGCCGGCGAGGTCGAAGTAGCCCACCACGCCGCCGTAGGGCCCGCGCTCGGTGGGCTCCCACTCGTCCAGCAGCTGGAGGGCACGGGGCTTCGGCGCGCCGGAGAGCGTGCCCGCCGGGAAGGCCGAGCGCAGCACGTCCAGGGCGGTGATCCCCTGCCGCAGCCGGCCCTCGACGTGCGAGACCAGGTGCAGGATGTGGCTGAACGCCTCGAGCTCCATGAACTGCGTGACCTCCACGGAGCCGGCCTCGCACACGCGGGAGAGGTCGTTGCGGGAGAGGTCCACGAGCATCAGGTGCTCGGCGCGCTCCTTCTCGTCCTCCTCGAGCTCCTTGCCCGCCAGCCGGTCCCCCTCGGCGGAGCCGGTGCGGCGTCGGGACCCGGCGATGGGGTGGGTGACCACGTGCCGGTCCTCGACCGTGACCAGGGCCTCGGGCGAGGACCCGACGATCTCGTAGGGCTCGCCGTCGGGGGTCTCGAAGGAGAACAGGTACATGTACGGGCTCGGGTTGACCATGCGCAGCACCCGGTAGACGTCCACGCCGGAGGCGGCCGTGTCCACGGACAGGCGGCGAGAGACCACCGCCTGGAACACCTCGCCGTCCCGGATGGCCTCCTGGGCCCTCCCGACGGCGGCCCGGAAGCCCTCGGCGCCCCAGCGGTCCTCCGCCTGGGCGGCCACCTCGTCCGCGTCGGCGTCGAGCCAGCGGCGGGAGACCTCGTCCACCGGGTCCTCCGCGCCCGAGCGCAGCCGGGCGAGCATCGCGTCAAGGCGGGCGACGGCGTCGTCGTAGGCGCCCTCCGCGCCCGTGGCCAGGCCGTTGCCGTTGATCGCCAGGGCGATCAGCGTGACGGTGCCGTCCGTGGCGTCGTGGACGGCGAGGTCGGAGATCAGGTCCATCGCCAGCATCGGCAGGCCCAGGTGGTCCTCGGGCGGGTGCGGCAGCCGCTCCCACGCCCGCACCACGGGCCAGCCGAGGAACCCGGCCAGGCCCGAGACCAGGTGCGGCAGGTCCGGTCCGACGCTCGCGCGGGCGTCCGTGCCCAGCAGGCGCAGGGTCTCGGCGAGCACCTCGAGCGCGTCCCCCTCGCGGGGCAGGCCCTCCGGGACCTCCCCCTGCCACACGGCCTCGCTCCCCCGGGCCGTGAGCGTGGCCACCGAGCCGGCCCCCACGAAGCTGTACCGGGACCACGCGGCGCCCGGCGCGGCGGACTCCATGAGGAACGTGCCCGGCCGGGAGCCGGCCAGGCGCCGGTGCAGGGCCAGGGGGGTCAGCCCGTCCGCCAGGACCGTGCGGACCACGGGGATCACACGGGAGCGCTCCGCCAGCCGCAGGAACTCCTCACGCGAGGGCGTCACGCCGGGCGCCGCCGTCATCGGGCCGCCCCCTCGTCCTCGACGCCGGCCGGGGCCGGCAGCTCCCGGCCCGCGAAGCACGAGGCCGTGCCCGTGTGGCAGGCCGGGCCCGTCTGGTCCACCCGCAGCAGGAGCGTGTCGCCGTCGCAGTCCGCGGCCACGGAGACCACCCGCTGCAGGTTCCCCGAGGTCTCCCCCTTGCGCCACAGCTCGCGGCGGGAGCGGGACCAGTAGGTGGCCCAGCCGGTCTCCAGGGTCAGGCGCAGGGCCTGCTCGTCCATCCACGCCATCATCAGCACCTCCCCCGTGTCGTGCTGCTGGGCGATCGCGGGGATCAGGCCCCGGTCGTCGTAGGTCAGGGGCGGCAGGTCGACGCCGGGCGCGGTGGGGCTCATGGCAGTCCATTCTACGGAGGCCGCGTGTACCGTGGTCGCATGCTCCCTGTCCCCTCCGCGCCCGGCCGCGGGACGCCCGACTTCGCCGCGGCCTCCCGTGCCGCGCTGGTCGAGGCCCTGATCGCCGCGGGCCCGGGGATGCCCACGCTCTGCGAGGGCTGGCGCACCGAGCACCTGGCCGCCCACATCCACCTGCGCGAGACCACCGCCGCCGCGGGCCTGCTCCTGCCCGGGCTGCGCGGCCGGCTCGAGCGGCGCACCCGGGAGCTGGGCGACGCCCACGCCACCGACCGCACCTTCGCCGACCTGGTGGACCTCGTGGAGCGCGGCCCCATCGAGGAGCCGGAGACCGGAGGACGCCTGCGCCGCGGCGCCGTGCGCCTGGCCGCCCGGGCCCGCCGCAGCACGCCCGGCCGCCGTGTGGCCGACCAGGTCAACCTGCTCGAGTTCTTCGTGCACACCGAGGACGTGCGCCGCGCCCAGGGTCGCTGGGCCCCGCGGATCCTCGCGGACGACTACGCGGACACGCTGTGGACCCAGCTCGCCCAGCAGGCCGGACAACTCTACCACGACGAGGACACCGGGGTGCGGCTCGAGCGGCGCGCCCGGCCCGCCTCCCGCACGGACAACACGCCTCTCACCCCGCGCACCGCGCGGGACGGCGAGCCCACCGTGCGGATCGTCGGCCCCGTCGGGGAGCTGGCCCTGCACGCCTTCGGCCGGCGCTCCGCCGCCCTGGTCCTCGAGGACCGCCGCCCCGCCTGAGCGGGTGTCAGCGCACCGCCCCACCAGGGGCGCGCGTCACCGCACGACGTGCCCGGCGGCGCGCAGGGCGTCCTTGATCCGGGTCAGCATGTCGTCCGGGCCGAAGTGCAGCATGGACGCGGCCAGCACCGCGTCGGCCCCGGCCTCGACCGCCGGCGGGAAGTGCTCCGGCTCCCCCGCGCCGCCCGAGGCGATCAGCGGCACCGTGGTGGCGGCCCGGACGTCCCGGATCATCTCCAGGTCGAACCCCGCGCGGGTGCCGTCGGCGTCGATGGAGTTCAGCAGGATCTCCCCCACGCCGCGCTCCGAGGCCTCCCGGCACCACGCGACCGCGTCGATGCCCGTGCCCTTGCGGCCGCCGTGCGTGGTGACCTCGTAGCCCGACGCGCAGCGCGGGTCCTCGGTGCGCCGCGCGTCCAGGGACAGCACCAGGACCTGGTTGCCGAACCGCCGGGTGACCTCCTCGATCAGCTCGGGACGGGCCACCGCCGCGGAGTTCACCGACGCCTTGTCCGCGCCGGTGCGCAGCAGTCGGTCCACGTCCTCCACCGAGCGGACCCCGCCGCCCACGGTCAGCGGGATGAACACCTGTTCGGCGGCCCGCGTGACCACGTCGAACATCGTGGCCCGCTCCCCCGTGGTGGCGGTGACGTCCAGGAAGGTCAGCTCGTCCGCGCCGAGGGCGCCGTACCGGGCGGCCAGTTCCACGGGGTCGCCGGCGTCGCGCAGGTTCTCGAAGTTCACGCCCTTGACCACGCGGCCGGCGTCCACGTCGAGGCAGGGGATGACGCGTACGGCGACGCTCATGGGGGCTCCTTCGCGGGGGCGGGACTCGGTGACGGGGCGGGTCAGAGGCGGATGGCGTGGATGGCGGAGACCAGGATGCCGCGGGCGCCGAGGGCGTACAGCTCGTCCATGACCCGGTTCGAGTCGGACTTGCGGACCATCGAGCGCACGGCGACCTGGGACTCGTCCTTGAGCGGGGAGACGGTGGGCGACTCCAGGCCCGGGGTGACGGCCACGGCGCGTTCGAGGAGGTCGCGGCTGATGTCGTAGTCGATCATCACCCAGCGGCGGGCCACGAGCACGCCGGTGAGGCGGCGCAGCAGCACGTCCAGGCCCTCCGGGCGGGCTCCGGCGCGGCCGATGAGGATGGCCTCGGAGTCCAGGATCGGCTCGCCGAAGGTCTCCATGCCGGCGGCGCGCAGGGTGCTGCCGGTCTCCACGACGTCGGCGATCGCGTCCGCCACGCCGAGCTGCACCGAGGACTCCACGGCGCCGTCCAGGTGGACCACCGTGGCGTCCAGGCCGGTCCGCTCGAGGTAGTCGGAGAGCAGGCCGTCGTAGCTGGTGGCGATCCGCTTGCCGGTCAGCTCGGCGGCGGTTCCGAACGTCCCCACGGGGGCGGCCAGGCGGAACACGGAGCGGCCGAAGCCGAGCGCCATGATCTCCTCGGCGGTGTCCTCCACCTGGGCGTCCGCGAACAGGTCCCGGCCGGTGAGGCCGACGTCGAGGGTGCCCTGACCGACGTAGACCGCGATGTCCCGGGGGCGCAGGTAGAAGAACTCCACGTCGTTCTCGGGGTCCACGAGCACCAGCTCGCGGGAGTCGCGCCGCTGGCGGTAGCCGGCCTCCAGGAGGATCTCGCGGGCGGACTCGGACAGGGCGCCCTTGTTGGGCACGGCGATGCGCAGCACTGGTGTCTCCTGGACGGTGGGGAGGACGGGGGTGGGGACGGGACGGACGGCGCTCAGAGGTGCCGGTAGACGTCCTCGAGGCTGATGTCCTTGGCGATCATCATGGTCTGCAGGTGGTAGAGCAGCTGCGAGATCTCCTCGGCGGCCTCGTCCTTGGTCTCGTACTCGGCGGCCATCCACACCTCGGCGGCCTCCTCCACGATCTTCTTGCCGATCGCGTGGACGCCGGCGTCCACCTGGGCGACGGTCCCGGAGCCCTCGGGGCGCTCCTGGACCTTGCGGGTCAGCTCGGCATGCAGCTCGTCGAAGGTCTTCACG
>NZ_JAUNHR010000112.1 GCF_030523875.1 Micrococcus sp. | reverse complement strand
GTCGGAGCGCCCGGCTGGGAGCCGCCCGGGTCCGGCGTCGTGGTCCCCGGTGCGGGGGCGGGGACGGAGGGCGGCGCCGGCGCATCCACCGGGCCGGGCTCGGAGGTGCCCGGAGCGATGCCCGTGCCACCCGGGTGGCGCTGGGACTCCGGCCCCACGGGAGGCGCGTCGGTCTGCGCCGAGGGCGGGCCCACGCGGAAGACGACCTTCGAGCGGTTGGAGACGAGGTCCCCGCCGGTGCGCGGGTTGCGTCCGCGGCCCTCGAAGGCGAGCGTGTACGTTCCCGGCTTCGAGAAGGTCCAGTTGAAGTGGCCGTGGGCGTGCGGGGCGACGGCGAAGGAGGCGTGCGCCGGGTCCGTCGAGGAGAACGCCCGCTGCACTCCGGTGGCGTTCATGGAGAACACCTCCACGTCTCCCGGGCCCTGCACGTCCACGAGATGGATGCGCAGGGCGGTGATGTCCGCGCGGGAGGCCGGCACCTCGCCGGCGCCGATGCCCACCCACACGGGCTTCCAGTCCCCGTAGAGGGCCTGGGGGGCGTTCCAGAGGGTGGTGCCGGGAGCGCCGAGGAAGCTCAGGTCCCGTCCCTCGCGGGGCTCGGGCACCGTCAGCTTGGAGACGTCCACGCCCTCGTACAGCTCCTCCTGGACGTCGATCACGACGTCGTCGGCCGGGACGAGCGTGTTCTGCCCCTCGATGAGGTCCAGCCGCAGGCCACGCTCGTCGTCCCAGTGCAGGTGGGTGGCGTCCACGTGGGTGTGGTGCAGGGCCCGGCGCGCGGGGGGCTCGGCCGCGGCGGCGCCCGGGGCACCCGCGACGGCGCCGCCCAGCGAGCCGCCGAGGAGGAGCCCCACGACGGCGACCGCGGCCCCGGCGCGTCCCAGGCCACGGACCCGCGCGGGCATCCGGCGCGGGGCGGGGGCGGTCCCGCCCCCGCGCGCGGAGCGGACGGCACGAGGACGCGTGCGTCGCACGGCCAGCAGACCGTGACGGGGGCCGGCCACCAGTGCCATGAGGAAGAGGGCGGCGGCTGCCAGCACGATCGCGGCACCGGCCGGGACGTCCCACGTCCACGCGGCCCACAGGCCGATCAGGGCTGCGAGGGCGCCGAAGGCGGGGCCCAGCACCAGCATGGTCCGCCAGCGGTCCGTGCACAGCCGCGCGGCGGCCGGGGCGGCCACGAGCAGCGCGACCACCAGGATGTTGCCGACCACGTGGACGGACATGACGATCGCCAGGGTGACGAGCAGGTTGAGGGCGAGGTCGAGCGCCACCACGGGCAGGCCCTGGGCACGCGCGGACTCGCGGTCCAGGGCCACCGTGAGGAACGTGGGCGTCAGCCACGCGGTGACGGCCACCAGGGCGGCGCCGAAGGCCGCCAGGACCGGCAGCTCCTCGGCGGGCACGGACATCACGGAGCCGAAGAGGAACCCCTCCAGGGAGCCGGTGTAGCCGCGCGCCCGGGAGAGCAGCACGAGGCCCAGCGCGAACGCCGCCACGAAGCAGATGCCGATGGCGGAGTCCTGCGTCACCCGCCTGCTCTGCGCGGCGAGGGTGAACAGGACGGCGGTGATGACGCCGGCGACGGCACCGCCCAGGAGCACGCTGCCGCCCAGCAGGACGGCCACGGCGATCCCGGGGAACACGGCGTGCGCCACGGCCTCCCCCACGAACGCGTTGCCGCGCAGCACCACGTGGGTGCCCACGACCGCGCAGACCACCGCCGCCAGGACGGAGACCGCGAGCGCGCGCGGCAGGAAGTCGAGCTGCGGGTGCAGCAGGTCGACGAAGAAGTCAAAGGGCCGCACGGGCGTCCTCCCTCGGGATCGTTCGGATGGGGGCGTCCCCGGCCGGGGCCGGGAGCAGGTCGGGGTGGAGGCCGAACACGGCGTGCACGGCGGGGTGGGTCAGGGCGGTGTCGGGCTCGGCGTCGACCCGGACGCCGCCGTCGACGACGACGAGCCGGGTGGCCACGCGCAGCAGGGCGCGCAGGTCGTGGGTGGTCATCACGACGCCGACCCCCTCCTCCGCCAGCCCTCGCAGGAGCCCGTCCAGGGCCAGCTGGGTGGGGGCGTCCACGCCGGTGTAGGGCTCGTCCA
Organism: Micrococcus sp.; assembly: GCF_030523875.1. Classification (GTDB taxonomy): domain Bacteria; phylum Actinomycetota; class Actinomycetes; order Actinomycetales; family Micrococcaceae; genus Micrococcus. Next base: position 3,224 of record NZ_JAUNHR010000112.1, on the reverse strand, counting down.
GCAGCAGCACCCGCGGCTCGCGCGACAGGGCTCGGGCGATCAGGGCCCGTTGGCGCTGGCCGCCGGAGAGGTCCGCCACGGGGCGCTCGGCCAGATGGGCGACGTCGGCACGCGCCAGGGCGGCGTCGATCGCGGCGTGGTCGCCGCGGCGCAGCGGCAGCCCGGGCCGGCGGCGGGTGCGGCGGCCCGTGGCCACCAGGTCCCGCACGCTCATGGGCAGCTCCCACGCCGTGGCGTGGCGCTGGGGCACGTAGCCCACGGGCCCGCGCCGGTCCAGGACCGCTCCGGACCAGCGCACCCGGCCCGCGCTGAGCGGGACGAGGCCGAGGGCCGCGCGCAGCAACGTCGTCTTGCCGGCGCCGTTGGGGCCCACGACGCCCACAAGCTCCCTCGCCCGGACGGCCAGGTCCACGCCGGTCAGGATGCGGCGCCCGGCGAGGTCGACGTCGACGCCCTCCCAGGCGATCAGCGGCGCGGCGCTCACCGGGCGCTCCGGCGCGCACGCGCGGGGCGGGTCCGCCGCCCGGCCAGCCCCACGATCAGGCCGGCGACGGCGAGCACGCCCGCCGCTGCCGCAGCCCACCACACGGCGTCCGGGACGCCGCCCTGCGGACCGGATGCGGCGGCGCCGTCCACGGTGAAGGCGTCCTCGACGTCCGTGGCGTCCCCCACGGCGAAGCGCAGCACGCGGGTGTCCCTCAGCTCGGCGCCCTGGGGGGAGGTGGTCACCGCCGAGACGGTGAGGGCGTACACACCGGGGCGGGTGAAGACCCAGTTCGCGTGGGTGTGGGTGTTGGCCTCCGCGAACACGCGCTGGCCACCGGGCTGCTCGGAGTCCCAGAGCACCTGGGGCCCCTCGAACGCGCCCGAGTCCACGTACATGAGCATGCGTCCCGGGCCCTGGGCAGACTCGAGCCGGAACTCGACGCCGCGGGTCATGGCCGCCAGCGCGTCCGGGTGCTGGGTGCTCCAGCCCGGCCAGGGCATCCGGTCGTCCTCGACCTGGGGCAGCACGAAGACGGGCGTGCCCGGCTCCTCGCCCAGGAACGCGTAGGCCTGGTCCTCGGGCACGGGCAGGCGCGCGGCGTCCGGCACCCGCAGGACCGTCTGCTCGGCGGTGCGCCAGACCGGCGTGGCCTGGGAGTCGTCGCGCAGCTGCAGGGTCCATCGGCCGTCCACCACACGCGGGCCGATGTCCACGTGACCGGCCTCGATCACATGCCGGTCCGAGGCGGAGGCCTCGTCCGCCGTGACCGTCTGGGCGAGGCCGTCCGTGCCGTCCACGACGCCGGACGCCGCGGAGGGTGCGGTGGCCGGGGACAGACCGGAGACCGCTGGAGTGCCCACCGCCGGAGCGGCCGTGCAGATGCCCAGTGTCGCCGCAAGGGCGGCGGCGAGGGAGGCGAGGGCGGTCCGCGGGACGGGTGCGGGGGTCGAGGGGGTCATGGCCGGGGCCTCTCGGTCGGGGCCTGGGCCGGGTCGGCCAGGCACGCGTGGACGGTGGTGACGGCGCGGGTCAGCAGCGCCGCGTAGGTGGGGTCCGCGGGGTCGGTCACGTCCCCGGTCAGCTCGCACACGGGGACGTCGGCCGCCGCCGCGACGCGGCGCAGGACGGCGTTCTGCCCGTCGTCGCCGCCCTCGGCGAACACGGCGGGCACATCCAGGTCCCGCAGGGCGGCGGCGAGCCGGCCCTGACCGCGCGGGCCGGGCTGGGCCGCCGTCGCCGGCACCGCGAACCCGGCCACCTGGAGATCGAAGGCCCGCGCGAAGTAGGCGTACGCGTCATGGGTGGTGACGAGGCGGCGGCGCTCGGGCGGCAGGTCCGCCAGGACGGCCGAGAGCCGTGCGTGCAGCTCGCGCAGACGCTCACGGGCGGTGGCCGCGTTGCGGCGGTAGTCGGCGGCGTGGCTCGGGTCGGCCGCCACGAGGGCGCGCTCGACACGGCTGGTCCACGCGGCGACGTTGTGGGGGTCCAACCACACGTGCGGGTCGAGGCTGCCGTGGACGTGGTTGCCCACCACCGCCTGCGGCAGCAGGTACACCTCGGCGTCCACGGGCCCGAGGAACCGGTAGGCGGTGCTCGGCGGGACGCCGGTGACCGCCTTCGGCGTCACCGCGAGCACGACGTCGGACGCCGCGAGCGTGTCCACGCCCCCGCGCGTGCCCTGCCGGTCGGCCCGCACGGCGACCCGGCGGGAGTCCGGGTCCATGACGAGGTCGGCGTGGCCGGCGTCCACGACGCGGCGCCCGGCCAGCTCCGGCTCCTCCTGCGGGGCCCGCCCCACCATGATCGTCACGTCGGTGGCCTCGGTGACCGGCGTGCCGGCGTCGTCCACCGCGCTCAGCGTCAGGGTGTAGCGTCCCGGGCGTGTGAACGCCCAGCTCAGATGCGTGTGTGCGCCGCCGGGCAGGGCGAGCTGACCTCCCGGGCGGCGGGAGTCGAACACGGCCTCGACCGTGCCGAAGGTGCGGGTCAGGAACGCGTGCGCGTCGCCAGGGCCCTCGGCGCGGTCCAGGCGCAGGTGCAGGGCACGGCCGTCCGCGGCATCGTTCCGGGCGCCCAGCCAGAGCTGGTCGAGGATCGGGTTCTCCACGACCGGCAGCAGGTCGATGCCGTCCTGGGCGGCGCTCTCGGAGAGCTCCACGAGGCTCGCCTCGGCGGGCAGCGTGGAGCGCAGCAGGCGCATCTGGGCTTCCGGTTCGAGAAGCAGGTGCGTGGAGAAGGCGAGGTCCGCGTAGGCGACGTCGCGGGCCTGGCGCAGCGTCGGCTCGTAGGAGTGCGGGTCCCGGCCGGCGGGGACGATCGAGGTGACGTCCGCGTGCTCCCCCGCCACCTGGCGGACGACGTCGGCGATCACCGGGGTGGTCGTCACCACGCGCAGACGGTGGGCGGGGGGCTCGGCCTCGGGACGGGCAGCGCCGGTGAGCGGCGCGCAGCCGGTCAGGGCGAGCGCGCCCGCGGCGAGGGCCGCGAGGAGGCGACGCGTGCTCATCGGGCGCGCGCGATCCGGTACACCAGCGCCCCGAAACCCAGCAGGACGGCGACGCCGCCGGCGCCCAGGAGCAGCGAGGGCCAGTGCGGGGCGGTGCCGCCGGAGGCGGAGGCCGGACCCTGGACGGGGCCGAGGGCGGTTAGGCCGCCGGTCCCTCCGGGGGACGGAGCAGCCGCGGCCCCGGAGGCGCCGACCGGCCCGGCGACCGCTGCCCCGGCGACGGCCGGGGCG
>NZ_JAUNHR010000020.1 GCF_030523875.1 Micrococcus sp. | reverse complement strand
GTCTTGCCGTGGTCAACGTGGCCGATGGTGCCGATGTTGACGTGCGGCTTGGTCCGCTCGAACTTTGCCTTTGCCACAGGTTCCTCCTAAGAACTTGTTTCCTCGTCAAGAAGACTGCTCAGCCACGGGTGACGAGCTGACAACTCGGCGAGTCTACTGGGGTGATGCGGGGTTGGGGAAATCCGGCGAGTCGAGGACCGGTCCGGCTCCAGGCCGGCGGGGCCGCCGGAGCGGACCGGACCTGATGCGTCCCGTGCTCGGGCCGGCGCGCCGGGCGCCGGCCGAGCGCCCCGCGGGGCGGCCGCGCGCGGCGGCCGCTCCCGCGGCTCAGGTGGGTTACCTCAGGGCGGGAGAGCGTCAGCTCACTCGCCCTGGGACTTCTGGATGATCTCGTCGGCCACGTTCTTCGGGACCTCGGAGTAGGAGTGGAAGGTCATCGAGTAGACCGCGCGGCCCTGGGTGCGGGAGCGCAGGTCGCCGATGTAGCCGAACATCTCCGACAGCGGCACGAGGGCGTTGACCACCTTCACGCCGGTGGCGTCCTCCATCGACTGGATCTGGCCGCGGCGGGAGTTCAGGTCGCCGACGACGTCGCCCATGAACTCCTCGGGGGTGCGGACCTCCACGGCCATCAGCGGCTCGAGGATGACCGGGGACGCCTTCTTCACGCCCTCCTTGAACGCCTGCGAGCCGGCGATCTTGAACGCCATCTCGGAGGAGTCCACGTCGTGGTACGCGCCGTCGAGCAGCGTCGCCTTCACGCCCACCATGGGGTAGCCGGCGAGCACGCCGAACTGCATGGCGTCCTGGATTCCGGCGTCCACCGACGGGATGTACTCACGGGGCACGCGACCGCCGGTGACGGCGTTCTCGAACTCGTAGATCTCGCCGTCCGCAGTGTCCAGCGGCTCGAAGGAGAGCTGGACCTTGGCGAACTGGCCGGAGCCGCCGGTCTGCTTCTTGTGCGTGTAGTCGACCTTGTCGACCTTGCGCTTGATGGTCTCGCGGTAGGCGACCTGGGGCTTGCCCACGTTCGCCTCGACGCGGAACTCGCGGCGCATGCGGTCGACGAACACGTCGAGGTGCAGCTCGCCCATGCCGCCGATCTCGGTCTGGCCGGTCTCCTCGTTGAGGTTGACGCGGAACGTCGGGTCCTCGGCCACGAGCTTCTGGATAGCGGTGGAGAGCTTCTCCTGGTCGCCCTTCGACTTGGGCTCGATGGCCACGGAGATCACGGGCTCCGGGAAGGTCATCGACTCGAGGATGATCGGCTCGTTCGGGTTGCACAGCGTGTCGCCCGTGGTGGTGTCCTTGAGGCCGATCACGGCGTAGATGTGGCCCGCCACGACCTCCTCCACCGGGTTCTCCTTGTTGGCGTGCATCTGGAACAGCTTGCCGATGCGCTCCTTCTTGCCCTTGGTGGCGTTGAGGATCTGCGCGCCGGACTCCAGACGGCCGGAGTACACGCGGATGAAGGTCAGCGTGCCAAAGAACGGGTGCGAGGCGATCTTGAAGGCCAGCGCGGAGAACGGAGCGTCCTTGGAGGGCTCGCGCTCGAGCTCCTGCTCCTCGTCGCCCACGGCGTGGCCCTTGACGGCGCCGGCGTCCAGCGGGTTGGGCAGGTACGCCACGACGGCGTCGAGCATCGGCTGGACGCCGCGGTTCTTGAACGCGGAGCCGCAGAAGACCGGGTAGGCCTCGGCGTTCACGGTCAGGTGGCGCACGCCCGCGACGATCTCGTCCTCGGTGAGCTCCTCGCCCTCGAGGTACTTCTCCATGAGCTCCTCGGAGGTCTCCGCGACGGCCTCGATGAGCTCGGTGCGGTACTGCTCCGCCTTCTCCTTGAGCTCCTCGGGGATCTCACGGGTCTCGTACTCGGCGCCCATGGTCACGTCGCCCTTGGCGTCGCCCGGCCACACGAAGGCCTTCATGGTCAGCAGGTCGACGACGCCCACGAAGTCGTTCTCGGCGCCGATGGGCAGCTGCATCACGAGCGGCTTGGCGCCGAGGCGCTTCACGATCGTGTCCACGGTGAAGTAGAAGTCCGCGCCGAGCTTGTCCATCTTGTTGACGAAGCAGATGCGGGGGACGTTGTACTTGTCTGCCTGGCGCCACACGGTCTCCGACTGGGGCTCCACGCCCTCCTTGCCGTCGAACACGGCCACGGCGCCGTCCAGCACGCGCAGGGAGCGCTCCACCTCGACGGTGAAGTCCACGTGGCCGGGGGTGTCGATGATGTTGATCTGGTTGTTCTTCCAGAAGCAGGTCACCGCGGCGGAGGTGATGGTGATGCCGCGCTCCTTCTCCTGCTCCATCCAGTCGGTGGTCGACGCGCCGTCGTGGGTCTCGCCCAGCTTGTGGTTGACACCCGTGTAGAACAGGATGCGCTCGGTGGTGGTGGTCTTGCCGGCATCGATATGGGCCATGATGCCGATGTTGCGGACCTTGTTCAGGTCGGTCAGCACGTCCTGTGCCACGGTGTCTCCCTTGGTCGGAGTGGTCGTGTGGGGGTCTCGAGGGACGGAGGCGGGGGGCGCGCGCCCCGTGCGGGGCGCACGCCTGCGGCCCGGGCCGCGCTCTCACGCGGTCCGGGCCGACGGGATCACCAGCGGTAGTGGGCGAAGGCCTTGTTGGCCTCGGCCATCTTGTGGGTGTCCTCGCGGCGCTTCACGGCGCCGCCCAGGCCGTTCGAGGCGTCCAGGATCTCGTTCATCAGACGCTCGGTCATGGTCTTCTCGCGGCGAGCCTTCGAGAAGCCGACCAGCCAGCGCAGGGCGAGGGCCGTGGAGCGGCCCGGCTTGACCTCGACGGGCACCTGGTAGGTGGCGCCGCCGACGCGGCGGGAGCGGACCTCGAGGGCCGGCTTGATGTTGTCCATGGCCTTCTTGAGCGTGGCCACGGGATCGGCGCCGTTCTTGGCGCGGGCGCCCTCGAGCGCGCCGTACACGATGCGCTCGGCGGTGGACTTCTTGCCGTCGATCAGCACCTTGTTGATCAGCTGCGTGACCAGCGGGGAGCCGTAGACGGGGTCGACGACGAGGGGGCGCTTCGGAGCGGGACCCTTACGAGGCATTACTTCTTCTCCTTCTTGGCGCCGTAGCGGGAGCGGGCCTGGCCGCGGTTCTTCACGCCCTGAGTGTCCAGCGCGCCGCGCACGATCTTGTAGCGCACGCCCGGCAGGTCCTTCACACGACCGCCGCGGACGAGCACGATCGAGTGCTCCTGCAGGTTGTGGCCCTCGCCCGGGATGTACGCGGTGACCTCGACGCCGCCGTTGAGGCGGACGCGGGCGACCTTGCGCAACGCGGAGTTCGGCTTCTTCGGGGTCGTGGTGTACACACGGGTGCACACGCCACGACGCATGGGGTTGCCCTGCAGCGCAGGGGCCTTGGTCTTGACGACCTTCGGTGAGCGGCCCTTGCGGACCAGCTGCTGAATCGTAGGCACTCTTCAGCCTTCCTTGTCGTGATCGCTGACGGGGTGCGTCGGCCCGGAGCCGACGCTGCTCGTTCCTCGACTCTGCGGCGGCCGGCGGCCGACCCCCAGGGGGTGAAGGGCCGCAGGCGTGCAAAAGTGTGGCATCTGTCGCGCAACAACCCCGCGACCGGACCGGGTCCACTCTGCCACTTGGAAAAACAATCCCGCCCAGCGTACCACACGCCCCCAGTCCGCCTGGGGACCACGGCGTAGAGTGGGCGCCGTGACTGACACCTCCCCCGACGCCGCGACCCTGTCCGCCGACCGCCCCTCCGGGAGCGCCTCCCCCGTGACGGTCCGTCCGATCACGGAGGCCGAGCACGTCGAGGTCCTGCGCCGCCACCCGGGCGCCTCCTTCCTGCAGAACCCCGCGTGGGCGCGGGTCAAGACCGACTGGTCCGCCCAGTCGCTCGGCCTCGAGCAGGACGGTCGCCTCGTCGGCGCCGCGCTGGTGCTGGGCCGCCGCCTTCCCGTCCCCGCGCGCACGCCCGTGCTCGGCCGCGCCTTCCTCGCGTACATCGCCGAGGGCCCGGTGCTGGACGAGGGCGTCGACCTGGTCGCCGCCCTCTCCGCGCTCGTCGCCGAGCTGCACGGCCAGGGCGCGTTCCTGGTGCGCGCAGCCCCGCCCGGCGTCGTGCGCCGGTGGGACGCGGACACGGTCCGCAAGGCCCTGCCCGACCCGCAGCACCGGATGCTCACCGACCTGCCGGGCGAGGTGGACGAGGACGCCCTGGACGTCCAGCGTCGCCTGGCCGAGGCCGGCTGGCGGGCGCCCGAGGTGCTGCCGGGCTTCTCGGCCGGCCAGCCGATGTTCCAGGCCCGCATCCCCCTCGAGGGGCTCGACGCCGAGGGCGTGCTCGCCCGCATGAGCGGCTCCAGCCGCAAGCGCACGCGGCGCTCCCTGCGCAACGACCTGGACGTCGTCGTCGGCGGGCCCGAGCGCCTCGAGGAGTGGGAGGCCCTGCAGGACGAGACCGCCGAGCGGGACCGCTTCACCGGGCGTCCGAAGGAGTACTTCGCGCGTGTGATGGCCGAGCTCGGCGGCTCCGAGCTGGCCGACGTCACCCTCTACCTCGCCGAGTTCGAGGGCGACCCCGTGGCCGCCGCGTTCCACGTCCAGCAGGGCCACGTGTGCTGGCGGCCGTACTCCGCCTCCTCCCAGCGGGAGCGGAAGCGCGACGCCCCGCGTCTGCTGGAGTTCGAGCAGATCAAGGCGGGCATCGACCAGGGCTGCCACTGGCTGGACCTGGGCGGGGTCCCGGGGTCCGTGGACAGCGAGGACCGGATCACCGGCCTGACCGAGTTCAAGACCACGCAGGGGGCGGACATCGTCCAGACCCACGGCGAGTGGGACTTCCCCCTCCACAAGGCCCTGGCGCACGCCTTCACCCTGTACATGTCGCGCCGCTGACCGACGCCGACGCGCACACGCCCCGGCCGTAGTCGTCCAGGGAGACCGCGTGGAACTCCGCGTCCCCGAGCGGCTGGTCCAGGCCCGGGTAGTCGAAGTCGGCGAAGCCCACCGGGGAGGCGAACAGCGAGGCCTTGGCCTCCTCCGTCGGCTCCACGGCCGTCTGGGTGTAGCGGTCCAGGCCGGTGCCGGCCGGGATCAGCTTGCCGATGATCACGTTCTCCTTCAGGCCCAGCAGCGGGTCCGACTTGCCCTCCATGGCCGCCTGCGTCAGGACGCGGGTGGTCTCCTGGAAGGACGCCGCGGACAGCCACGAGTCGGTGGCGAGCGAGGCCTTGGTGATGCCCATGAGCTCGTCACGGCCCGAGGCCGGCTGCTTGCCCTCGGCCACGGCGGCGCGGTTGGCCGCCACGAACCGGGCGCGGTCAGTGAGCTCGCCCGGGAGCAGGTCGGTCTCGCCGGACTCGATCACGGTGATGCGGCGCAGCATCTGCCGGACGATGACCTCCACGTGCTTGTCGTGGATGCCCACGCCCTGCGACTGGTACACGTCCTGCACCTCCTCCACGAGGAAGCGCTGGGCGGCCCGCGGGCCGAGCACGCGCAGGACCTGCTTGGGATCCACGGCGCCGGCCACCAGCTGCGTGCCGACGGCCACGTGCTCCCCGTCCTGCACGAGCAGGCGGGCGCGGCGCAGCACCGGGTAGGCGATCTCCTCGGAGCCGTCGTCCGGCGTGAGGATCAGGCGGATCGAGGCGTCGGTGTCCTCGATCGTCACGCGGCCGGCGACCTCGGAGATCGGGGCCACGCCCTTGGGGGTGCGGGCCTCGAAGAGCTCCTGGATGCGGGGCAGACCCTGGGTGATGTCGTCCGCCGAGGCCACGCCGCCGGTGTGGAACGTGCGCATGGTGAGCTGGGTGCCCGGCTCGCCGATGGACTGGGCGGCGATGATGCCCACGGCCTCGCCGATGTCCACCAGCTGACCGGTGGCCATCGAGCGGCCGTAGCACTTGGCGCACGTGCCGACGGCGGAGTCGCAGGTGAGCACGGAGCGCACCTTGATCTCCGCGACGCCCGCGGCCACCAGCTCGCCGATCAGCACGTCGCCCACGTCCGCGCCGGCCGAGGCCAGCACGGTGCCGTCCTCGCCCGTGACGTCCTGGGCCAGCGTGCGGGCGAAGGCCGAGTTCTCGACCTGCTCGTGCGCCTGCAGCTCGCCGTCCGCGTTCGGCACGGCGATCGTCACGGACAGGCCGCGGCCGGTGCCGCAGTCCTCCTCGCGGACGATCACGTCCTGGGACACGTCCACGAGACGACGGGTCAGGTAGCCCGAGTTCGCCGTCTTGAGGGCGGTGTCCGCGAGGCCCTTGCGGGCGCCGTGGGTGGCGGAGAAGTACTCGAGCACCGACAAGCCCTCGCGGTACGAGGACTTGATCGGGCGCGGGATGATCTCGCCCTTCGGGTTGGCCACCAGGCCGCGGATGCCCGCGATCTGACGGACCTGCAGCCAGTTGCCTCGGGCGCCGGAGGACACCATGCGGTTGATGGTGTTGAGCTCGGAGAGCCCGTCCTTCATGGCCGCGGCGACCTCGTCGGTGGCCTTGTTCCAGATGTCGATCAGCTCGGAGCGGCGCTCGTCGTCGGCGATCAGGCCCTTGTCGTACTGGGCCTGGACGCGCTGCGCCTGCTCCTCGTAGCCCTGCATGATCGAGGCCTTGTCGAAGTCGGACGTGATGTCCGAGATCGCCACGGTCACGCCGGACCAGGTGCCCCAGTGGAAGCCCGCGTCCTTGAGGTTGTCGAGAGTCTGGGCGGTGACCACCATCGGGTAGCGCTCGGCGAGGTCGTTGACCAGCTGGCCGAGGGTGCCCTTCGTGGCCTGGCCGTCCAGCCAGGGGTAGTCCGCCGGCAGGAGCTCGTTGAAGAGCACCTTGCCGAGGGTGGTCCGGATCGGGGCGAGCATGCCCTCGGTCCACCCCTCCGGCGCCGGCACGGCCTCCGAGGGCACGAAGCCCTCGACGCCGATGGTCACCGGCGCGTTCAGGTGCAGCTCGCCGGCGTCGAACGCCATGATCGCCTCGGCCACGGTGGCGTACGCGGTGCCCGCGCCCGCCTCGTCCTCGCGCACGGTGGTGAGGTGGTTCAGGCCGATGATCATGTCCTGGGCCGGCACGGCGACCGCGCGGCCGTCCGAGGGCTTGAGGATGTTGTGGCTCGAGAGCATGAGCAGACGGGCCTCGGCCTGCGCCTCCGGGGAGAGCGGCAGGTGCACGGCCATCTGGTCGCCGTCGAAGTCCGCGTTGAACGCCGAGCAGACGAGTGGGTGCAGCTGCAGGGCCTTGCCCTCCACGAGCTGGGGCTCGAACGCCTGGATGCCGAGGCGGTGCAGCGTGGGGGCGCGGTTCAGCAGCACGGGGTGCTCGGAGATGACCTCCTCGAGCACGTCCCACACCTGCGGGCGGAAGCGCTCCACCATGCGCTTGGCGGACTTCACGTTCTGCGCGTGGTTGAGGTCCACCAGGCGCTTCATCACGAACGGCTTGAACAGCTCGAGCGCCATCTGCTTGGGCAGGCCGCACTGGTGCAGCTTGAGCTGCGGGCCCACCACGATCACGGAGCGGCCGGAGTAGTCGACGCGCTTGCCGAGCAGGTTCTGGCGGAAGCGGCCCTGCTTGCCCTTGAGCATGTCGGACAGCGACTTCAGCGGACGGTTGCCCGGGCCGGTGACCGGCCGGCCGCGACGGCCGTTGTCGAACAGCGAGTCCACGGCCTCCTGGAGCATGCGCTTCTCGTTGTTGACGATGATCTCGGGCGCGCCGAGGTCGAGCAGCCGCTTCAGGCGGTTGTTGCGGTTGATCACGCGGCGGTACAGGTCGTTGAGGTCGGAGGTCGCGAAGCGGCCGCCGTCCAGCTGCACCATCGGACGCAGCTCCGGCGGGATCACCGGGACGGCGTCCAGCACCATGCCCTCGGGCGAGTTCACGGTCGTGAGGAACGCGTTGACGACCTTCAGGCGCTTCAGGGCGCGGGTCTTGCGCTGGCCCTTGCCCGTCTTGATGGTCTCGCGCAGCATCTCGGCCTCGCCCACGAGGTCGAAGGTCTGGAGACGACGCTGGATCGCCTCCGCGCCCATCGAGCCCTCGAAGTAGGCGCCGAACTTGTCGCGCATGGCGCGGTACAGGCCCTCGTCGCCCTCGAGGTCGGCGACCTTGAGGTTCTTGAAGCGGTCCCAGACCTGCTCCTTGCGGTCCAGCTCCGCGTCCGCGCGCTTGCGGATCTGCGCCATGGTCTTGTCCGCGGCGTCGCGGGCCTTCTTCTTCTCCGCGGCCTTCGCGCCCTCGGCCTCGAGCTTGGCGAGGTCCTTCTCGAGGTCCGCGGCGACGGCGGCGATGTCGGCGTCGCGCTGGTCGGCCAGGACACGGGTCTCCTGGTCGTGCTCGGCCTGCAGGTTCGGCAGGTCGCGGTGGCGCGCCTCGTCGTCGACCGACGTGATCATGTACGCCGCGAAGTAGATGACCTTCTCGAGGTCCTTCGGGGCGAGGTCCAGCAGGTACCCCAGGCGCGAGGGGACGCCCTTGAAGTACCAGATGTGGGTGACGGGCGCGGCCAGCTCGATGTGGCCCATGCGGTCGCGGCGCACCTTCGAGCGGGTCACCTCGACCCCGCAGCGCTCGCAGATGATGCCCTTGAAGCGCACGCGCTTGTACTTGCCGCACGCGCACTCCCAGTCGCGGGTCGGGCCGAAGATCTTCTCGCAGAAGAGCCCGTCCTTCTCCGGCTTCAGGGTGCGGTAGTTGATCGTCTCGGGCTTCTTGACCTCGCCGTACGACCAGCGACGGATGTCGTCCGCCGTGGCCAGGCCGATGCGCATCAGGCCGAAAGAGTTGTCAGTGGTCATGCTCCGGTGAACTCCTTGGTTCCGTGGTTCTCAGAGGACGTCTGTGGGAGGGGGGAGGATCAGACCTCTTCGACCGAGCTCGGCTCGGCGTGGGACAGGTCGATGCCCAGCTCCTCGGCTGCGCGGTACGACTCGTCCTCCGCGTCGCGCATCTCGATGGTCTGGCCGTCGGCGGAGAGGACCTCCACGTTCAGGCACAGGGACTGCATCTCCTTGATGAGCACCTTGAAGGACTCCGGAACGCCCGGCTCGGGGATGTTCTCGCCCTTCACGATCGCCTCGTACACCTTCACGCGGCCGTGGATGTCGTCCGACTTGATGGTCAGCAGCTCCTGGAGGGTGAACGCGGCGCCGTACGCCTCGAGCGCCCACACCTCCATCTCGCCGAAGCGCTGGCCGCCGAACTGGGCCTTACCGCCCAGCGGCTGCTGCGTGATCATCGAGTACGGGCCCGTGGAGCGCGCGTGGATCTTGTCGTCGACCAGGTGGTGCAGCTTGAGCATGTACATGTAGCCCACGGACACCGGGTCCGGGAACGGCTCGCCGGAGCGGCCGTCGAACAGCTGCGCCTTGCCGGTGGTGCCCATGAGGCGGTCGCCGTCGCGGGTCACGTTCACGTGGCCCAGCAGGCCCGTGATCTCGTGCGCCTCGGCGCCGTCGAACACCGGGGTGGCCACGTTGACCGGACCGGACTGCCGCGGGAAGTTGGGCAGGTCCTTGATCCACTCCGGCTCGCCCTGGATGTCCCAGCCGCGGGAGGCGGCCCAGCCGAGGTGGATCTCCATGACCTGGCCGAGGTTCATGCGGCCGGGCACGCCGAGCGGGTTGAGCACGACGTCGACCGGGGTGCCGTCCGCCAGGAACGGCATGTCCTCGAGCGGCAGGATCTTGGAGATGACGCCCTTGTTGCCGTGGCGGCCGGCCATCTTGTCGCCGTCGGTGATCTTGCGCTTCTGGGCGACGTACACGCGCACGAGCTGGTTGACGCCCGGGGGCAGGTCGTCGTCCTCGTCACGGTCGAAGATGCGCACGCCGATCACGGTGCCGGACTCGCCGTGGGGCACCTTCAGGGAGGTGTCGCGCACCTCGCGGGACTTCTCACCGAAGATGGCGCGCAGCAGGCGCTCCTCCGGGGTCAGCTCGGTCTCGCCCTTCGGGGTGACGCGGCCGACCAGGATGTCGCCGGCCTCCACCTCGGCGCCGATGTGGATGATGCCGCGCTCGTCGAGCTGGGACAGCACCTCCTCGGACACGTTGGGGATGTCCCGGGTGATCTCCTCGGCGCCCAGCTTGGTGTCGCGGGCGTCGACCTCGTGCTCCTCGATGTGGATCGAGGTGAGGACGTCCTCCGAGACCATGCGCTGGGACAGGATGATCGCGTCCTCGTAGTTCAGGCCCTCCCAGGGCATGAACGCGACGAGGAGGTTCTTGCCGAGGGCGAGCTCGCCCTGGTCCGTGGCCGGGCCGTCGGCGATGATCGACAGGCGCTCCACGCGGTCGCCCTCGGCGACGCGCACGCGCTGGTTGTACGCGTTGCCCTGGTTGGAGCGGGAGAACTTCATGATCGGGTAGTGCGTGGTGGTGCCGTCGTCGTTCATGACGGTCACCAGGTCCGCGGCCACCTCGGTCACGACGCCGGGCTCGGTCGCGGTGACGGAGTCGCCCGCGTCCACGGCCACGTACTTCTCCATGCCGGTGCCCACGTAGGGGGCCTCGGACTGCAGGAGCGGCACGGCCTGGCGCTGCATGTTCGCGCCCATGAGCGCGCGGTTGGCGTCGTCGTGCTCGAGGAACGGGATCAGGGCGGTCGCGGCCGACACCATCTGGCGCGGGGACACGTCCATGTAGTCGATGTCCTCCACGGTGGAGAGCACGGGCTCGCCGCCGCCGCCGCGCTGGCGGCAGAGCACGAGCTCCTCGACGAAGCGGCCGTCCTCGTCCACGGGCGCGTTGGCCTGGGCGATCTGGAAGCCCAGCTCGTCGTCGGCGGTGAGGTAGTCGACGTCGTCGGTCACGCGGCCGTCCACCACGCGGCGGTACGGGGTCTCGATGAAGCCGAACGGGTTGATCCGCCCGAAGGTGGCCAGCGAGCCGATCAGGCCGATGTTGGGGCCTTCCGGGGTCTCGATGGGGCACATGCGGCCGTAGTGCGAGGGGTGGACGTCGCGGACCTCCATGCCGGCGCGGTCGCGGGACAGGCCGCCCGGGCCGAGCGCGGACAGGCGGCGCTTGTGCGTCAGGCCGGCCAGCGGGTTGTTCTGGTCCATGAACTGGGACAGCTGGGAGGTCCCGAAGAACTCCTTGATCGCCGCCACCACGGGGCGGATGTTGATCAGGGTCTGCGGGGTGATCGCCTCGACGTCCTGCGTGGTCATGCGCTCGCGCACGACGCGCTCCATGCGGGACAGGCCGGTGCGGATCTGGTTCTCGATCAGCTCGCCCACGGCGCGGATGCGGCGGTTGCCGAAGTGGTCGATGTCGTCGACCTCGACGCGCACGTCCACCGGCTCGCCGTCGCGGGTGCCCTTGATGCTGGTCTCACCGGCGTGCAGCGCGGCGATGAAGTGCACCATCTGGACGAGGTCGTCCTCGGTCAGCACGGAGGCGTTCGGGTCGCCCAGGTGCACGTCCACGCCCAGCTTGCGGTTGAGCTTGTAGCGGCCCACCTTGGCGAGGTCGTAGCGCTTGGGCGTGAAGTACAGGTTGTTCAGCAGGTTCTGGGCCGCGTCGACGGCGGCGGGCTCGCCCGGGCGCAGCTTGCGGTAGATGTCCAGCAGCGCCTCGTTCTGGTCGGCGGTGCCGTCCTTCTCGAGGGTGGCGCGAATGGAGTCGTAGTGGCCGAACTCCTCGAGGATGCGGGACTCGGTCCAGCCGAGGGCCTTGAGCAGCACGGTCACCGGCTGCTTGCGCTTGCGGTCGAGGCGGACGCCGACCTGGTCGCGCTTGTCCACCTCGAGCTCGAACCAGGCGCCGCGGGAGGGGATGATCTTCGCGGAGAAGATCTCCTTGTCCGAGGTCTTGTCCGGGGTGCGCTCGAAGTAGGCGCCCGGGGAGCGGACCAGCTGGGAGACGACGACGCGCTCGGTGCCGTTGATGATGAAGGTGCCGTTGCGCGTCATGAGCGGGAAGTCGCCCATGAACACGGTCTGCTGCTTGATCTCGCCGGTCGTGTTGTTCATGAACTCGGCCTTGACGTACAGCGGGGCGGAGTAGGTCGCGTCGCGGTCCTTGCACTCCTCCTCCGTCATCTTCGCGTCGGCGAACTCCGGGTCCGAGAAGGACAGGGACATCGTGCCCTGGAAGTCCTCGATCGGGGAGATCTCCTCGAAGATGTCCGTGAGGCCGGACGTGACCGAGACCGAGTGGTCGTCGGCGGCCACGGCGGCGTCCACGCGCGCCATCCAGCGCTCGTTGCCGATCAGGCGGTCGAAGGACTCCGTCTGCAGCGCCAGCAGATCCGGCACGTCGAGCGGCTCGTGGATCTTGGCGAAGGTGATGCGCCCGGCGGAGGCGGCGGAGCGGGGGGAGACGGCAGCGGTTTCGTTGGAGGTGCTCGAGGCGACCACGTAGGATCCTTCCACAGGACTGCAGGGTTCCGGTCAGCCTCCCCCGCTGCATGGGCATGGGACCGGGCCCACCGCTATATGAAGGCCGCGCGATCCCTCCCGCAGCACCCGTTTCCGGGCACGCTGGGACAGGGGAGGTGCAAAGAGTCATCCTAACCCGGGCCTCAGCCTGTGTCCACCGGCCCCGTCAGGCGGGGCGGACCGCGGCGTCCGGGCCCCCGGGCCGCGCCGGCTCCTCCCCCAGTCCGGGCACCCGTTCGAACAGGCGCGTGGCGCCGTCGCGCAGGCGCGGCCCCAGCGGGCGCTCCACCCACCGGTGCACCACCCATGACCACCCGAGCACCACCACGAGCGCCACCGCCAGGGTGGGCCGGGGTCCGAGCACGGGCGTCAGCCGTCCGATGAGCCACCAGCCCCACAGCTGGTGGTGGAGGTACAGGGGGTAGGTCAGGGCGCCGGCCGTGGCCGCGCCGGGCACCCGCCATCCGGCCGCCGGGCCCACGGTGGCGAACGCCACCCAGGCCACCATCGCCGTCACCACGCCGGCCACCGCCCACGTGGGCACCGCCAGGCCCGTGGTGCCGAGGGTCTCCCGCACCTGGATCCGCGTGCTCCAGCCGACGGCCAGCGCGGCGGTCACGGCCACCGTGGCCCACCGCGCCGGAGTGCCCCCGTGCCGATGGACCAGGAACAGCGCGATGCCGACGGCGAACAGCGCCGAGTACTCCGGGAAGAGCCAGGTCGAGACGGCCGTCGCCGCCTGGGCATGCCCCCGGGCCGCCCACCAGAGCGCGGTGCCGAGGACGGGCCAGAGGACGGCGAAGGCGAGCAGCCGGTCGGGCGTGGTCCACCCCAGCAGCAGCAGCACGAGGACCGTGGCGTAGAACTTCACCTCGATCCAGAGGGTCCAGTAGACCCCGTCCAGGTGGGGCTGCCCTCCCCCGAGTCCACCCTGGAGCATCGTGAGGTTGGTGAGGATCTGCACGGGGCTGCGCCCCTCCCCCGCCTCGGGCCAGATCACGAACAGGAGGAGGCCCGCCAGCAGCACCGCGACCCAGTACGCGGGGTAGAGGCGGCCCACGCGGGAGCCGAGGTAGCGGGCGGGGCTGCGTCCCAGCGCCGAGAGCAGGATGACGAGCCCGGACACCATGAAGAACAGCTGGACGCCCAGGGAGCCGAGGCTCGACAGCCGGCCGAGCACCGGCCACACCTCCAGGGCTACCGTGTCCCCGCCGCCCCACTCCCGGTGGTGCCAGGCGGTCCAGTGGTACAGCATCACGGCCAGGGCCGCCGCCAGCCGGGTGGCGTCGAGGGCCTGCAGGCGGCCGGCGGAGCGCGGCGAGGCGGAGGGGAGGCGCTCGGCGGAGGACATCACGGACCTTCCTGGCTGGGGGCGGGCGGACGTGCCACGACCCCCGTGCCGCCGAGGCGGGACGGGGGTCGTGGACGAAGGGTGCGGCTCAGGCCGCGCGCATCACTTCAGGGTGATGGTCGCGCCGGCGCCCTCGAGCTGCTCCTTGGCCTTCTCGGCGGTCTCCTTGTTGACGCCCTCGAGGACCGGCTTGGGGGCGCCGTCGACGAGGTCCTTGGCCTCCTTCAGACCGAGGGAGGTCAGGGCGCGCACCTCCTTGATGACGCCGATCTTCTTGTCGCCAGCGGCCTCGAGGATGACGTCGAACTCGTCCTTCTCCTCGGCGGCCTCGGCAGCACCGCCGGCGGGGGCGCCGGCAGCGGCCATCGCCACGGGGGCGGCGGCGGTGACGTCGAACTTCTCCTCGAACGCCTTGATGAACTCGGACAGCTCGATGAGGGTCAGCTCCTCGAACGCGGCGAGCAGCTCTTCGGTGGTCAGCTTGGCCATGATGGCTCCTTTACGTGTCGTACGTGGGTGAGTGGTGGGCCGGGCAGCCCGGTAGCTGCGTCAGGCAGCCTGGTCCTGCTGGGCCCGGAGGGCCTCGACCGTGCGGGCGGTCTTGGACAGCGGGGCCTGGAACAGGGCGGCGGCCTTGGACATGCTGCCCTTCATCGCGCCGGCGAACTTGGCCAGCAGCACCTCGCGGGACTCGAGGTCCGCGAGCTGCTTGATGCCGGCCTCGTCCAGGGGCTGGCCATCCATGTAGCCGCCCTTGAGCACGAGCTTGTCGTGGTCCTTGGCGAAGTCACGCAGCGCCTTCGCGACGCTGACCGGGTCACCGGTCACGAACGCGATCGCGGTGGGACCGGCGAGGTGGGCCTCGAGGCCCTCCACGCCGGCGTCCTTCGCGGCGATCTCGGCGAGCGTGTTCTTCGCCACAGCGTAGGTCGCATCCTGACGGAGGGAGTCACGGAGCTGCTTGAGCTCGGACACCGTCAGGCCACGGTATTCCGTCAGAACAGCGGCGCTCGAGCTGCGGAACAGGTCCGCCAGCTCGGCCACCGCCGACTCCTTCGCGGACGTCGCCATGGCACTCCTCTCGGTGGTTCGGGGGGACCGCCCGACCCACGGGAAAGAGAAACGCCCCGTGCAGGTGCACGGGGCGCGACATGACATGGCCGTCCAGAGGAGGTCGGCCGCATGGGGGCTCAGCATCACCTGCGCGGGCCGCCTCCGTCGGGAGGGCCTTCGGCGATGGTCCGGGCCCGAGGGCATGGATCACCGCGACCGGCGGTCTTCGGTCCGCCCAGCATACCCTCCCCCCGGCTGCTCCCGCAACCGCGACGACGGCCGGCCCCTCCCGTGCGGGAGGCGACCGGCCGTCGTCGACGGTCAGGCGACCGCGGGCTCAGACGGGGCTCAGGCCTCGTCGCCCTTGGGGGCCACGGCGTTGGGGTCCATGGAGACGCCCGGGCCGAAGGTGGTGGCCACGGTGGCCTTGGAGATGTAGCGGCCCTTGGAGGAGGCAGGCTTCAGACGAAGCACCTCCTCCAGCGCGGCGGCGTAGTTCTCGATCAGCTGCTTGGCCTCGAAGGAGGTCTTGCCGATGATGAAGTGCAGGTTGGAGTGCTTGTCGACGCGGAAGTCGATCTTGCCGCCCTTGATGTCGGCCACGGCCTTGGCCACGTCCGGGGTCACGGTACCGGTCTTGGGGTTCGGCATCAGGTTGCGGGGGCCGAGCACCTTGCCCAGCCGGCCGACCTTGCCCATGAGCTCCGGGGAGGCCACGGCGGCGTCGAAGTCCACCCAGCCCTCCGAGATCTTCGCGATCAGGTCGTCGTCGCCCACCACGTCGGCGCCGGCCGCGCGGGCGGCCTCGGCGCGCTCACCGGTGGCGAACACGACCACGCGGGCGGTCTTGCCGGTGCCGTGGGGCAGGCTCACGGAGCCGCGCACCATCTGGTCGGCCTTGCGGGGGTCGACCGACAGGCGGAGGGCGACCTCCACGGTGGCGTCGGTCTTCGAGGGGTTGGTCTCCTTGGCGAGGGTGATCGCCTCGGACGGGGAGTACAGCGTGTCCCCGATCGCGGCCTTGGCCGCCTTGTATGCCTTGCTGCGCTGTGCCATCTGCTCTGTTCTCCTTGTGCAGTCGTGGTCTCTCGGGCCGCGCTCGGCCCTGCCACTGGAAGGGGGTGGGGGTGGGCGTCAGCCCTCGACGGTGATGCCCATGGAGCGGGCGGTGCCGGCGATGATCTTCGCAGCGGCCTTCACGTCGTTGGCGTTCAGGTCCTCCATCTTGGACTGCGCGATCTCCTCGCACTGGGCCTGGGTCAGGGAGCCGACCTTGGCGGTGTGCGGGGTGGCGGAGCCCTTCTGGACGCCGGCGGCCTTCTTGATGAGCTCGACGGCCGGCGGGGTCTTGGTGATGAACGTGAACGAGCGGTCCTCGTACACGGTGATCTCGACCGGGATCACGTTGCCGCGCTGCGACTCGGTGGCGGCGTTGTAGGCCTTGCAGAACTCCATGATGTTCACGCCGTGCTGGCCGAGGGCCGGGCCGATGGGCGGGGCCGGGTTGGCCGCGCCGGCCTGGATCTGAAGCTTGATCAGACCGGCGACCTTCTTCTTGGGAGCCATGGGTGGATCCTTCTCTCACTGGGGGACCCGCGGCGCAGGAGCGCACCGGGGGCGGTGGCCGCCGTGGCGCGGCGGCCGGGACCGCTCCCCTGCCGGCAGGCGGCCGGCGGGAGGCGGAAGACTGGGCGTCCTCAGATGACCTTGGTCACCTGGTTGAAGGACAGGGTCACGGGGGTCTCGCGCTCGAAGATCGAGACGAGCACCACCAGCTGCTGGGCCTCCGGCTTGATCTCGGAGATCGTGGCGGGGAGCGTCTCGAACGGGCCGTCGTTGACCGTGACGGACTCGCCGACCTCGAAGTCCACGTGGATGGCCGGGGCGGACGCCGCACCGGACTCGGCGGTGGCCTGCGGGGCCAGACCGGCCTTCTCCGCCTCGCGGGCGGCCTGCTGGATCACGGACGGGGCGAGCATGTCGTAGACCTCGTCGAGCGTGAGCGGCTGCGGGTGGTGGGCGTCGTTGCCCACGAAGCCGGTGACGCCGGAGGTGTGGCGCACGACGCCCCACGAGGCGTCGTCGAGGTCCATGCGCACGAGCACGTAGCCGGGGATGCGGACGCGGCTGACGATCTTGCGCGTGGTGTTCTTGATCTCCACGACCTCCTCCATGGGGACCTCGATCTCGTAGATCGCGTCCTCCATGTCCTGGGTCTGGATGCGGGCCTCGAGGTTGGTCTTCACGCGCTTCTCGTAGCCGGCGTAGGTGTGGACCACGTACCAGTCGCCGGGCTGGCGGCGCAGACGGGTGCGCAGCTCCTCGCCGGCGTCGACGGCGGCGGCCTCCTCAGCGGCCGGGGCGTCCTCGTCCTGCACGGCGTCGGCGAGGGCCTCCTCGAGGCGCTCCTCCGCGTCCTCGGCCGTCACGGCCTCGGTGTGACCCTCGGCGATGGCGAGGTCGGCCTCCTGCACGGTGGTGGTGTCAGCCGACTCCTCGACGTCCTGACGATCCAGTTCCTGCTCGGACACGACTTCCTGCTTTCTGCTGACGGGGTGCGGACGGCCCGGGGCGGGCCGATGGGGACGTGCGGCGCCGCCGCTCCCGCCGGCCGGGCCGCTCAGGCCGGACCCGCGCCGAACAGCAGGCCGGCGAGGGTGCCGAACACCCAGTCCAGACCCATGACCAGGAGGATCATGACGGTCACGAAGGCGAGTACGACGCCGGTCATGCGGATCAGCTCCTCGCTGGTGGGCGTGACCACCTTGCGGAGCTCGTCGATCACCTGGCGCAGGAACAGCACGATCCGACCGAACGGTCCACGCCGCTGGGACTCGGGCTCAGGAGTCGAGCTCCCGTGGCTCGCCGCCATCTCAGTCACGTGGCCTCACTCGATCGGATCGCCGGAACGCTCTGCACGTCCAGTGCCGGACCCGACAGGTCCGGCACCGAGCAGGGCAGACAGGACTCGAACCTGCAACCTGCGGTTTTGGAGACCGCTGCGCTACCAATTGCGCCACTACCCTAGGTGTCCGCCGATCCGTCCGGGACGCGCCCGGGACCGATCCCGCGGTACCGAGGATCCAGGATACGGCATCCCCGCCGCCGATGTCGAACACGGCTCCGTGCCCGCCGCAGGGCCGCCCGTCACGGCGACGCCGGGCAGTCGTCCGCCCCGTCCCCGCTCAGTAGGCTGGAGCGCGCGGGCGTCCGCCGCCCGCGCGCCAGTCCGCCCCCCTGACGAAGTAGGTCCCCATGGCTGCCCCCGCCCACCGCGTGTCCGCCCGGCTCTCCGCCATCGCCCCCTCGGCGACCCTCGCCGTCGACGCCAAGGCCAAGGCTCTCAAGGCGGCCGGCCGGCCCGTGATCGGCTTCGGGGCCGGCGAGCCCGACTTCCCCACCCCGGACTACATCGTGGAGGCCGCCGTCGAGGCCGCCCGCGACCCCCGCAACCACCGCTACTCCCCCGCCGCCGGCCTGCCCGAGCTGCGTGAGGCGATCGCCGCCAAGACCCTCCGGGACTCCGGGGTGTCACTCGAGGCCGCCCAGGTCCTGGTGACCAACGGCGGCAAGCAGGCCGTCTACAACACCTTCGCCGCGCTCCTGGACCCGCAGGACGAGGTGCTCGTCCCCTCCCCGTTCTGGACCACCTACCCGGAGGCCATCCGGCTGGCCGGCGGGACGCCCGTCGACGTGTTCGCGGGGCCCGAGACCGGGTACAAGGTGGGCGTGGAGCAGCTCGAGGCCGCCCGCACGGAGCGCACCAAGGTGCTGCTGTTCGTCTCCCCGTCCAACCCGACCGGCGCCGTGTACTCCCCGGAGGAGACCCGCGCCATCGGCGAGTGGGCCCTCGAGCACGGCCTCTGGGTGGTCACCGACGAGATCTACGAGCACCTCACCTACGACGGCATGCCGTTCACCTCGATCGTCAAGGCCGTGCCGGAGCTGGCCGAGCAGGCCGTCATCCTCAACGGCGTGGCCAAGACCTACGCCATGACCGGCTGGCGCGTGGGGTGGATGGCCGGGCCCGTCGACGTGATCAAGGCCGCCACCAACCTGCAGTCCCACGCCACTTCGAACGTGGCCAACGTGTCCCAGCGGGCGGCGCTGGCCGCCGTCGCCGGCCCCCTGGACGCGGTGGAGGAGATGAAGACCGCCTTCGACCGCCGCCGGAAGGCGATGGTCGCCGCCATGGACGCCGTGCCCGGCTTCTCCTGCCCGACGCCGGAGGGCGCCTTCTACGCGTACGTGGACGTGCGCGAGGCGCTGGGCCGCACCTACCGCGGCGGGGTGGTCCCGGCCACCTCCGCCGAGCTCGCCGCCTTCATCCTCGAGCAGGCCGAGGTGGCCGTCGTCCCGGGCGAGGCCTTCGGCCCCTCCGGCTACCTGAGGCTGTCCTACGCCCTCGGCGACGACGATCTGGCGGAGGGCGTGGAGCGCATCCGCGCGCTGCTCTCTGAGTGAGCCGAGGTGCCGGGGCGTGCGAGTCCTGACGGCCCCGCGCCCGGCCTGGCTAGGGTGGGATGCGGGCGGCCGTCGGCCGCCCTCCCCCGCACCCGGACCAGGAGGAACACCCATGCGCGTCGGACTGCTCACCTCAGGAGGCGACTGCCCCGGCCTGAACGCCGTGATCCGGGCGGCCGTGCTGCACGGCATCAAGACCCATGACATGGAGATGGTGGGCATCCGCAACGGCTGGGCCGGGATCATCGAGAAGGACGTCGAGGACCTGCCCCGCACCCGCGTGCGCGGCCTCGCCCGCACCGGCGGCACCATCCTCGGCACCTCCCGCACCCACCCCTACGACTCCGCCGGCGGCGGCCCCGAGAACATGGCCCGCAACCTCCGGGAGCTGGGGATCGACGCCGTTATCGCCATCGGCGGCGAGGGCACCCTCGCGGGGGCGAACCGGCTGGCGCAGGACGGCCTGCCGGTGGTCGGCGTGCCGAAGACGATCGACAACGACCTGCAGGGCACGGACTACACGTTCGGCTTCGACACCGCCGTGCAGATCGCCACCGACTCGATGGACCGGCTGCGCACCACGGGCGAGTCGCACCACCGCTGCATGGTCGCCGAGGTCATGGGGCGCCACGTCGGGTGGATCGCCCTGCACTCCGGCATGGCCGCCGGCGCCCATGCGATCCTCATCCCCGAGGTCCGCACGCCCATGGAGCAGGTCGCCGAGTGGGTATCCCAGGTGCATGAGAAGGGCCGCTCCCCGCTGGTGGTGGTGGCCGAGGGCTTCATCCCCGAGGGCCACGACGACCCGCTGTCCGAGGCGGGCGTGGAGGCGTCCGGGCGCCCGCGGCTGGGCGGGATCGGCGAGTGGGTGACCCACGAGATCGAGGCCATGACCGGCATCGAGACCCGCAGCACCGTCCTGGGTCACATCCAGCGCGGCGGCGCCCCGACCGCCACCGACCGGGTGCTCTCCACCCGCTTCGGCATGGGGGCCGTGGACCTCGCCGCCCAGCGCCGGTGGGGTCAGATGGTGGCCGTGCGCGGCACCGACATCATCACCATCCCGATGAGCGCGGCCCTCAAGGGGCTGAAGTCCGTCCCGACCGCCCGGTACGACGAGGCGAAGGTGCTCTTCGGTCGCTGAGCCGCGGCCCGGCCGGGCGCTCAGGCGCGTCGGGAGAGCCCGCGGGGCCTGCCGACCACCTGGCCGGCGTCCGGCGAGACCAGCGGCTCCTGCGCGGCGGCGATCCACTCCGGCTCGCCGCCGCTCGCGGCCTCCTCCCGGACGAGGAGCTCCGCCTCCACGGGGACGGCCCGCTTGAGCAGGGCCAGGGCCACGGCCCCGGCCTCGTGGTGCTGGGCGGCGCTCGTGACCGTCCCGACAGCCCGCGCACGGCCCCGCGCCTCGGCGGTGTCCGGCTCGGGGCGCACGATCACGGCCGCGCCGGGGGCCGGCAGGGCGTGGGAGGACCCGTCCAGCAGCAGCCGGGTCAGCCGGCGCGGCGGACGCCCGAGGTTGTGGACCCGCGCCACGGTCTCCTGCCCGCGGTAGCAGCCCTTCTCGAGGTGCACAGCGGTGCGCAGGAGGTCCAGCTCGTGGGGGATGACGCGCTCGTCCCCGTCGACGGCGGGACGGGGCCGGCCGGCCTCGATCCGCAGCGCCTCGGCGGCGAGTGCGCCGGCCAGGCTCCACCCGGCCAGCTCCCCCTCGCCCAGGCGCGCCGCGGTCTCCGCGAGGTCCGCGCGCGTGACCAGGTACTCCCGCCAGGACCAGTCGGCTCCGGGGTGCGCGGCGGGGTCGGGGTCGGCGGTGTACGCCCAGCCGCCGGCGTCGACCTGCGGCCACGGGTCCACCCAGACGGTGCGGTCCTCCCAGCCCGGCACGGGGGCCGTGGCGCCGACGACGGCGACCGCGCCGGAGTGGTCCCGCAGCGTCACCCGGTGGGAGAACACCATGGATCGCAGCCAGGACACGAGCGTGGCGCCGTGGGCGGCGTCGGCGATCAGCCACGTGGCGGCACCGTCCTCCAGTAGGTGGACGGCGGCCTCAATACGCCCGTTGGCGTCCAGGAAGAGGGTCTCGGTGTTGGTGCCGGCCGGTCGGCCCTCGAGGTGCTGGCTGGTCAGCGTGTGCAGCCAGCCCAGCCGGTCTGGGCCGGAGACCGAGACGACGGTGCGCGAGGACAGGTCCACGAGGGCCCGGCCGCGGGCGAGGGCACGCTGCTCGGGAAGCGGGCGCCCGTAGTGGGCGGCGACGCCGGCGTCCTGGCCCTCGGCCTCCACGGCGCCGTGGGCGGGACCGCCCTCGGCGGCGAGGGACCCCTCCAGCAGGGGGCTGCGGCCGGCCGTCACGCCGACTGCTCCGGGCTCTGCCCGCGCTCCCCCCGGGGACGGGGCGCGCCGGGGGCGAGCCGCCCCTCCGACGGGTCCGGCATGCGGTCCAGGATGGCCGAGGCGTGCACGTCCAGCGGGCCGGACTCGGCGGGCGAGGAGTCCCACCGCCAGAACAGCTGCCCGTTCACCAGGCCAGCCATCCGCGTGGCGCGCTCGTACGGCCCGGCGGCCGAGCCGCGCAGCAGGGAGTCCGCCACGAGCTGCAGCTGGGGACCCTTGATGCGGCCGTAGTAGAGCTCGGCGAGGGAGCCGGGGTGGGCGATCGTGGCCGTGATGCGGAACGCGTCGTCCTGGTCGCGCAGCCCCTCGACGTCCTCCGCGGAGCGGTAGGCGGGCACGATGCCGGCGGGGACCATGCCGGGGCCGACGTCGCCGTCCTGCCGGGGCCGGTCCACCTGCCAGAAGCCCGACTCGACCGTGAGCGGGCGCAGCAGGGTGCCGTCCGCCTCGCAGAGCCAGGACTCGGCGCGGTACTCCAGGAAGGGCAGCCCGTGCTCCACGACGTCGACGCGCTGGTAGAAGATCTCGGTGCCCTCGGTGCCGTCGCCGAGACGGCCCTGGCCCTCCCAGCTGCCGATCAGCCAGGACAGCGGGGCGAGCTCAGGGGTGAGGTCGTACGGGAGTTCAGTGGCCATGGGTGATCACGGCGCGGCCCCGTGGGGCCGCGCTGCTCAGCGCTGGCCCTTGAAGAGGCCGCCGATGACGACGGCCGCGACGGCCGCCATGCCGATGCCGGCGAGGACGACGAGGCAGAGGAAGAAGATCTCGAGAGCAACAAGGGAGTCCATGGCCCGCATCCTACCCGTCGGGCGGCGCCTGGTCAGGCCAGGAAGCCGAGCATGACGTGCCCCACGATGCCGGCCGCGCCGACCGGCGCCATCGCGAGGGCGTAGCCGGCGCGTCGCGGGCGCAGGGTGGTGCCCACGGGGCGGTCCTCGGGGCGGGGCCGGCTGGTGGGCGCCGTCGAGGCGGTCAGCGCCACGAGGGTGGCCGCGCCCAGGGCGGCCAGCACGTGCACCGGGGCCGCCGCGGGGGACGCCCCCACCAGCATTGAGACCAGCCAGGCGACGACGCCGCTGGCGGGGATCATCACGAGGGCCAGCACGCGCGGCCGACCCTGCATCCAGGGGGTGAGCCCGACGAGGGAGGTCCCGGCCACCGCGAGCGCGAGGGTCACGGCCAGGCCCGCCACGCGCGGCACCTCGGCGTAGCCGGCCAGGGGCACCCAGGACGCGGCGGACAGGCACAGCAGGACACCGCCCATGGTGGCGACCGTGGACTCGAGGCGCAGCGGGCGGCCCGTGCCGCGCACGAGCTGCACGACGAAGGCGGCCATGGTGCCCCACGCCAGCAGGACGGCCAGGGGCTCGAACAGCTGCCACGACTGCCGCAGGCCCTCGCCGCCGCGGGGCCAGGCGAGCATCACGACGACGCCGAGCACTCCGGCGACGAACATGGTGACGCTCAGGGACACCCGGGCCGGCGCGCCCATCTGCCGGGGCCAGCCCCAGGCGATGACGGCGATCACCGCCACGACGGCCGCGGCGGCGGGGACGGGGCCCAGCAGCGCGGCGCCGCCGAGCACGAGGGCGGCGAGGGCGGCGCTCAGGGCCATGGTCAGACGCATCACGGCCCCCATCCTGCCAAAGACCGCGGCCGGCTCCGCGGGTGCGCCGTCCCTGACCGCCCGACGGGAGGTCCGGACGGGGCAGCGGCGGGCCGACGTCGTCATCCCCGTTCGCGGCGGGGTCCGGGGGCGCGTGCGTCGCTATGCTCGCCGACGACGCCCCGCGGGAGGACCCCGTGCCCGGGGCCGGCGAGAGGAGCGACATGGGCCGACTGCTCATGCTCACCCGCGCCGCCCGCGCCGTGGAGGTCCTCCCGGCCCTGGACCTGCTCACCCATGAGGTGCGCGTGGCGGAGCCCCGCGCCGCCCTGGTCCCCGCCCACCCCGACTGCGACGGCGTCCTCCTGGACGCGACGGCGGCCCTGGCCGACGCGCGCACGCTGGCCCGGGACGTGGCGGCCCTGTGCCCGCAGACCCCCGTCCTGGCCGTGCTGACGGAGGGGGCGCTGACGGCGGTCGGCCCGGAGTGGTCCCTGGCCGACGTCGTGCTCGTCACCGCCGGGCCCGCCGAGGTGGACGCGCGCATCCGGCTCCTGCGCACCCCCGGCACCGGTCCCGGGGCGGGCGGGGACGAGCAGCCCCTGGCCGCGGGCGGCCTCGAGGTGGACGCGGCCGGCTACCGCGCGCAGGTGGACGGGCGCTCGCTCAACCTCACCTTCCGCGAGTTCGAGCTGCTCAAGCACCTGGTGCAGAGCCCCGGGCGCGTCTTCACGCGCGAGCAGCTGCTGCAGGAGGTGTGGGGCTACGACTACTTCGGGGGCACCCGCACCGTGGACGTGCATGTGCGACGCCTGCGCGCCAAGCTCGGCGCGGACCACGAGCAGCTGATCGTGACGGTGCGCAACGTCGGCTACCGGTTCGCCCCGCGGGGCGAGGACGAGACCGCGACGGGGGCCGACACCTAGGCTGGCGGCATGTCCGACACCACCGTCTCCCCCGCCGTGCACACCCCCCGCCCCGAGGAGGCCGACGCCGTCCTGGCCCTCGCCGACCGCGTCCGGGAGGCCGACGGGCACCCGCCGCTGAACGACCAGACCCGCGCCGTGCTGGCCCGCGGCAGACAGCGCTGGTGGGGCGTCACCCGCGACGCCGACGGGGCGCTGACGGGCGCCGCCGTCCTGGTGCCCGAGGCTGCCGAGGACGGGCCCGGCGTCGTGGAGCTGGCCGTGGACCCGGCGCACCGCCGTGCCGGGCTCGGCGGCGCCCTGGCCGCGGCGGCCGAGCGGGCCGTCCGCGAGCGCGGGGAGGAGGCGGACACGAGCGCCTGGGCGCACGGCGACCTGCCCGGCGCGGCAGTGCTCGCCCGCCGGCACGGGCTGGAGCCCGCCCGTGAGCTGCGGCGGATGCGGATCGACGCGGCGGGGCTCGCCGCCCTGCCGCCGACCGCACTGCCGGAGGGGGTGCGCGTCCGCCCGTTCGCCCCGGGGAGGGACGAGGACACGTGGCTGGAGCTCAACGCCGCGGCCTTCGCCGACCACCCCGAGCAGGGCTCGCTGACCCGGACCGACCTGGCGGACCGCATGGCCCAGGACTGGTTCTCCGCGCCCGGGCTGCTGCTGGCGGAGGACGCGGACGGCACGGCCCTGGGCTACCACTGGACCAAGGTGGAGCCCGGTCCCGCCGGGGAGGCGGAGGGCGAGGTGTACGCCGTCGGGGTGTCCCCGGCCGCCCGGGGGCGGGGGCTGGGGCGCGCGCTCACGCTGGCCGGCCTGCACCACATGGCGGGGCGGTCCGTGGCCGGCGTCGACCTGTACGTGGACGCGGACAACGTCCCGGCCGTGCGGCTGTACGAGTCCCTGGGCTTCGTGCTCGCCGCCGCGGACGTCCAGCACCGCCCCGCCGCCCGCTGACCCGGCGGGGGCGGGGCGGGGGCGCCCGTCCCCTATATCCTGGTCGGGCCCATCCCCGGCGTCGGCCGGGACCCGCGCTGGAGGAACCGTCCCCTGATGTCCACCGACTCGCCCGACCGCACGGCCGCCTGGTCCACGCACGCCCGCGCCGTGGCCGGCCCCGCCGCCGAGGTCCTCGCCGCCGGCATGCTGCCGTGGCGGCAGGGCGCCGACGGGCTCGAGGTGATGGTGATCCACCGCCCGCGCTACGACGACTGGTCGTGGCCCAAGGGCAAGCTCGACCCCGGGGAGACGCTGCCCGAGTGCGCGGTGCGCGAGCTGGCCGAGGAGGTCCGCCTCGACCTGCGGCCCGGCGTCCCCCTCGCGGTGACCTCGTACTCCGTGCTCGCCCGCAAGGGCAAGGGCGAGGTGTCCAAGGAGGTCTGGTACTGGGCCGCCGAGGCGGGCGCGCGGCGCGCGACGCCGGACGGGGACGAGGTGGACGAGGTCCGCTGGGTGTCTCCGGACCGGGCGCGGCGGCTGCTGACGAACGCGACCGACGTCGAGCCCCTGGACGTGCTGGAGGACCTGCACCGCCGCGGCCGGCTGCGGACCACCCCCCTGCTGGTGCTACGCCACGCGAAGGCCAAGCCCCGGTCCTCGTGGTCGCGGGCCGAGCAGCAGCGGCCCCTGGCCGCCACGGGCCGGCGTCAGGCGCTGGCCGTCCGCGACCTCGTGGCCGTGTGGGCGCCGGAGCGCCTGGTGTCCTCCCCCTGGCGGCGGTGCGTGGAGACGCTGGCGCCGGTGGTGAAGGCCACGCGCCTGCCGCTGAAGACCAAGTCCGCGTTCACCGAGACCGCGGCGCGGGAGAAGCCCAAGAAGACCCGGCGCGCCATGCGCGACCTCCTCGGCCGCCGCCAGCCCCTCGTGGTGTGCGTGCACCGGCCGGTGATCCCCGCGCTGCTGACCGAGATCGACGGGTGGGCCGCCCGGCCGGCCGGGGACGTGCTGCGGGCCCTGCCCCGCGAGGACCCCCACCTGCGGCCCGGAGGGGTGCTGGTGCTCCACCAGGGACTCGACGCGGACGGCGCAGTGGTGGCCGTGGAGGTCTACGACCCCTGGGACGACTGACGTCCGACAGAACCCGCGGAGGGACGCGCGGGCGTTGAGCCCGCGCGGGCCCGCGCCTAGGCTCGGGCCATGGACACCGCATCGACGCAGCAGCCCGAGAAGATCGTCCACGAGCGCCTCGCCGTGACCCGCGACCCCGACCGCGGCCGGTTCGAGATGCGCCAGGACGGCCGGTTCATCGGCTTCCTCGGCTACACCCAGGACGAGGTGCCCGCGGCCGACGGCGGCGAGGACGAGACCGTGGTCCGCCTGCAGCACACCATCATCGACGAGGCCCACAGCCGCCAGGGCTACGCCCGCGCCCTCGTGACGATCGTGCTGGACCGGCTGCGGGCGGAGGGGGAGAAGGTCTCCCCCGAGTGCTCCTACGTGGAGGACTACGTGCGGCGCTACCCCGAGTACCAGGACATGGTGCGCGAACTCTGAGGCGCCTCCGGGGGCGGGCTGTGAGAGGCCTCTTCCTTTTGTACTGAGCTGGCGATACATTCGGCGCAGCGGACGCCGTCGGCGTCCCCGTACCCGGAGGCGCCATCATGCTCAGCGTCGGTCCCCTCGAAGCCCTCGTCCTGCTCCTGCCCCTCGGGCTGGGACTCGCCCTCCTCTACGGCCTGCTGCGCTGGTTCGCCTGGACCCCGCGCGGAGCCAGCCCCGTGTGGTCGGCGCGTGTGCACGGCCTCGTGGTGGCACTCGTCGCCCTCCTGGTGAGCTGGTCCGCGGGACGCATGCCGGACGGCGTGATCGACGCCGGCCCCGACCAGGCGGCGCCCGACGGGCCCGGCGTGGTGGTCCTCGACCCGACCGTCACCCGGGTGACGGGGATGGACCAGCTGCCGGCGCCGGACCCGGCGTCCCTGTTCCCGGCGCTGGCCCTGGGGGCGGCCGACCTCTCGGCCACTCCCGCCCGCCGCATCACGATGGACGTGGACGTCGCCCAGGCCGGACGGGTGCTCCCCACCGGGACGCCCGAGTGGCAGAGCCAGGTGGTGGCCGTCGACGGCGCCCAGTCGAGCACGGCGGTCGCCGGCCTCCTCGCGGTGCTCCTGCTCGGCTGGGTGGTGGCGACTGCGCTCGCCGTCCGGACGGTGCTGCGCCGACCCGTCCTGGCGGGCGTGCACCCGGCAACGGACCTGGCCGTGCGACGGGTGGCGGTCAACCGGATCCTGCGGACCGCCCTGGTGGCCGTCGTCGGCATCGCCCTGAGCCTCCCGTGGACGTGGGACCGGCTGGCCCGCACCGCCCACGGCCATGCACTCGACCCCACGGGTCAGCGGTGGCCGGAGACGGCCCAGGAGCTCGCCGCCTTCACCACGCCGGTCTCCTCCCTGGCGGTCCCCGCCGTGGCCCTGCTCCTGGTGACGCTGACGGCGGCCGCGCTGTGGCGCTCCCCCTCGCTGGCCGTCCTGGCCGCGGCCCCCGGCGTCGAGGACACCGACGGCCGCCCCTGGACGCCCCCGCCGTCCGCGGCGGCGGGCACGGCGCGGGCCGTACGGGCACTGCGGGACCGGGCGGGCATGACGGCCCTCTCCCTCACGCTGCTGAGCGTCCTGGCGTCCTCCGCGGCGAGCTTCGTCCCCCAGGTGGGCGACGATGCGGCGGCACGGACCACGGCGTCCGTGCTGGCCGCCGCCGGGCCGTTCCTGCTGGGCATGGCCGTGCTGGCGGTGGCCGAGGCGCAGGTGCGCCGACAGCACGCGGCCCCCGGCCCCGCCGGTCCCGGTCTGCCGGCGGCGTCCGGATGGCGACGTGTCCTGCTGGTGCTCGCCGTCGTCGCGGTCCTGCCGACGGCCGCATGGATCGCCCACCGTCAGCTCCCGCTGGTCGTCGGCCACGTCCAGGCGCGCGGAGTGGACGCGGCGGCCGCGACCGCCCTGCTCGTGGGAGCGGTCCTGCTGATGCTGGTCGCGCTCGCGGGGGCGCACTGGGCGGGCCGACGCGGGCCGCTCACCCGGGCCGACGCGGTGGAGGACGCGCTGCTGCGAGGCTCCGCCGCGGACCGGTTCCTCGCCCTCGGCACCGGCGCCGTGATCGCCGCCGCCGGCCAGGCCTGGCCCCTCCTGCACCACGCCCGCGTGGCGGCCGCCGGATCCCCGGCATGGGCGGGGGACATGACCTGGGGGCAGCCGTGGGCCCTGACCGCCCTGGGCCTGATCCTGGCCTTCCTGCCCGGCCTGTCCGTGGACCCGCGCACCGGCCGGAGCCCTGGAGAGGAGCCGGACGCGTGAGCGCCGCTGAGGAGACCGCCCTCGAGGTCGACCTGCGCTCGCCCGTGCCCCCG
Organism: Micrococcus sp.; assembly: GCF_030523875.1. Lineage (GTDB taxonomy): Bacteria > Actinomycetota > Actinomycetes > Actinomycetales > Micrococcaceae > Micrococcus. The sequence continues at coordinate 4,879 of NZ_JAUNHR010000020.1, read as the reverse complement.
TTCGAGCAGCTGCGCGCGCAGATCGCGGACCGGGTGGCCCAGGGCGTCCTGGCCCCCGGCACCCGCCTGCCCCCGGTCCGCGCGCTGGCCGCGGACCTGGGCCTGGCCGCCGGCACCGTGGCACGGGCCTACAGGGAGCTGGAGGGGGACGGCGTCGTGGTGACCGCCGGGCGCCGCGGGACCGTGGTGGCGCCGACGCCCCCGGCCGTGGGCGCCGACGAGGTGGCCGCCGCGGTGGATCGCGCCGTGGCCCTGGCGCGCGGAGCCGGGTGGGACCGGCGGCGCGTGCTCGAGGCCGTGGAGAGGGCGTGGGAGGGGTGAAAGTGCCCCTGGTCAACCGTATCAGCGTGTTGATACGGTGACACACGTCGGGAGGTGCCCGACCCCGCTCCCCAGGGAGGCCCGCATGACCGGTCTGCTCGTCATCCTCCTACTCTCCGCGGCCGTGGCCGTGCTCGCCGTCTACGCGGTGATCCGCGGTGTGGGCGGCCCGTCCCCCGACGTCCTGCGGGCCGTGCGGGTCCACGGCACGGTCACCGCGGCAGCGGCCCTGTGCTGCACCGTCCTCCTCGGCGACCTCGGACAGCTGGCCGGCACCACCCTCCCCGCCGCGCCGGACGCGGACCCCCAGGTCCTCGCCGGCGGTTGGCTGGCCTCGCCCGTCGTCCTCTCCCCCGGGTGGGGCGCATGGCTGCTGGTCCTGCTCTCCCCCACGCTCGTGGCGGCCGTGCACGTGGTCGCCCAGCGGACGTTCCCGGCCCCGCGCGGGGCGGTCCGTCGCGCAGGGCTGACCCCGCGCTCCACCGGCGCCGTGACGCCCCGCGGGCCCCTGCTCGCCGCCGTAGCCGTCACGGCGGTGCTGGCGGCGGCCCTGGCCCTCCTGGCCCTCCAGCCGAGCGTGCCGATGATCATGGCCCCGCCGGAGCAGTGGGGCACGGAGCCGGACGCGCTCCTCCTCCACCGGGCCACCGCCGCCGGCGTCGAGCTGCTGCCGTGGTTCGCCCTGGCCTGGGCGGCGGCGGCCGCCGCCGTGGCCCTCTGCCTCGCCGCCGTGGCCCGGCGCCGGGCCCTCGAGGGGCTGACGCCCGAGCAGGACAGGGCCGTGCGCGCGGTGGCCGCGCACCGCATCCTGCGCACCGGCGCGTGGATGGGATGGCTGCTCGTCCTCGGAGCGTGGAACGCGTACGCCACCATCCGCGAGGGCCGCGACATGCTCGCCCGGTTCACCCCGGACCACGCGGCGGCGCTGCCCCTCGAAGCGGGGCTGCTCCAGGGGGTGGGGACCGCGCTGACGGTCGCGACGGTCGCCGTCGCCTCCGGCCTCCTGCTCTGGCGGCCTCCGGCGCTCGCCGTCCTGCATCCAGGGCCGCAGGGGGCGGCGGGGGACCCGGACGCCGAGGGGGTCCGCGCATGAGCGCCGGCTCCCCCGACGCGGCGCGCGAACCGGGGCTCGAGGTCGACCTGCGCTCCCCCGTCCCGCCGTTCGAGCAGATCCGCGCCGGCGTGACGGCCCTCGTCCAGGCCGGGCGGCTGGCCCCCGGGGCGCCCCTGCCCTCGGTGCGAGCGCTCGCGCTGGACCTCGGCATCGCACCGGGCACGGTGGCGCGCGCCTACCGGGAGCTGGAGGCGGCCGGCGTCGTGCGGACCGTGCGCGGGCGGGGTACCCGGGTGGCGGACGCGCCGCCCTCCCCCGCCGCGGACCAGGTGCGGGCCGCCCTCGGCCAGGCCGTGCGCGCCGCGCTGGCGGCCGGCTGGGACGCCGAGCGCATCCGCGCCGCCGTCCGGGAGGACCTCGGCTGAGCGAGGCGACGCCGGGGCGCCGCCGCAGGCACGCCGCCGCGCCGACCGCCGAGGGCGGGCGCCGTCGTCGTCGTGGTGCTCCTCGCGCGTCGCTAGAGTGGCCGGGTGAGCATCCCGACCCCCTACGAGGACCTCCTGGCCGACGTCCTGGCCCACGGGGCCGTGACCGCGGACCGCACCGGCACCGGCACGCGCAGCGTGTTCGGCCGGCAGCTGCGGTTCGACCTGGCCGAGTCCTTCCCGCTGATCACCACCAAGCGCGTGCACTTCAGGTCGGTGGCGCTCGAGCTGCTGTGGTTCCTGCGCGGCGAGTCCAACGTGCGCTGGCTCCAGGAGCGCGGCGTGAGCATCTGGGACGAGTGGGCGGACGAGGACGGCGAGCTCGGCCCCGTCTACGGCGTGCAGTGGCGCTCGTGGCCCACCCCCGACGGCGGCAGCATCGACCAGATCGCGAAGGTCCTCGAGTCGCTGCGCACCTCCCCGCACTCCCGCCGGCACATCGTGAGTGCGTGGAACCCCGCCGAGCTGGACGAGATGGCCCTGCCCCCGTGCCATGCACTGTTCCAGTTCCACGTCACGCCGGACCCCGACGGCGGCCCCGGGCGCCTGTCCTGCCAGCTCTACCAGCGCTCGGCGGACCTGTTCCTCGGGGTGCCGTTCAACATCGCCTCCTACGCGCTGCTGACGGTGATGGTGGCCGAGCAGACCGGCCTGCTCCCCGGCGAGCTGGTCTGGACCGGCGGCGACTGCCACATCTACGCCAACCACGAGGACCAGGTGCGCGAGCAGCTCTCCCGGGAGCCGTTCCCGTACCCCCGGCTGCGCCTGACGCGCCGGCCGGGGAGCCTCGTCGACTACGCCTACGAGGACATCGAGCTGATCGACTACCGCCACCACCCCGCGATCCCGGCCCCGGTGGCCGTCTGATGGGCGCCCGCGACGACGCCCCGCGCCAGATCATCGGCATGATCTGGGCGCAGACCCCGGACCGGGTGATCGGCCGGGACGGGACCATGCCCTGGCACCTGCCCGAGGACCTCGCCCACTTCAAGGAGCGCACCCTCGGCCACCCCGTGATCATGGGCCGCCGCACGTGGGAGTCCTTCCCCGCGCGGTTCCGGCCCCTGCCCGGGCGGACCAACATCGTGGTCTCCCGCACCCTCGCCGCGACCGCCGAGGAGGACCCGCACGACGCGCGGACGGCGGGCGCCGTCGTCGTCCCGGACTTCGGCGCCGCCCTGGCCGCCGCCGACGAGGCCGACGGCCTCGACCTGGTGTGGGTGATCGGCGGCGCCACGCTGTACGAGCAGGCCCTCGACGTGGCCACGCTCGCCGAGGTGACCGTGATCGACACCGACGCCGACGGCGACACGCACGCCCCCGCCCTGGATGCCCGCTGGCGACTGACCCGGGCGGACCCGGAGCCGGACGGCTGGCACACCGCCGCGAACGGCCTGCGGCACCGCTTCGAGCGCTGGGAGAGGGACGGATGAGCAGGGACGACCAGGACACGGCGGGGACCACGGGTGCCAGCAGGACGGGCGGCGCCGGACTGCTCACCCCGCAGGCGGTGACGTTCCTGGCGCTCGTGGCCTTCCCCGTGCTCGCGTTCGCGTGCGCCGTGCTGGGCCTGATCCTCGTGCTGCAGGGGAAGGTCGTGGCGGGGCTGGTGTTCCTCCTCGTGCTCACCCAGCTGTTCGCGGTGGGCGGTCTCATCACCTGGAACCGGCGGAAGCGGTCCCGCGACCGGTGAACGGCGGCCGGTAGCCTGAGGGCATGACCGACATCTCCTCTGCCGCCGTGACCGTCGCCGACCCGGCCGCCGTGCCCACCGTGGGCATCGTGGGCTGGCGCGGCATGGTGGGCTCCGTCCTCATGCAGCGCATGGCCGAGGAGGGCGATTTCGCCCGCATCCGGCCCGTGTTCTTCTCCACCTCGGCCGCGGGCGGGCCCGCGCCCACCTTCGAGGGCATGGTCGGGGACCCCGGCACCCTCCAGGACGCCCACGACGTGGACGTGCTGAAGACCCTGCCGATCATCGTGACCGCGCAGGGCGGGGACTACACCAAGGACGTGTATCCCCGGCTGCGGGCGGCAGGCTGGGACGGGATCTGGATTGACGCCGCCTCCACCCTGCGCATGGAGGACTCCTCCATGATCGTGCTGGACCCGGTGAACCGCTCCGTGATCGACGCCGCCCTGGCCGACGGGACGAAGGACTTCATCGGCGGCAACTGCACCGTGTCCTGCATGCTCATGGGCCTGGGCGGGCTGTTCCGGGAGGGCCTCGTGGAGTGGGGCACCGCCATGACCTACCAGGCGGCCTCCGGCGGCGGCGCCCAGCACATGCGCGAGCTGCTCACCCAGTACGCCGCCCTGGGCGGCGTGGTGGCCGACGAGCTCGCCGACCCCTCCTCCGCCATCCTCGAGATCGACCGCAAGGTCACCGAGCTGCAGCTCGGCGGCCTGGACACCACCCGGTTCGGGGTGCCGCTGGGCGGCTCCCTCATCCCGTGGATCGACGCGGACCTCGGGAACGGGGTGTCCCGTGAGGAGCAGAAGGCCTACGACGAGACCAACAAGGTCCTCGGCCTGACCGGGGCGGACCGCATCCCGTTCGACTCGCTGTGCGTGCGCGTGGGCGCCATGCGCTCCCACTCCCAGGCCCTCACCCTCAAGCTCACCCGCGACGTGCCGATCGACGAGATCGCCGAGATCGTGGCGAACGGCACCGAGTGGGCGCAGGTGGTGCCGAACGAGAAGGAGGCCACCATGCGGGACCTCACCCCCGTGGCCGCCTCCGGCACCCTGCAGATCCCCGTCGGGCGCCTGCGCAAGATGAAGATGGGCCCGGAGTACCTCTCTGCCTTCACCGTGGGCGACCAGCTGCTGTGGGGCGCCGCCGAGCCGCTGCGCCGCATGCTGATGATCGCCACCGGCAACCTCTGACCCGCCCCCACCCCCTGCGCTTTCGCTGACGCAACACGCGCGGGCTCGGCGTTTTCGCTGACGCACCACGGCCAGGGAGGGCATTTCCGCTGACGCCCCTCGTACGACGACGGCCCCGCACCTTCCTGAG
>NZ_JAUNHR010000019.1:31964-33595 GCF_030523875.1 Micrococcus sp. | reverse complement strand
ACGCCGGCGAACACCGAGGTGCCGCCGAAGTTGCGGGCCACACGGGTGATCATCTCCTGGATGAGCACGGTCTTGCCCACGCCGGCGCCGCCGAACAGGCCGATCTTGCCGCCCTTGATGTACGGGGTCAGCAGGTCGATCACCTTGATGCCGGTCTCCAGCATCTCGGTGGAACCCTCGAGGGAGGCGAAGTTCGGGGCGGGCCGGTGGATCGGCCAGCGCTCCTCGACGCCCAGCTCGGAGATCGGCATGTCGAGGCTCTCGCCGAGCACGTTGAAGATGTGGCCCTTGACCACGTCGCCGACGGGCACGGAGATAGGGGCGCCGGTGTCCTGCACGTCGGCGCCGCGGACCAGGCCGTCGGTCGACTGCAGGGAGATGGCGCGCACCATGTTGTCGCCGAGGTGCTGGGCGACCTCGAAGGTGATGGTGCGGGTCTGGCCGGCGAGCGAGACCTGGGTGGTCAGCGCGTTGTAGACCTCCGGCATGGCGTTCGGGGGGAACTCCGCGTCGATCACGGGGCCGATGACGCGGGCGACGCGCCCGGTGGCGCCGGCGGTGGGTGCCGCGCCCTGGTCGGTGAAGGTGGCAGTCATCTCTCTCACTTCTATCGTGTGTGGATGGCGGGTCTGATGAGTCGAATGGCTCAGGAGTTGTTGAGCGCGTCCGCGCCCGCGATGAGCTCGGTGAGCTCCTGGGTGATCTCCGCCTGACGGGCGTTGTTCATCAGGAGCGTGTACTCCTTGATCAGGCTCGTGGCGTTGTCACCGGCCGACTTCATGGCCCGCTGACGGTTGGCCAGCTCGGAGGCGGCCGACTGGAGCATGGCGTTGAAGATGCGCGACTCGATGTACTTCGGCAGGAGGGCGTCGAGGACCTCCTCCGCGTCCGGCTCGAACTCGTAGAGCGGGAGGACGTCCTCGGCGGTGGCCGGGGCCTCCTCCACGACCTCGAGCGGCAGCAGCCGGATGACGCGCGGGGTCTGCTTCACGAGCGACTCGAACTCGGTGAAGACCACGTGGATCTCGTCCACGCCGCCCGCCGCGGTGTCCGTGAGGAAGGCGTCCACGAGGGTGCGGCCGATCTCCTCGGCGCGCTCGGCCTTGGGCGCGTCCGTCTGGCCCGTCCACAGCTCCGCGTACTCACGGCCGCGGAAGTCGAAGTACGTCTGCGCCTTGCGGCCCAGGACGTAGACGTCCACGTCCTTGCCCTCCTCGCGCAGGGTGGTGAGCAGCTGCTCCGCCTTGCGCAGGACGTTGGCCGAGTACGCGCCGGCCAGGCCGCGGTCGGAGGACATGATGAGCACGGCGGCCCGCGTGGGGTTCTCGGGCTCGGTGGTCAGCACGTGCTCGATGTCGTGCTGGCTGGAGACGGCGCTGACGGCCCGCGTGATCGCGTTCGCGTAGGGCAGCGACTGGTTGACCCGCTCGCGTGCCTTCGTGATGCGGGACGTGGCGATCAGCTCCATCGCCTTGAAGATCTTGCGCATCGAGGTCGTCGAGGCGATCTTCTGGCGGTAGACCCGGATCTGGGCTCCCATGGTGGTCCTTTCCCTGGCGGGAGGGCGGTCCCGCGGGCGGCCACCCGGGGGGGCCCGCCCCCTGCCGGGGTACTGCCCCTGCTGCTACTTC
>NZ_JAUNHR010000019.1:21448-31954 GCF_030523875.1 Micrococcus sp. | reverse complement strand
TTGGGGCGGTACCCCCGGATGTGGGCTCCCTGGGTGGACCTTTCCGTGGGGGGTGGGGGGTCGGGGGTCGTCCCGGGGGGGACCGCCGCCGGACCGCTCCCTCACCGACCGTCGGTCAGCGCTTCTGCTTGGTGATCTGCTCCTGCGCGACCTGGTCCTGCCCGATCGCGCGGTGCTCCTCGTGGCCGGGGGCGACGCCGTCGTGGCCGGTGCCCTGGAAGCCCTTCTTGAACGCCTCGATCTCGCGCTCCAGCGCGGCGACCGTGTCGTCCTCGAGCTTGCCGGTCGAGCCGATCGCCGCGAGGGCGACGTCCTTGCGGCGCAGGTGGTCGATGAACTCGCGCTCGAAGCGCAGCACGTCCTCCACCGGGACCTCATCCAGGTGGCCCTTGGATCCGGCCCAGATGGACACGACCTGCTCCTCGACCGGGTACGGCGAGTACTGCGGCTGCTTGAGCAGTTCCATCAGGCGCTCACCGCGGGCGAGCTGGCGGCGGGTGGCCGGGTCCAGGTCGGAGGCGAACATGGAGAACGCCTGCTGGTCGCGGTACTGCGCCAGGTCCAGCTTCAGGGTGCCGGAGACCTTCTTCATGGCCTTGACCTGCGCGGCGCCGCCCACACGGGACACCGAGATGCCCACGTCCACGGCCGGACGCTGGTTGGCGTTGAACAGGTCCGACTGCAGGAAGATCTGGCCGTCGGTGATGGAGATGACGTTGGTCGGGATGTAGGCCGACACGTCGTTCGCCTTGGTCTCGATGATCGGCAGGCCGGTCATCGAGCCCGCGCCCATCTCGTCCGAGAGCTTGGCGCAGCGCTCGAGCAGACGGGAGTGGAGGTAGAACACGTCGCCCGGGTAGGCCTCGCGTCCCGGCGGACGGCGCAGCAGGAGGGACACGGCACGGTAGGCCTCGGCCTGCTTCGACAGGTCGTCGAAGATGATCAGGACGTGCTTGCCGCCGTACATCCAGTGCTGGCCGATGGCCGAGCCGGCGTAGGGGGCGAGGTACTTGAAGCCGGCCGGGTCGGACGCCGGGGAGGCCACGATGGTGGTGTACTCCAGGGCGCCGTACTCCTCGAGGGTGGCGCGGACGCCGGCGATGGTGGAGGCCTTCTGGCCCACGGCCACGTAGACGCAGCGGACCTGCTTGTCCACGTCGCCGGACTCCCAGTTGGCCTTCTGGTTCAGGATGGTGTCGACGGCGATGGCCGTCTTGCCGGTCTGGCGGTCGCCGATGATCAGCTGGCGCTGGCCGCGGCCGATCGGGATCATGGCGTCGATCGCCTTCATGCCGGTCTGCAGCGGCTCGTGCACCGACTTGCGCTGCGTCACGGTGGGCGCCTGCAGCTCGAGGGCGCGGCGGCCCTCGGCCTCGATCGGGCCCATGTCGTCCAGCGGCTGGCCCAGCGGGTCCACGACGCGGCCGAGGAAGCCGTCGCCCACGGGCACGGAGAGGATCTCCCCCGTGCGCTGGACCTCCATGCCCTCGCGGACCTCCTGGAACTCGCCGAGCACCACGACGCCGATCTCACGGGCGTCGAGGTTCTGGGCCAGGCCGAGGATGCCGTTCTCGAAGCGCAGCAGCTCGTTCGCCATGACGGAGGGGAGGCCCTCCACCCGGGCGATGCCGTCGGCCGCGGAGATCACGCGGCCCACCTCGGTGCGCTCGGTGTCCGACGGTTCGTACGATGCCGCGAAGTCGTTCAAGGCATCGCGGACATCGTCGGCGTTGATGGTCAGTTCGGCCATCTGCAGTCCCTGCTCTCTGTGCTTGGTGATCATCGACGTGACGATGATGCGGATGTTCGTGGATGGGCCGCGGGCGGCCCGACCGGCGGGCGCCGGTCAGGCCGCCAAGCGGCGCTGGAGGTCGTTGAGCCGGCTGGCCATGGACCCGTCGACGACGTCGTCCCCGACCTGCACGCGGATGCCCCCCACCACGGAGGGGTCCACGGACACGTCGAGCACGAGGTCCCGGCCGAAGGCCCGGCGCAGGCCCGCGGCGAGCCGCTCCTGCTGACCGGCGTCGAGGGGACGGGCGACCGTCACCTCGGCGATCCACTGGCGCTGGCGCTCGGCCACGACGTCCGCGTGCCGGCGCACCGCGGTGAAGGGCTTCACGCCGCGCGGGGAGGCCACCGCCCGCTCGACGAGCAGGCGGCCGGCCTCGGAGGCCTGGGGGCCCAGCAGCCGTGCGGCCAGCTGCGCCCGTGCGGAGGCGGGGGCGCGCTGGTCGGTCACCGCGCGCTGGACCTCGTGCGACTCCTCCGCCACCCGGTTGAAGGCCAGGAGCTCGCCCGAGAGGGCGGCCAGGCCGTCGTGCCCGCCGCGGGCCGCCTCGCCGGCGGCCGCGTGCGCGGCCGCCGTCTCGAGGGCGTCCCCGAAGTCACACTCGGACGACCAGCGCCGACCGGCGAGGTCCTTGAGGACCTGCAGCGCACCGGGGCCCACCCGACTGCCGAACAGGGAGTCCACGACGCCGGCACGGCGCTCGGTGCTCCAGGCGGGGTCCGTGAGGGCGCGCCGCAGCGCGCCCTGCTGGTCCACGACGTCCAGCGCCGCGAACAGCTCGCGTGCCAGGGCGACGCCGCCCTCGTCCAGCACCGTGCCGACCTCCTTCAGGGAGGCGGCCAGCGAGTCCCTCGATGCGCCCGTGGTCATTCGGACACACCTGCGCTCTGGTGCCGGTCGAGGTCAGCGAGGAAGCGGTCCACCACGCGCTGCGAGCGGGCGTCGTCCTCCAGGGACTCGCCCACGATCTTGCTCGCGAGCGTGGTGGCCAGCGTGCCCACCTCGCCCTTGAGCTGCGCGGCGGCCTGGGTGCGCTCCGCGGCGATCTGGGCCTGGGCCTGCTCCGTGATGCGCGCCGACTCGGACGCGGCGCGCTCGCGCGCCTCCGCCACGATCTGGGCGCCCTCGGTGCGGGCCTCCTCGCGGATGCGGTTGGCCTCCTGGCGGGCGTCCGCCAGCTGGCTCTCGTAGTCCGCCATCATCGCGTTCGCCTCGGCCTGGGCCTTCTCGGCCTTGGCGAGACCGCCCTCGATGGCCTCGACGCGGTCCGTGTAGGACTTCTCGAGGGCCGGGACGATGAACTTCACGACGATGAACATCAGCACGGCGAAGCCCACCGTGGTGACGAGGATCTCCCACGGGTTCGGGATCAGGGGGTTGGCCCCCTCCGCCGCCGCGAGGATCAGTCCGTTGCTGATCATCTTCTAACCATCCTTCGATCGGGTGTCCTGTCAGGCGTGGGCCGGGCCGCCGCGGACACGGCGGCCGGCCCTGGCTCGGACAGGATCAGTTGATGACGAAGGCGAAGACCAGGCCGAGGATGGCCAGGGCCTCGGCGAGCGCGAAGCCCAGGAGGGCGATCGGCTGCAGGATGCGCTGGGCCTCGGGCTGACGGGCCACGCCGTTGATGTACGCGGCGAAGATCAGGCCCACGCCGATCGCGGAGCCGATGGCGGCGAGGCCGTAGCCGATCATGTTGAGGGAGCCGGAGATTTCCATGGTGCTTCCTTTCACGAGGCCGGGTGGTCCGGCCGGGTTGGGGGGAGGAGGTCCTCCCGGAGTGGTTCCTCCGTGCGGAGGGCCGGGAAGTCTGGTGACGGCGGGGCCGTCGGACCCGTCGCCGACCGGCCGGGGGCCGGGCGGCGCGGGGAGCTCAGTGGTCGTTCGCGTCGATCGCGCCCTGGATGTACAGGGCGGTGAGCAGCGTGAAGACGAAGGCCTGCAGGTACATCAGCAGGATCTCGAGGAGGTAGAGGGCCACGGAGGCCAGGATCACGAGCACGCCGGTGCCCGCCAGCAGCGGGTTGCCGGTCTGCGTGATCAGGAACGCGGCGCCGGCACCGGCGAGCATCACGATCATATGACCGGCGAGCATGACGGCCATCAGACGCAGGGAGTGGGTCAGCGGGCGCACGATGAAGTTGGAGATGATCTCCAGCGGCACGAGCAGGGGGAGGATCCAGCCGGGCACGCCCGAGGGGACGACGGCGAGCTTGAAGTAGCGCAGGCCGTGGTGCTTGACGCCCACGCCGATCCAGATCGCGTAGACGATCAGGGCGATCGCGTAGGCGGAGCCGGCGTGCGAGAACGAGGGCAGCTGGATCAGCGGGATGGCGCCGAAGAGGTTGTTCAGCAGCACGAAGAAGAAGATCGCGAACAGCAGGGGAACCCACTGCTTGAAGTTCTTCTCGCCCATGACGTCCCGGCCGATGCCGTTGCGGACGAACGCGTAGCCCGACTCGGCCAGCCACTGGGCGCGGCCCGGGACGAGCTGCGGGCGGCGCATGGCCCACGCGAAGAACGCCGTGATGAGCACGACGGAGAGCAGGACCAGCAGCATCTGCTTGCCGAAGCCCGTCCCGTAGTGCGCACCCCAAGGCAGGAGATCCGGCAGGTGGGCGTCCGAGACGGACGGGGGCACGAATTCTGCGTTGGCCAGCACGAGGGGTAGCACGCGGGTCCTCTCCGAAGTGGTGCGCCGACGACCGGGTGCCCCGGCTCGGACGCGCGCGGCCCCCGCAGCGGTGCGGGACGGGCGAGATGAGGTCACGGAGCGGCACGCGGTGCCGTGGATGTGTTCGCTGTAGACGATATCAAACGGGGGGCGCCCTCCGTACCGCCCCGTCCCGGCCGTCGCCGCGGACGGGGCGGGGCTCAGGGGCCGTAGACCGCGCGGCGCGTCCGGGCGAAGACGAGCACCTCGGCGACCTGCCACACGGCGACCGCGACCAGCGCCCCGACGGCGGTCGGCATCGCCTGGGCCCAGCCCGGCGGGGGCACCACGGCCAGGAGGACGGCGTACAGCGCCAGCTTGGCCACGAGGGCGCCCATGGCCAGCGGCAGGGCGATCTCGCGGGCACGGTCCCAGGCGAGCGCCGTCGTCGCTCCCGTCAGGGCCGAGAGCGCCAGCACCACTCCCCCGCCGAGCAGTGCCGAGAGCGCCGCGGCGGAGCCGTGGAGCAGGCCGGCGGCACCGGCCGCCAGGAGCACGGCGGGCGCCGTGGCCGCGGCGCTCCAGCGCAGGATCCCCCACCAGCCGGCGCGGTTCTCCCACCGGCGCCGACGGCGGCGGCGCCCCCCGTCGGCGGCGGCGTCACGGGCCGTCATGCGGACCTCCCGGGACCGGGGACGGTCGGCCCGTCGGCCTCGATCCCCCGACGGCGGTGACGCAGCAGCGGGCGCAGCGTCACCCAGGCCGCCGTGACCAGGACGAGCGCACCCACGGGCAGGGCGGCGACGGTGTGCACGAAGTTCAGGGAGAGCGTCCCCCAGGCGACGATGAACGCCCACAGCCAGAGCACGGCGACGGCCTGCGGCTGCGTGAATCCGCCGTCGACGAGCCGGTGGTGCAGGTGGCCGCGGTCCGCCGTGAACGGGCTCGCGCCGCGGGCTGTGCGCCGGAGCACCGAGGTGACGAGGTCCGCCAGCGGCAGGGCCAGCACCGCCACCGGCAGCATCACCGGCATGAAGGCGGGGACGTTGCGGAACCGGAACCCCTCCAGGGCGCTGAGGTCGGCGGTCACGGCCACCGCCGCGGAGGACAGCAGCAGGCCCAGCAGGAGGGCGCCGCACTCCCCCATGAAGACGGTGGCCGGGTGGCGGTTGTACGGCAGGAAGCCCGCGCACGCCCCGATCAGCAGCGCCATCAACAGGGTGGCGAGGTTCGAGTAGTCGAACTGGTGGATGGTGCGCGTGAGCAGGTAGGTGTAGACGAAGAACGCCGACCCGCCGATCAGGGAGACCCCCGCGGCCAGCCCGTCAAGGCCGTCCACGAAGTTGATGGCGTTCATGGTCAGGACCACGACGAAGACCGTCAGCAGGACCTGCACCGGTTCGCTGCCGACGGGGATCCAGCCCACGGGCATCGCCTCGATGCGGATGCCCCCCAGCGCGACCGCGAGGGCGGCCGCACACTGGCCCGCGAGCTTGATCCACCACGGCATGTCCACGAGGTCGTCCACCGCGCCCACCACGAGGATGACGGCCAGGGCGACCATCAGCCCGTGGACGGGCGCGGGGTCCGCGAAGATCCCGGAGAAGAAGGGCACCGTGCCGGCCAGCGCCAGACCCACCAGGACGGCGGCGACCATGGCCACGCCGCCGAACTTGGGGACGGGCGCGCCGTGCACGTCCCGGTCGCGCAGCGGCGTCCACGCGCCGACGCGCCGCCCGAGGCCCCGCAGCAGGGGCGTCAGGCAGACGCAGGCGAGCGTCGTGACGACCACGACCAGGAGGTAGGCGCGCATGGGGGCTCGGTCAGCGCCCCTCGACGTCCGGGGCGAACGCGGGGGCGTCCACGGCGGCGGTCGATGCCGGCGGCGTCGCCCCGTCGGCGTCGTCGACGGACTGCGGTCCGGTCCCGGTCGGCGGGGTGGTCAGCGCCTCCGGCACGGGCGGCTCCTCCCCCTCGGCCAGCAGGTCCGGGACCACCTCGCGCAGCTCCTCGAGCGGCACCGAGCCCTGCCGCGCCACCCGGAACGGCGTGACGGTGCAGTCCACGATGGTCGAGGGGGCGCGGGAGGCGCGCTCGCCGCCGTCGAGGTAGAGGCCCACGGACTCGCCGAGCATCTCCTCCGCCGCGCGCGCCGTGGTGGCGGCGGGCATCCCGGTGCGGTTGGCGCTCGAGACGGCCATCGGGCCGACGGCGTACAGCAGCTCGCGGGTCGCGGGGTCGGCGGGCACGCGCAGGGCCACCGTGCCGCGCGTCTCGCCCAGGTCCCACGTGAGGGTGGGCTGGGACTTGAGGATCAGGGTGAGGGCGCCGGGCCAGAAGCGGCGGGCCAGCTCCTCGGCCTCGTCGGGGACGTCGTACGCCAGCCCCGCCATGACGGAGCGGTCCGAGATCAGCACCGGCGGGGGCATGGTGCGCCCGCGGCCCTTGGCCGCCAGGAGCACGGCCACGGCCAGGGGGGAGAACGCGTCCGCGCCGATGCCGTAGACGGTGTCCGTCGGCAGGACCACGCAGCCGCGGTCCGCGAGGACGCCGCGGGCGCGCTCGATCGCGCCGCTCAGGTCGGAGGGGTCGGAGACGTCGATGAACTCACTCACGGCGCCATTGTCCCATCGACCCCGCCCAACTCCGCCGCCGGGCCCCGGCGCGCCGCGAGGAAGCGGTCCCGCCCGGCGGGGTCGGGCAGAATCCGCACGTCCTCGAACACCCCCGAGCCGACGGCGGCGGCCGCGAGCTCCCCGCCCTGGGTCTCGTGGTGCTCCATCAGCAGCGACCCGCCCGGGCGCAGCAGCACGGTGGCCCGGCGCAGGATCCCCCGCGGCACCTCCAGCCCGCGCTCGCCGCCCCCGTAGAGGGCGAGGGCCGGATCGCGACGCGCCTCCTCCTGCTCGGGGACCTCGTCGTCCGGGACGTAGGGCGGATTGGACACGACGAGGTCGACCAGGCCATCCAGATCCGCGCATGCGACAACAGCATCGCCTTGTCGCAGATGGACCCCGAGCGGGGCGAGGTTCCGCGACGCCCATGCGGCGGCCACGGAGTCCAGCTCCACCGCCGTCACCTCGGCGGGGATGGTCCGCTCCCTCAGCCCGGCCGCCACGGCGGCGGCGATCGCCCCGGAGCCCGTGCACAGGTCCACCACCCGCAGGGGTGCGGCCGTCTCGGCGGACCGGTCGACCGCGCGTCGGAGGGCCTCGTCCACGAGCGTCTCCGTCTCCGGGCGCGGGACGAACACGCCGGGTCCCACGGCCAGCTCGAGGCCGTGGAAGGCGGCCGTGCCCGTGAGGTGCTGGAGCGGCTCGCGCGCTGCACGGCGGGCCACCAGCGCGGCGTAGGCCTCCGCCTGCGCCTCGTCCGGCCGGGCGCCGGCGAGGATCCGGGCCACGGCCGCGCCCCGGTCCCGGCCGAGCACGTGGGCGGCGAGCAGCTCGGCGTCCACGCGCGGCGCGTCCACCCCGGCCGCGGCCAGGGACGCCGCAGCCGCCCGGACCAGACCGGACCAGTCCGACGTCGTCCGCCCCTCCCCGGCGGCGCCGATCACGCCGATCCCTCCCCCAGCGCGGCGAGCCGGCGCTGCTCGTCGAGTGCCGCGCACGAGGCGATCACCGCGGACAGGTCGCCGTCCAGGACGGCGTCGAGGTTGTGCGCCTTGTAGCCGGTGCGGTGGTCCGCCACCCGGTTCTCCGGGAAGTTGTACGTCCGGATCCGCTCCGAGCGGTCCATCGTGCGCACCTGCGCGTGGCGGGCCGCCGCGTCCTGGGCGTCCTGCTCCTCGCGGCGGCGCTGCAGCAGGCGCGAGCGCAGCACGCGCATGGCCGCCTCCCGGTTCTGGATCTGCGACTTCTCGTTCTGCATGGACACCACGATCCCCGTGGGCAGATGGGTCAGGCGCACCGCCGAGTCGGTGGTGTTGACGGACTGCCCGCCCGGGCCCGAGGAGCGGAACACGTCCACCTTGACCTCGTTCGGGTCCAGCGGCACCTCGTCCGGCTCGTCGACCTCCGGCAGCACGAGCACGCCGGCCGCGGAGGTGTGGATCCGGCCCTGCGACTCGGTGACGGGCACGCGCTGGACGCGGTGGACGCCGCCCTCGTACTTCAGGGCCGCGTACACCCCCTGGGCGGGGTCCGTGCCGGAGCCGCGGACGGCCACCTGCGCGTCCTTCACCCCGCCCAGGTCCGAGGGCGTGCTGGAGAGCACCTCGGTGCGCCACCCCCGGGACTCGGCGTAGCGCAGGTACATCCGCAGCAGGTCGCCGGCGAACAGCGCGGCCTCCTCGCCGCCCTCCCCGCCCTTGACCTCGAGGATCACGTCCCGGCCGTCGTCGGGGTCGCGCGGGATCAGCACCCGGCGCAGGCGCTCGGCCGCCTCGTCCGCGGCCGCCTCGAGGGCGGGCAGCTCGGCGGCGAAGGCCTCCCCGTCCTCCCCCGGCAGTGCGGCGAGCGCGCGGGCGTCGTCGCGGTCGGCGACGGCGGCGGTCCAGGCCTCGTGCGCGGCCACCACCTGCCCGAGCTCGGCGTAGCGCCGGCCCACCCGACGGGCGCGGCCGGCGTCGGCGTGCACGGCGGGGTCGGAGAGCTGCCGGGCGAGGTCCCGGTGCTCGGCGATCAGACGGTCGACGGAGTCGAACACGTCGGCACCTCCCTGGTGGTGGCTGGTCTGAGACGGGAGCGGCCCCGCCCCCGGACCGGGCGGTCGGGGACGGGGCCGCGGGCGGGACGGGTCAGTCCTCGCCCTTGGCGCCCAGCGTGGTCTTGGAGACCAGCATGAGGAACTCCGCGTTGGAGGCGGTGTCCTTGATCTTGTTGGTGAGCAGCTCGAGGGCCTGCTGGGTGTCCAGGCCGGAGAGGACGCGACGCAGCTTCCACATGATCTTGACCTCCTCGGCGGAGAGCAGGACCTCCTCTCGGCGCGTGCCGGACGCGTTGACGTCCACGGCCGGGAAGATGCGGCGCTCGGCGAGCTGCCGGGACAGGCGCAGCTCCATGTTGCCGGTGCCCTTGAACTCCTCGAAGATCACCTCGTCCATGCGGGAGCCGGTCTCCACGAGCGCGGTGGCCAGGATGGTCAGCGAGCCGCCGTTCTCGATGTTGCGGGCCGCGCCGAAGAACTTCTTCGGCGGGTACAGCGCCGCCGAGTCCACGCCGCCGGAGAGGATCCGGCCCGAGGCCGGGGCGGCCAGGTTGTACGCACGGCCCAGGCGGGTCATGGAGTCCAGGAGCACGACGACGTCGCGGCCCATCTCCACGAGGCGCTTGGCGCGCTCGATGGCCAGCTCGGCCACCGTGGTGTGGTCGTCCGCGGGGCGGTCGAAGGTCGAGGCGATGACCTCGCCGGCCACCGAGCGCTGCATGTCGGTGACCTCCTCCGGGCGCTCGTCCACGAGCACCATCATGAGGTGGACCTCGGGGTTGTTCTGCGTGATCGCGTTGGCGATCGACTGCAGGATCATCGTCTTGCCGGCCTTGGGCGGGGACACGATCAGGCCGCGCTGGCCCTTGCCGATGGGGCTGACCAGGTCGATGACGCGCGGGCCCACGAGCTTGTGGTCCGTCTCCAGGCGCAGGCGCTCCGTGGGGTACAGCGGCACGAGCTTGTTGAACTCGACGCGCTGCGGGCTCTCCTCGGCCGGCTGGCCGTTGACGGTGGTCACCTTGACCAGCGCGTTGAACTTCTGGTTGCGGCCGGAGCCGGTGTGCGGCTTCTCGCCCTCGCGCGGGGCGCGGATGGCGCCGACGACGGCGTCGCCCTTGCGCAGGCCGAAGCGCTTCACCATGGCCAGGGAGACGTACACGTCCTTCTCGCCCGGCAGGTATCCGGAGGTGCGGACGAACGCGTAGTTGTCCAGCACGTCGAGGATGCCGGCCACGGGCTGCAGGACGTCGTCCTCGGTCAGCTCGGTGTCGTCCACCTCGGGGCCGCGGCTGCGGCGGTTGCGCCCGCGCTCGTTGCGGTTGCGGCGGTTGCGGCGGCCGCGGCCGCCCTCGTCGTCGCGGTCCTCGCGGCGCTGACGGCCGCCCCGGTCGGACTTGTCCCCGCGGTC
>NZ_JAUNHR010000019.1:0-21438 GCF_030523875.1 Micrococcus sp. | reverse complement strand
TCTCGTTCCGGTCCCCGGCCTCGCCGCGGTCCGTGCGGTCGTCCTCGCCGCCGCCGCGGTCCTCGCCGCGCTCGCCGCCGCGTCCGCGCTGACGGCCGCGACCCCGGCCCTCGCCGGAGCGCTCCTCCTCGCCCACGGCCTCCTCGGCGCGGTCGGTGCGGCCCTCGCGCTCGGCGCCGTCCTGGACGGACTCGTCCTGGCCGCGCTCGGCGCGCGGCTCCTCGGAGCGGTCCCCGCCACGACGGCGGCGCGACCGGCCGGAGCCGGACTCGCCCTCGCCGGAGCGCTCGCCGCGACCGCCGGAGCGACGGTCCTGGCCGGCGTCCTCCGCAGCGGGCTCGGCCTCCTGCTCGGGGACTGGGGACTGCTGTGCGGCCTGCTCGGCCACGGCCCCGTCGGAGTCGGCGCGGCGCGAGCGGCGGCGGCCACGCGGCTGCGGGGCGTCCTCGGCGGGCGCGTCCTCCTCGGCCCGCGGGGCGGGGGCCTGGCGGGCGGCGGCGTCGCGGTCGGCCACGGAGCCGCCGCGCTGGTGGTCCGAGATGGCGGCCACGAGGTCCGTCTTGCGCATGCGCGAGCCGCCCTTGATGCCGAGCTGGGCGGCGAGCGCCTGGAGCTGGGCGAGCTTGAGCGACGCCAGGCCGCCTCCGGCCGCGGTGGGCTGTTCGGTGGATTCGGTCACGAAGGTTCCTTCTCCCTCGTCAGCAGCCCTGCGGCGCGTCACGCGCGGCGGGCTGGGATGTGCGACCGGCCGGGGCGCACAGCGGCGTCCCTGAGAACCGGAATGTCGGGTCTTCCCTGATGACTCGGCGCCTCCCCGGCTCGCGCGCAGTCACTGCGTGGCGGAGCGGAGGCGCCGGAACTCGACCGGGCCGGGAAGCGGTGACGCTCCGCGCGAGACGTGCCGTGCGCGGGTCACCGTGCCGACGGCGTGCGGGGCGGGACCGGCTGGTCCGCGTCCGTGCCGGTCCGCGGAGGCGGGCCGGGTCAGCCGTGGTGGAGCGTGTCCACCCTAGCACCCCCGGCCGCGACGCCCGGGGTGAGCACGCGCCAGGCCGTCGCGTCGTCGGCCGTGAGCCCGGCGACGGCCTCGACGGCCTCCCGCGCGTCCGCCTCGCCCGCGGCGAGGACCAGCACGGTGGGGCCGGCACCGGAGACGACGGCGGCGTGCCCGGCGCGGCGCAGCACGGCCACGAGCGCCGCCGAGGCCGGCATGGCCCCGGCGCGCGCGTCCTGGTGCAGGCGGTCCCGGGTGGCCGGCAGGAGCAGGTCGGGGCGGGCGGTGAGCGCGAGGGTGAGCAGCGCGGCCCGGCCGGCCTGCTCGGCGGCCACGGCGTGCGCCACGGCCTCGGGCAGGGCCGCGCGGGCGGTGTGCGTGGCCAGGGTGGTGTCCGGGATCGCGACCACGGGCGTGACGTCCGGGTGCAGCGCCACCGGGGCGGTGGACCAGCCCCGGCCCGCGTCCCGAGCCCACGAGACCGACGCCCCGCCGGCCAGGGCGGGCGCGACGTTGTCCGGGTGGCCCTCGCGCCGCGCGGTCAGGTCGAGCAGCTCCTCGGGGCCCAGGCGCTCGTCCTCCGGCAGGAGGCCCTCGGCCCCGAGCACCGCCGTCACCACGGCGGCGGCGGAGGAGCCGAGGCCGCGGGAGTGCGGGATCCGGTTGACCGCGCGCAGCGCCAGGCCCGGGGCGCGGACACCGCGCCGGGTGAGGTGGGCGTGCGCCAGACGCAGGATCAGGTGGTTGCCGTCCGTCGGCAGGGCGCCCGCCCCCTCCCCCTCGACATGGGCCGTGTCCGGCCCGTCGACGACGGTCAGCTCGACCTCGTCCCGCAGCTCGAGGGCCAGGCCCATCGCGTCGAAGCCGGGGCCGAGGTTGGCCGAGGTGGCCGGGGCCGCCACGCGGACGGCCGTGCCGGGGGTCAGGTCACGGATCTCGCGCACGGGATCAGGCCAGCCCCAGCGCCTCGGCCACGGTGACCACGTCGAAGGGCACCGACCGCGGGGAGATCTCGTCGCCGTCGGCGTTCTTCAGGGCCCACTGGGGGTCCTTGAGGCCGTGCCCGGTGACGGTGATGACCCACGTCTTGCCCTCGGGCACGTTCCCGGCCGCGTGGTGCTTGAGGAGGCCGGCGACGCCGGCGGCCGAGGCGGGCTCCACGAAGACGCCCTCCTTGGAGGACAGCCAGCGGTGGGCCTCGAGGATCTCCTCGTCCGTGACGGAGTCGATCATGCCGCCGGAGGCGTCGCGTGCCGCGGTCGCCATGTCCCACGAGGCGGGGTTGCCGATCCGGATGGCGGTGGCGATCGTGTCCGGCTCGGTCACGGGGTGGCCGAGCACGATCGGAGCGGCGCCCGCGGCCTGGAACCCCCACATGATCGGGGTCCTGGTGGCCACCGCCGGCAGCTCCGCGTCCGAGGTGCCCGGGTGCGGGTTCACGTACGGGCGGGCGTACTCCTGGTAGCCCTTCCAGTAGCCGGTGATGTTGCCGGCGTTGCCCACGGGCAGCAGGTGGTAGTCCGGGGCGTCGCCGAGGGTGTCCACCACCTCGAACGCGCCGGTCTTCTGCCCCTCGATGCGGGCCGGGTTGACGGAGTTGACCAGGAACACCGGGTAGTTCTCGGAGAGCTTGCGGGCGATGTCGAGGCAGTCGTCGAAGTTGCCCTGCACCTGCAGGATCTCGGCGCCGTGGGCCACGGCCTGGGACATCTTGCCCAGCGAGATCTTCCCCTCCGGCACCAGCACGGCGCAGGTCAGGCCGGCCTGCGCGGCGTAGGCCGCGGCGGAGGCGGAGGTGTTGCCGGTGGAGGCGCACACCACGGCCTCGGCGCCGTTCTCCACGGCGGCGGTGATGGCCATGGTCATGCCGCGGTCCTTGAAGGACCCGGTGGGGTTCATCCCCTCGAACTTGACGTAGACCTCGCCCCGGACCAGCTCGGACAGGTGCGGGGCCCGGATCAGGGGGGTGCCGCCCTCGCCGAGGGTGACCACGCGGGTGTCCTCGGTGACGGGCAGGCGGTCGGCGTACTCGCGGATGACGCCGCGCCAGACGTGGGCCATGGGTCAGTTCCCTTCGACTCGGAGGACGGACGCCACCTCATGCACGGCGTCCAGGGCGGTGAGCTCGGCGACGACCGCGTCGAGGTCGCGCTGCCGGGCCCGGTGGGTGATCAGGCGCAGGGACGCGCCGGGTGCGCTGGCGTCGTCGTCCTGGACCTGGCGCAGCGTCTCGATGGAGACGGCGTGCGCCTCGAACACGGCGGCCACGCGGCGCAGCACGCCCGGCTGGTCGGCCACGCGCAGGACCACCATGGACGAGGTGCGGGCCTCGGCCGGGTCGAGGGCAGGGAGGGCGGCGACGGGGGTGCGCAGACGGGCCGGGCCGCCGCGGACGATGCGCTGGGCGATCGCCACGACGTCGCCCATCACGGCCGAGGCGGTGGGGGCGCCGCCGGCGCCGGGGCCGTAGAACATCAGCTCGCCGGCGTTCTCGGCCTCGACGAACACGGCGTTGAAGGCGCCGCGCACGGAGGCCAGCGGGTGCTCGCGCGGGATGAGCGTGGGGTGCACGCGCAGCACGGCGCCCTGCGTGCCGTCCTCGGCGGTGCCGCGCTCGGCGATCGCCAGGAGCTTGATGACGTACCCGGCGTCGGCGGCGGCCGCGTTGTCCTCGGCGGTGATCGCCGTGATGCCCTCCACGGACACCTGGTCCAGCGTGTACACCGAGCCGAAGGCCAGGGTGGCCAAGATAGCCGCCTTCGCCGCCGCGTCCAGGCCCCCGACGTCGGCGGTGGGGTCCGCCTCGGCGTAGCCCAGGCGCTGGGCCTCGGCCAGGGCGTCCTCGAAGGAGGCGCCCTCGGCGTCCATGCGGTCCAGGATGAAGTTGGTGGTGCCGTTCGCGATGCCCATGACCCGGTGCACCGTGTCCCCGGACAGGGAGTCGCGCAGGGGGCGCAGGATCGGGATGGCGCCGGCCACGGAGGCCTCGAAGCTCAGCTGCGCCCCGGTGCGGGAGGCGGCCTCGTAGAGCTCCTCGCCGTGGGCGGCCAGCAGCGCCTTGTTGCCGGTGACCACGGCGGTGCCGGCCTCGAGCGCGCGCAGGATCAGGGAGCGGGCCGGCTCGATGCCGCCCATGAGCTCCACGACGACGTCCGCGCCGTCGACGAGGGCCTCGGCGTCCTGCGTGTAGAGGGCGGGGTCCGCCTGCCAGTCGCGCTCGGCGTCCAGGGTGCGCACGGCGATGCCGCCGAGCGTCAGCGGTGCGCCCACGCGGTCGTGGAGGACGGCGGCGTCCTCGGTGAGGATGCGCGCCACCTGGGACCCCACGGTGCCGCCGCCGAGCAGCGCCACGGTGAGGCCCTCCGGGGCGGGTGCGGCGTCCTGCGCGGCGGGTGCGGTGAGCTCGGCCATGGTCCTCCGTGGTGGTCGGTGCTGGGGATGGTGCGGGGCGCCGTCCAATCTATCGGCCCGGCGCGGGGCCGGGTCCCGGACGACGGGCCGTGACCGGCATGTGGGACGGCGGGGTCCGCCGGGCGGACCACGGCGCGGACCGCCGCGCGTCGTGCCCGGTCAGGCGGGGTTCTGCGGGTCCACCTCGCGACGCAGCAGGTCCTCCACCGTCTCCCGGCGGACGATCACGCGGGCCTGCCCCTCCCGCACGGCGACGACGGCCGGGCGGGTCAGGGCGTTGTAGTTCGAGGCCATCACGTGGGTGTACGCGCCGGTGGCCGGCACGGCCAGCAGGTCGCCGCGGGCCACGTCCACGGGCAGCCACACGTCCCGGACGAGGATGTCGCCGGACTCGCAGTGCTTGCCCACCACGCGGGAGAGCGCCGGGGCGGCGTCCGAGGTGCGCGAGGCGAGGACGGCGGTGTAGTCCGCGTCGTACAGCACGGGGCGGGGGTTGTCCGACATGCCCCCGTCCACGGCCACGTAGCGGCGCGCGGCGGTGGTCCCGTCCGGGGCGTCCGCGTCCACGGTCTTGGTCACGCCCACCGTGTAGAGGGTGAGCCCGGCCGGGCCGGAGACCGCACGGCCCGGCTCGATGGAGATCCGCGGACAGGCCATCCCGAGCCGCTCGACGGTCTTCTGCACGTCGTCGGCGAGCGCGGCGGCGATCTCGGCGGCCGGGCGCGGCTCGTCCACGGAGGTGTAGGCGATGCCGTGGCCGCCGCCGAGGTCCAGCTCCGGCAGCGCGACGCCGTGCTCGGCCTCCACCTGGGCCAGGAACTCGAGGACGCGCTCGGCGGCCATCCCGAAGCCGTCGGCCTCGAAGATCTGCGAGCCGATGTGGCAGTGCACGCCCAGCAGCTCGACGGAGTCCGCCTCGAGGGCGATGCGCACCGCCACGGCGGCCGGGGACACGCCCGCGACCGAGCCGTCCCGCCCCTCGGAGGACGGGGCGAGGGAGAGGCCGAACTTCTGGTCCTCGTGCGCGGTGGCGATGAAGTCGTGGGTGTGCGCGTGCACGCCCGGGGTCAGGCGCAGCATCACGGGCGCCACCTGGCCGCGCTCGGCCGCGAAGGCGGCAAGGAACACGAGCTCGTCCACGGAGTCCACGATGATCCGGCCCACGCCGGCGTCCAGGGCCGCGGCGAGCTCGGCCTCGGACTTGTTGTTGCCGTGCAGCCCGATGTGCGCCGGGTCGACGCCGGCGCGCAGGGCGATGGCCAGCTCGCCGCCGGAGGCGGTGTCCACACGCAGCCCCTCCTCCGCGGCCCAGCGGGCCGTGGAGAGTGTGAGCATCGACTTGCCGGCGTAGTACACGTCCGCGCCGCCGCACAGCCCGGCGAACGCGGCCTCGAAGCCCTCGCGGAAGGCACGGGCCCGGGCGCGGAAGTCGTCCTCGTCGACCACGAGCAGCGGCGTGCCGAACTCGGCCGCGAGCGCGGAGGCGGGCACGCCCTGGACGGCGAGCTCGCCGTCGTCGGTGCGGTTGACCCCGGAGGCCCAGACCTTGGGGTCCAGGGCGTCCGGATCGGTCGGCGCGGGCAGCCAGGCGGGGGCGAGCGGGGAGGCGGGGGCGGGCCTCGTCATCTCCGGGCCCCTCACATCTTCTCCGGGGCGGACACGCCCAGCAGGCCGAGCCCGTTGCGCAGCACCTGGGCGGCGGCGGCGTTCAGCCACAGGCGGGTGCGGTGCAGGTCCTCGACCTCGCCGGGGGTGCCGTCCTCGACCGGCACGGGGGTGATGCGGCACGCGGCGTACCAGGAGTGGTAGGCGCCGGCGACGACCTCGAGGTGGCGGGCCACGCGGTGCGGCTCGCGCAGGCGGGCGGCGGAGGCCACCACGGAGGGGAACTCGGCCAGCTGGGCCAGGAGCTCGGACTCGGTGGGGTCGGCGAGCAGGGACGCGTCGAACGCGGAGCGGTCCACGCCGAAGGCCTCGGCGGTGCGGGCGGCGCCGCACGCGCGGGCGTGGGCGTACTGCACGTAGTAGACCGGGTTGTCGTTGGACTGCGAGCGCAGCAGCTCCGGGTCGATGGTGATGGGCGAGTCCGCGGGGTAGCGCGCCAGGTCGTAGCGCAGCGCGTCCTTGCCGAGCCACTGGACGAGGTCCTTGAGCTCGATGATGTTGCCGGCGCGCTTGGAGAGCTTGGCTCCGTTGACGGAGATCAGCTGTCCGATCAGGATCTCGATGTTGCGGGCCGGGTCGTCGCCGGCGGCGGAGGCGATCGCCTTGAGCCGGCCCACGTAGCCGTGGTGGTCGGCGCCCAGCAGGTACACCTTCTCCTCGAACCCGCGCTCGCGCTTGTCCAGGTAGTAGGCGGCGTCCGCGGCGAAGTAGGTGGGCTCGCCGTTGGCGCGGATGAGCACGCGGTCCTTGTCGTCCCCGAAGTCGGTGGTCTTGAGCCACACGGCTCCCTCGCGGTCCTCCACGTGGCCCTGCCCGCGCAGGGTGGCCACGGCGTCCTGGATGGCGCCGGACTCGTGCAGGCGGGTCTCGGAGGTGAACACGTCGAAGTGCACGTCGAACGCGGCGAGGGTGTCCTTGATGTCCTGCATCTGCAGCTCGTAGGCCGCGTGCCGGACCACGGGGCGGGCCGCCTCGTCGGTCAGCGTGCGCACGTCCGGGTGCTCCTTCTCCACCTGGTCGGCGAGGTCCTGGACGTAGGCGCCCGGGTAGCCGCCCTCGGGGACGTCCCGGCCGTGCAGGCGGGCGAGGACGGAGTCGGCGAACACGTTCATCTGGTTGCCGGCGTCGTTGATGTAGTACTCCGCCGTGACCTGGGCCCCGGAGGCGCGCAGCAGACGGGCGATCGCGTCGCCCAGGGCGGCCCAGCGGGTGTGGCCGATGTGCAACGGGCCCGTGGGGTTGGCGGAGACGAACTCCATGTTCACGGTGCGCCCGGCCAGGGCGTCGTTGCGCCCGTAGGCCTCGCCGGCGTCCACGATCGTCCGCGCCAGCTCGCCGGCGGCGGCGGCGTCCAGGGTGATGTTGAGGAAGCCGGGGCCGGCGATGTCCGCCTGCGCCACGCCGTCCTGCTCGCCCATGCGGGCGGCGAGCACGGAGGCGAACTCCCGCGGGTTCATCCCCGCCTTCTTGGCGAACTGCAGCGCCACGTTGGTGGCCCAGTCCCCGTGCTCGCGGCTGCGGGGTCGCTCCACCCGCACGCGGTCCGCGGTGAGCTCCTCGCGCAGGGCGGCGGGCAGCTCCCCGGCGTCGACGGCGGCCAGCAGCTGGGCATGGATGAGTGCGGAGAGTTCTTCGGGCTTCACCCGCCCGAGTCTAGTGACCGTCCGGGGGCATGCGCGCCCCGGGTCGGGAGGCGCGCCCGGAGCCATGGTGTAGAGTCGACGAGTCCGCCACGGGCTCCACCCCGTGGCCGGACCCCCGCCTCCGTAGCTCAGGGGATAGAGCGTCTGCCTCCGGAGCAGAAGGCCGCAGGTTCGAATCCTGCCGGGGGCACCAGCACCGCGTCGGGCCCGTCTCCTCCAGGGGACGGGCCCGACGTCGTCCGCGGTCGATCCGCCTCCGGAGGACGCCTGGGCGGCGGAGGTCCCCGCGCGTGAGAATCTGGGCGCATGAGTTCCGTCACCCCCACCACCGGGCCCGCGCTGCGCCCCACCTCGGCCCTGGGCATCGCGGCCACGTTCATCGGCACCACGATCGGCGCCGGCTACGCCTCGGGCCAGGAGATCCTCCAGTACTTCGTGAGCTTCGGATTCTGGGGCGGCACGGGGGCCCTGATGATCGCCGGCGCCCTGTTCTTCGGCCTGTCCGTGATCGTCCTGCGCCTGGCCCAGAGGCTGCGCACCACGGACATCCACCGGATCGTGAACCCGACGTCCTCGCGCGTGCCCACCGTGTTCGCGGACGTGTGCATCACGGCCTCCCTGCTCGGCACGCTCGTGATCATGCTGGCCGGCGCCGGGACCGTCCTCCAGACCGGCTTCGGCCTGCCGCCGCTCGCGGGCGCCCTGCTCATGGCCGCGGTGTGCGTGGTGACGGTGCTGGCCGGCATCTCGGGGCTGGTCCGCGTCCAGGGGATCGTGGTCCCGCTGATCATCCTGGTGGCGGTCTCGGTGGCGGTGTGGGGGCTGATGAACCCCGGCCCGGCGGTCGACGACGTCGCCTCCCTGGTGAACTCCTCCCCCATGATCAACGAGTGGTGGGTCTCCGGCATCCTCTACGTCGCCTTCAACTTCCAGCTGGCCTACGCGGTGCTGTCCCCGATCGGCCAGGAGAGCTCCTCGCCGACGCGCACCCTGGTGGCCGGCGCGGCGCTCGGCGCGGGCGGCCTGGTGGTGATGGCCGGCGCCATCATGTTCGCGATGGGCGCCCACGCCACGCTCATCGGCCGCGCCGACCTGCCCATGGTCGAGCTGGCCGCCATGATCGGCGGCGGGGTGGCCGTCGTCTACACGGTGATCCTGCTCCTCGCCCAGTTCACCACCGCGGTGTCGTGCCTCTACGGCGGCGTCGAGCGCCTGAAGATGCTGGGCCCCCTGCGCCGCATCCCGGGCTGGCTGATCGCCGTGGCCACCGCCGTCGTCGCCACCCTGCTCTCCTCCGTGGGCTTCTCCGACCTGGTGGGCACCGTGTACCCGGTGCTCGGCTACGCGGGCATGGTGATCATCGTGATGCTGATCGCCACCTACATCCTGGAGCGCACCCTGGTGCGCCGTCGCGCGGCCCGGGCCGCGCGGGCCGCGCAGGACTGACGGTCGGGGGCAGCCCGCCGCCGAGGACGCCGCCGCGTGGACGGCCCTGTGGACGGAGCCCCCGGGCCGCCCCGGAGGTCCGTACGGTGACGGGCATGACCGACCCCTCCCCCGCTCCCGCCGAGTCATCCGCCCCCGCCGCCCTCGTCACCGGCGAGGACGGGCTGGCCCGTCCTCCGTGGGCCGCCCGGGATCCGCTGCTGCGGGCGTACTACGACGACGAGTGGGGCCTGCCCGTCACGGACGAGCACGGGCTCTACGAACGCCTCGTCCTCGAGGCGTTCCAGTCCGGGCTGTCCTGGCGGACGGTCCTGGCCAAGCGCCCGGCCTTCCGGGCGGCGTTCGCCGGCTTCGACCCGGAGGCGGTGGCCGCGTTCGGCGAGGCGGACACGGCCCGCCTGCTCACCGACACCGGCATCATCCGCAACCGGGCGAAGGTGGCGGCCGCGATCGCGAACGCGCGCGCCGTCCTCGCCATCCGGGAGGAGGCCTTCGCCCCGGTGCACGCCGGCTCCCCCGGCGCGGGGCCGACGTGGGACGGCGACGGCGACCGCCCCTCCCGCGGCCTGGCGGGGCTGGTCTGGTCGCACCAGCCCGTCACGACGCCGGCGCCCCGCACCGCCGAGGACGTGCCCAGCACCTCGGAGGAGTCCCGCTCGCTCACCCGGGCGCTGAAGGCCCGCGGCTTCCGGTTCGTGGGGCCGACCACCCTGTTCGCCCTCCTGGAGGCCGTGGGCGTGGTGGACACCCACCTGGTGGGGTCGCACCGCCGCGGCTCCTCCGGCATCTGGCGCTGACCGGCCCTGGGGCTCGCGGGGGCCTCTCCGGCAGGATGGCCCCACGACCGCAGACACCGAGACGAAGGAGTGCACCGTGGCCGAGCAGCAGTACCGCACGCAGAACCCCGTGACCGGAGAGGTCGAGAAGACCTTCGAGTCCGCCACCGACCAGCAGATCCAGGACGCCCTCGCGGCGTCCCAGAGGGCCTACGAGGACTGGTCCGCCCGTCCGCTGGCCGAGCGCGCTGCGATCGTGAAGAAGGCCTCCGAGATCCTCTTCGAGCGCTCCAAGGAGATCGCCGGCGTCGTGACCGGGGAGATGGGCAAGCGCCTCGGCGAGGCCATCGGGGAGACCCGCTACTCCTCCCAGATCTTCGCCTACTACGCGGACCACGCGGAGGAGCTCCTGGCGCCCCAGCCGATCACCGACTTCTCCGGGCAGGAGGCCCGCGTGGAGAAGCTTCCCACCGGCCCGCTCGTGGGCGTCATGCCGTGGAACTACCCGATCTACCAGGTGGCGCGCTTCGCCGCGCCCAACCTGGTGCTGGGCAACACGATCCTGCTCAAGCACGCGGAGATCACCCCGCAGTGCGCGCAGCTGATCGAGGAGGTCCTCACGCAGGCCGGCCTGCCCGAGGGCGTCTACCAGAACCTGTTCGCCACGCACGAGCAGGTGGCGGACATGATCGCCGACCCGCGCGTGCAGGGCGTCTCCCTCACCGGCTCCGAGCGCGCCGGCTCCGCCGTGGCCGCCCAGGCCGGCAAGCACCTGAAGAAGGCCGTCCTCGAGCTCGGCGGGTCCGACCCGTACATCGTGCTCTCCGCCCCGGACGTGAAGGCGGCGGCGAAGGAGGCCCTCGGCGTCCGCATGGACAACTGGGGCCAGGCCTGCAACTCGAACAAGCGGATCATCGTCCACGCGGACCTCTACGACGACTTCGTGGCCGAGCTGGTCTCCCTGGTCTCCGCGATGACCCCCGGCGACCCGTCCTCACGGGACGCCGCCGTGTTCGGCCCGCTCTCCTCCCCCGGCGCCGCCGACACCATCGTCGAGCAGATCGCCGCGGCCCGCGAGGAGGGCGCCACCGTGCACGTGGGCGGCGAGCGCGTGGCCGGCCCCGAGGGCGAGGGCGGCAACTACGTCTCCCCCGCCGTCATCACGGACGTGGCGAAGGGCACCCGCGCCTACGCCGAGGAGCTCTTCGGCCCCGCGCTGGTGGTCTACCGGGTGGACTCCGCCGAGCAGGCCGTGGCCCTGGCCAACGACTCCGACTTCGGCCTCGGCGGTGCCGTGTTCTCCACCGACCTGGAGGAGGCGAAGGCCGTGGCCTCCCGCCTGGACGTGGGCATGGCCAACGTGAACCTGGACGCGGCGATGGGCGCGAACGTGCCCTTCGGCGGCGTCAAGCGCTCCGGCTTCGGCCGCGAGCTCGGCCCGCTGGGCATCGAGGAGTTCGCCAACAAGCGCGTCTTCGCGGTGCAGGGCCCGCTGGAGGGCTGACCTCCCCGGACCCCGCACGACGACGGCCCCGCCCCGGGGATCTCCGGGGCGGGGCCGTCGTCGTGCCGGGACGGGCCGGGGCTCAGGGCGTCACGGTCGGACGGCCGGGGCCCGCCGGGTCGTCGCGGCCACGGAGGCGGCGAACTCGTCGCCGATCCGGCTCTGCACGTGGTCCGGACGGCGGGTGACGAGGGAGACGAGCACGCCCGCGAGCAGGGCCGCGACGAAGCCCGGCAGCAGCTCGTACAGGCCGAACCACTCCCAGGTGTCCGCGGAGGCGGCGGACCAGGACCACGCCACGGCGGCGCCGGTGACCATGGCGGCCATGGCGCCCCACGAGGTGAAGCGCTCCCAGTACAGGGCCAGGAGGATGACCGGTCCGAACGCGGCGCCGAAGCCGGCCCACGCGAAGGACACCAGCTCGAGCACGCTGGCCTCCGGGTTCAGCGCCAGCAGGCCGGCCACGAGCGCCACCACGAGCACGCCGATCCGGCCCAGCCACACCATGGCCCGCGGGGAGCCCCTGCGACCGCGCAGCATGTAGAGGTCCTCCACGAGGGCGGAGGAGCACACGATCAGCTGCGAGGACAGGGTGGACATGATGGCGGCCAGCACGGCGGCGAGCACGAGGCCGGCGACGAACGGGTGGAAGAGGATCGAGGAGAGCACGAGGAACACGGTCTCCGGATCCTCGAGCGTGGTGCCCGGGTTGGCCTGGAAGTAGGCGAGGCCCACGAGGGCCACCATCACCGCGCCGAACACGGACAGGGCCATCCAGCCGATGCCCACCCGGCGGGCCACGGGGGCGTCGTGCGGGGTGCGCAGCGCCATGAAGCGCACGATGATGTGCGGCTGGCCGAAGTAGCCCAGGCCCCAGGCCAGGGAGGAGAGCACGCCGATCAGGGTCGCGTTCCGGAAGAGGGAGAAGTGGTCCACCCCGCCGCCGGCGGCGGCGTCCGCGGCCCGCACCCCCTCCACGACGGCGTCCCAGCCGCCCATCGTGACGATGGTGACGACCGGGACCAGCAGGAGCGCCAGGAACATGAGCACGCCCTGGGCCACGTCCGTCAGGGAGGCACCGAGGAAGCCGCCGAACAGCGTGTAGAGCACGGTGATGCCGGCGACGACGACCATGCCGGTCAGGTAGCTGACGCTCAGGTCCTGGGCGTAGAGCGAGTCCGGGCCGAACGTGGACTCCACGAACTTGCCGCCGGCCACCATGCCGGAGGACACGTAGAACGTGAAGAACACCAGGATGATCAGGCCGGCGACGAGGCGCAGGACATGCGTGTCGTCCCGGAACCTGTTCTCCAGGAAGGAGGGGATCGTGATCGAGTCGCCGGCGATCTCCGTGTAGGCGCGCAGCCGCGGGGCCACGACCTTCCAGTTCACCCACGCGCCGACGGTCAGGCCGATCGCCATCCAGCCCTCCACGAGGCCGGAGGCGTAGATCGCGCCGGGCAGGCCCATGAGCAGCCAGCCGGACATGTCGGAGGCTCCGGCGGACAGGGCGGCCACGGACGGCTTCATGTCGCGGCCGGCGAGCATGTAGTCGTCGAGGTCCGCGTTCTTGCGGGCGGCGTGGAGGCCGATCGCGATCATCGCCGCGAAGTAGAGCCCGATCGCCAGGATCAGGAAGGAGGTCTGTTGGTCCATGCGTCAAGAGAAGCACATCCTCGGAGCGGATCGGCCACGGGTGGCCTCGGCCGGGATCGCCGCCCCGGCGCGGACCTCGCCCCCGCCTCCGCGCGGACACCCCGGGGCCGGGCCCCAGTAGGCTGGTCCGCGACATGACGCAGACTCCTCCGCCCGCGGCCGCGCCCTCCCCGGAGGCCGGCGCCGCCCCCGCCATCACGTTCCCCGAGCACCTCCCCGTCGCCGAGCGCCGCGACGAGATCATGGCGGCGGTCCGCGAGCACCAGGTGGTGATCGTGGCCGGCGAGACCGGCTCCGGCAAGACCACCCAGCTGCCCAAGATGCTGCTGGCCCTCGGCCTGGGCGAGGCCGGCGTGATCGGCCACACCCAGCCCCGGCGCCTGGCCGCCCGCTCGGTGGCCGAGCGCATCGCCGAGGAGCTGGGCCAGGGCATCGGCGAGACCGTCGGCTACCAGGTGCGGTTCACGGCGGAGACCTCGAGGGCCACGCGGGTGAAGGTGATGACGGACGGCATCCTGCTGGCCGAGATCCCCCACGACCCGGACCTGCGGCGCTACTCGGCGATCATCATCGACGAGGCCCACGAGCGCAGCCTCAACATCGACTTCCTCCTGGGCTACCTCAAGCGGCTGCTCCCCCGCCGCCCGGACCTCAAGGTGATCATCACCTCCGCGACGATCGACCCCGAGTCCTTCGCCCGGCACTTCGGCCGGCCCCTGGCCGAGGGCGAGGAGCACGAGGACGCGGTGGAGGCCGACGACGGCGCCCGCGTGGTCCCGGCCCCGATCATCGAGGTCTCCGGGCGCACCTACCCCGTGGAGGTCCGGTACCGGCCGCTGACCGCCGAGCCCGAGCCGGACGACCCGGACGACGACTCCGACGACAACGCCGAGACCCGCGACCCGGTCGAGGCGGTCGGGGACGCGGTGCTCGAGCTCGCGGGCGAGGCGCCCGGCGACATCCTGGTGTTCTTCCCCGGCGAGCGGGAGATCCGCGACGCCGCGGACCACCTGGCCGGCGTCGTCGCCTCCTCCCCGCGCCTGGCGGGCACGGAGATCCTGCCGCTGTTCGGGCGGCTGTCCATGGCGGAGCAGCACCGCGTGTTCGGCCGCGCGCAGGCGGGGGTGCGCCGGCGGATCGTGCTGGCCACCAACGTCGCCGAGACCTCGCTGACCGTGCCGGGCATCAAGTACGTGGTGGACACGGGCACGGCCCGCATCTCCCGCTACTCGCACCGCACCAAGGTCCAGCGCCTGCCCATCGAGCGGATCTCCCAGGCCAGCGCGAACCAGCGCTCGGGCCGCTCGGGCCGCACGAGCCCGGGCATCGCGATCCGTCTGTACTCGGAGGAGGACTTCCGCTCCCGGCCGGAGTTCACGGACCCGGAGATCCTGCGCACCTCGCTGGCCTCCGTGATCCTGCAGATGCTCTCCCTCGGCGTGGCCGAGACGCCCCGGGATGTCATGGACTTCCCGTTCGTCCAGCCGCCGGACCGCCGCCAGGTGACCGACGGCGCCGCCACCCTCACCGAGCTCGGCGCGCTCCACACGGACGCCGTGGCCGGGCCGCGCACGAAGTCCGGCGGCCGATCCGCGTCGGCGGGCACGATCACCCCGATCGGCCGACGCCTGGCCCGCCTGCCCGTCGATCCCCGCCTGGGCCGCATGATCCTGGAGTCCGGCGAGCGCGGCTGCACCCGCGAGGTGATGGTCCTCGCCGCCGCCCTGACGATCCAGGATCCCCGCGAGCGCCCCACCGAGCAGCGCCAGGCCGCGGACGAGATGCACGCGCGGTTCGCGGACGACCGCTCCGACTTCTCCGCCTACCTCAACCTCTGGCAGTACCTGCGGGAGCAGCAGAAGGAGCTCTCCGGCTCGCAGTTCCGCAAGATGTGCCGCCGCGAGCACATCAACTGGCTGCGCGTGCACGAGTGGCAGGACCTGGTCCGCCAGCTCCGTCAGCTCTCCAAGGACGTGGGCGTGTCCGTGCAGGCCGGTCCCGTGGACCCCGTGGGCCAGCACGACGCGGTCCACAAGGCCCTCCTGACGGGCCTGCTCTCCCAGATCGGCGCGTACGACGAGCGTCGGCGCGACTACCAGGGCGCCCGCGGCACCCGCTTCGCGGTGTTCCCCGGCTCGGCGCTGTTCAAGAAGCGCCACCCCTTCGTGATGGCCGCGGAGCTCGTGGAGACCTCCCGGCTGTGGGCGCGCACGGTGGCGCGCGTGGAGCCGGAGTGGATCGAGGAGGTCGCCGGGGACCTGGTGACCCGCTCCCACAGCGAGCCGCACTGGTCCCGGAGGGCCGGCGCCGCCGTCGCGAAGGAGAAGGTCACCCTGTTCGGGGTGACGATCGTGCCCGAGCGCAGCGTGCGCTACGGGCGGATCGACCCGGTGCTCTCCCGCGAGCTGTTCCTGCGCCACGCCCTCGTGGAGGGCGACTGGCGCACCCGCCACCGGTTCTTCGCCCGCAACCGGAAGGCCCTCGAGGAGGTCGAGGAGCTCGAGACGCGCCTGCGCCGGCGCGACCTGCGGATCGGGGACGAGGACCTCTACGCGTTCTACGACGCGCGGGTCCCCGCCTCCGTGGTCTCCGAGCGGCACTTCGACGCCTGGTGGAAGACGGCCCGGCAGCAGACGCCGGACCTGCTCGACCTGGACGTGGCGGCGCTGCTCACCGAGGACGCGGACCAGCTGGACACGGACGCGTTCCCCACCTCGTTCCGCCACCCGATGTCCGGCGGGGACGTGGACCTGCACCTGGACTACACGTACGACCCCACGGGCGCCTCCGGCACGGATGGCATCACCGTCTCCGTGCCGGTGCTGCTGCTGGGCGAGGTGGACCCCGACCGGTTCGCGTGGCTCGTGCCGGGGCTGCGCGTGGAGCTGGTGACCGCGCTGATCAAGGCGCTGCCGAAGGCGGTCCGCAAGACCCTGGTCCCGGCCCCGGACGTGGCCCGCGCGCTCGTGGCGGACCTGGACGCCCACGCCGACCCGCTGCGGGACGACCTGCCCGCGGCGCTGTCCGCCGCGGTGCGCCGCGTGCGCGGGACCGTGGTGGAGCCCGCGCTGTGGCGGACCGAGGACGTGCCGGACCACCTGCGCATGGACTACCGCGTGGTGGACGCCCGCGGCGCCGTCATGGGCGCCGGGCAGGACCTCGCCCTGCTGCAGACCCGCCTGGCCAAGGCCAACCGCTCGGCGATCGCCGCGCGCCTGGCCGGCGACGACGACCCCGCCAACGCCCGCCCGGGCCCCGCCCGCGGTCGCGGCAGGGGCCGGGGGAAGGGCCGCGGACCGGGCGACGACGCCGGCCACACCCCGGGCGCCGCACCGGACGCGACCCCCGCGGGACCGGGCGGGACCGGCGGGTTCCGGGAGCGGCACGGGCTGACCTCGTGGTCGGTCGGCGAGATCCCCCGCCGGATCACCACGGACCCCGGCGCCCGCGGCCCGGCCATCACCGGCTACCCGGCCCTGGTGCCCGAGACCACGGCGGACGGCGCACCGGCGGCGGGCCTCGTCGTCGCGCGCTCGGCGGAGGACCAGGCCGCGTGGCACCGGGCGGGCGTGATCGCCCTGCTCATGGCCACCCTGCCCAGCACGCACCGGTACGTGGTGGACCACCTGGACAACCGGGAGAAGCTCACCTTCACGCAGAACCCGCACGGGTCGGTGGAGTCCCTCGTGCGGGACAGCACGCACGCGGCCGTGGACCGGCTGGTGGGCCAGGAGCTGCCGTTCACGGAGGCGGAGTTCCGGGCCCTGTTCGACCGGGTCCGCGCCGAGCTGATCGACACCGTGTTCGCCGTGACGGCGCTCGTGGCGCAGGTGCTGGGCGGGGCCGCCGAGGTGCGGCGCCGGCTCAAGGGCACCGTGTCCCTCGCGGTGGCCCCCGCGAAGTCGGACGTCAAGGCCCACCTCGAGCAGCTCGTCTTCGACGGCTTCGTGGCCGCCACGGGCTGGCAGCAGCTGCAGCACCTGCCCCGCTACGTGCAGGGCATGCTCACCCGCCTGGACCGCCTCGACGCCGGCGGCCACCTCCAGCGCGACGGCCAGTCCATGGCCGTGGTCCATGGGCTCGAGGACGAGTTCGACGCCGCGGTGGCCGCCCACCGCACGCGCTTCCCGGACACGCCGGTGCCCGCCGAGCTCGAGCGGGTGCGCTGGCTGATCGAGGAGCTGCGGGTGTCCTTCTTCGCCCAGGAGCTGGGCACCGCGGTGTCCGTCTCCGAGAAGCGGGTGCGTCAGGCCCTGCAGAGGGCGAAGGCCGCCGGGCGCTGAGCCGGCGGCCTCCGCGGCGGGCGGGCGGCCCCGGCCGGGGCCGCCCTCGGCCCTCAGGCCTGGGGGACGTGCTCCCCGTGGCCGTCCTCGCGCAGTCCGGCGCGGATGGCCTCGGCGGCGGCGTCCATCTCGTCCGGCTCCGGGGAGTTGTCCACGCGGGACATGTCGAAGTCGGACATGGAGTTGGACGGCCACACGTGCAGGTGCAGGTGCGGGATCTCGTAGCCGGCCACCATGAGGCCGGCGCGGGCCGCGCCGAAGGCGCGCACCTGCACGCGGCCGATCGCCTGGGCCACGCGCATCAGGTGGGCCGTGAGGTCCGGGTCCGCGTCCACCCACTGGTCCACCTCCTCGCGGGGCACCACGAGGGTGTGGCCCGTGGCGAGCGGGCCGGCGGAGAGGAACGCCACGCAGCGCTCGTCCTGCCACACGAAGCGGCCGGGCAGCTCCCCGGCGATGATCCTGCTGAACACGGTGGCCATGGTCTCCTCCTGGGGGACGGGGTCGGGGTGGGTCTGCGTCGCCGGGCGGGCCCGGCGTGGGCCTGGGCCTCAACGGCCTCCGGGCTCGGGGCCGGTGGTCACGGGGTTCTCCGGGTCCTGGATCCATGCTGACCACGACCCGGGGTAGAGCGCCACCCCGTGGCGGCCCGCGGCGGCCAGCGTGAGGATCTGGTGCGCGGCGGTGACGCCGGAGCCGCAGTACACGGCGGCGGGGACGTCGTCGGTCAGCCCGGCCTCCTCGAAGCGCGCGGCGAGCTCGTCCACCGGGCGCAGGCGGCCGTCCGGGCCGATGCTCTCCGCGGTGGGCAGGCTGCGCGCCCCCGGGATGTGGCCGGCCACGGGGTCCAGGGGCTCCTCCTCGCCGCGGTAGCGCTCCGGGGCGCGGGCGTCGAGCAGCAGGCCGCCGGCGGCGATCGCCTCGGCGCCGGCGGAGTCCACCACCGGCATGCGGCCCCACGAGGGATGGGCCGAGCCCGGGGCGGGGATGACCTCGCCGGGCTGCAGCGGCAGCCCCGCCTCCCGCCACGCGGCCAGGCCGCCGTCGAGGAGCACCGAGTCCGCGATGCCGGCGTGGCGCAGCAGCCACCAGGCGCGGGCGGCGGCGAGGCCGCGATCGTCGTCGTAGACCACCACCGTGTCCCCGTCGTCCACGCCCCACAGGCGCACGGACTCGGCGAACTGGTCCGGGGCGGGCAGGGGGTGGCGGCCCTGGTGGGGCCCGGCGTGGCCGGCCAGCTGGTTGGGGAGGGAGACGAACACCGCGCCGGGCAGGTGCCCGCGCAGGTACTCCTCGTGCCCGGAGCCGCCGCCGGCCACCGTGTACCGCACGTCCAGCAGGACGAGGCGGCCGGGGTCCGGGCGGGAGTCGAAGGCGGGGGCGGGCTGGCCGGCGTCGGCCTCCGCGCCGTTGCCGAGGCCGAGCCAGCGGGCCAGCACGTCGACGGCCACCAGCGACGGCGGCTCGGCGGCCGCCGGGTCCGGGCCCTCGCCCGTGGCGTGGGGATCCACCGCCTCGGGGCCCACGGCCTCCTCGGCGGCGCGCACGGCGAGGTCCTCGACGGGCTCGCCGGAGCCCTCGAGCCCGGGGGATGTGTCCGGTCCTGGGGTCTGCACGGGCCCCACCCTACTGGCCGCATCCTCCGGACGGGGCGCTGATAGCCTGGGAGGCCAGGTGCGCAGGGCCCCGTCGGGCCCCCGCGGCCGATCCTCCCCGGACCCCGCAGAAGGAGCATCCCAGCGTGAGCAGCCCCTCTCCCGAGGCCGCGGACTCCCCCGCCCCCCGCGTGCGCAGCACGCGCCAGAAGGCCGCCGTGGACGCGGCGCTGGAGCGGATCGAGGACTTCGTCAGCGCCCAGGAGCTGCATGCCCGGCTGA
This sequence comes from Micrococcus sp., assembly GCF_030523875.1. Classification (GTDB taxonomy): domain Bacteria; phylum Actinomycetota; class Actinomycetes; order Actinomycetales; family Micrococcaceae; genus Micrococcus. The sequence goes on along the minus strand of NZ_JAUNHR010000019.1, from coordinate 2,183 downwards.
AGGACGCCGGCGAGCGCGTCTCCCTGGCCACCGTGTACCGCACCCTCCAGCAGCGGCTCGAGGACGGGGACGTGGACACCCTGCGCCGGGAGGACGGCGAGGCCGTCTACCGGCGCTGCGCCGTGGACGATCACCACCACCACCTGGTGTGCCGCGTGTGCTGGACGGCCGTGGAGGTCACCGCGGACCCGGTCGAGGACTGGGCCGCCCGGGTGGCCGCCGAGCACGGCTTCGCCGCCCCGCGGCACACCGTGGAGGTCACGGGCGTGTGCGCGGCCTGCACCGCCGCCGGCCGCGCCTGAGGCACGGGCTCAGCGCCGCCCCGCCCCGTCCACCGGATCGTCCAGGAACGGCACCGCCGACCCCGCGGCCGGCGCCGTCGGCCGGTGCAGGGCGCCGCGCCCGTACGCCGTCTCCAGGTGGTCGTCCGTGAGCACCTCGGCCGGCGTGCCGGAGGCCACCACGCGCCCGGCCATCAGCACCACGTGGTCCGCCGCGGACGCCTCGTCGAGGTCGTGGGTCGTGTACACCACGGACACCCCGCGGTCAGGCTCCTCGTGCAGCAGGTGGTCGATGGTGCGGGCGGAGACCAGGTCGAGGCCCGTGATCGGCTCGTCCAGCAGCAGCACGTCGTGCTCCTGGGCGATCCCCTGGGCCACGTAGGCCCGCTGCCGCTGACCCCCGGAGAGCTCGTCCAGGTGACGTCCGGCCAGGTCCGTCACCTCCATGCGCTCCATCGCGGCGCGCACGGCCTCGCGATCCGCCGCGCGCATCCGACGGAACCAGCCGGTGCTGGGGTACCGGCCCATGGTCACGACGTCGCGCACCGTCAGCGGCACCCCGCGCGGCACCTCCACCGTCTGCATCACGAAGGCGGTGCGCCGGGCGTGCCGGACGGGCGACTCCCCGCGCACCGTGAGGGTGCCGGCGCTGGGCGCGAGGGTCCCGGCGAGGGCGTGGAGCAGCGTGGACTTGCCGGAGCCGTTGGGTCCGATCACGGCCACGAGGCGGCCCGCGGGCAGGGTGAGATCCGACGCCGCGACGGCCAGGTGCGCTCCGCGGCGCAGCTCGAGGCCGCGGGCCTCGGCGAGCGGGACGGCGGGGGCCGCGGTGCCGGCGGGCGGGACGGGACGGGCGGTCATCGGCGCAGGCTCCCCTCGGCGTCGTGCCCGTGGTGGGCGTGATGGGCCTCGGCCACGGGCACGGCGTGCCCGCCGCGGGCCCGGACATGGCGGCCGCGCAGGGCCTGGACGCCCGCACGGACCAGCAGGACGGTGAAGAACAGGACGATCGGCACGAGCGCCATGGTGGCCGAGCCGGCCGTGCCCCAGTGGTAGCTGAGCATCAGGCCCACCACCACGGACACGGCGCCCAGCAGCGCGGCCACGGCCATCATGCGGGGCACGGTGCGGGTGAGCAGCGCCGCGGTGGCCGGCGGACCCACGAGCAGGCCGAACACCAGGACCGTGCCCACGGCCTGGAACGAGCCGATCACGGCCGCGCCGATCATCACCAGCAGCAGCGTGTGGGTCAGCCGGGGCCGCATGCCCAACACGCCGGCCTTGGCCTCGGAGAAGCTCAGGGCCAGCAGCGGGCGGTAGAGCAGCAGGGCCATCAGGACGACGACGACGGCGATCACCGCCTGCACCCGCAGGCCCGCCAGGCTCACGCCCAGGACGTCGCCGAAGAGGATGGCGGTGAGCGAGCCCGTGTAGGAGTCGGACAGGGAGATGATCACCACGCCCAGGGCCATCATGCCCACGAAGAGCAGGCCGATGGCCGTGTCCTCCTTCAGGGTGGTGGCCCGGTGCACCAGGGAGATGCCGGCCATCATCACGACCGCCGCGAGCGCGGCTCCCACATGGGGGCTGCCACCCAGCACCACGGCGAGCGCGATGCCCGGCAGCACGCCGTGCACGAACGCGTCGCCGAAGAAGCTCATGCCGCGCAGCACCAGCCACGTGCCCACCACGGAGCACATCAGGGCCGCGATGAGCCCGCCGATCAGGGCGCGCTGCTGGAAGCCCAGCAGGAAGGGTTCGGTCAGCCAGTCCACGGCGGGCGGGGCTCCTCAGGAGGGTCGGGGCGGGGAGGGGCGGGCGGCGTTCCGACGGGGCACGGCGCCGGCCGCGTCAGCCGGTGAGGGCGTCCGCGAGCGTACGGGCGTTGTGCAGCATGGCCTG
>NZ_JAUNHR010000111.1 GCF_030523875.1 Micrococcus sp. | reverse complement strand
CGCGGTGATGAGACCGACATCACCCGCTCGTCACGGGGCGACACGCGGTTCGCGCCTCCGCGTAGGACGCTCCTACCCTCCCCGGGTGAGCACCGCAGCCCCCTCCTCGACCTCCTTGTCCCCCGTACCGGCACGCCGCAGGCTCCCCGCCTGGACCACGAACTTCGGCTGGCAGATCGCCGTCGCCCTACTTCTCGGCCTGATCCTCGGCCTCGTCGCCCGGGGCATGGGGCACACCCCCGACTCCCCCACGTCCCTCGGAGAGACGCTGGCCCTGATCGGCAGCGTCTACATCAGCCTCCTGAAGGCGGCGGTCATCCCGCTGGTCTTCTTCGCCGTCGTCGCCTCGATCGCCAACCTCGCGCAGGTGACCAACGCGGCCCGGCTGGCCGCGAAGACCCTGCTGTGGTTCGCCATCACCAGCCTGATCGCGGTGCTGATCGGCCTGGCGGTCGGCGTCGTCATGCAGCCCGGCGTGGGCACCGGCCAGTCCGCCCCGGCCGCCTACGAGGCGCGCGACGTCGGCTGGCTCGACTTCCTGACGTCGATGGTGCCGGCCAACTTCGCCGGTCTGACCGTGAAGACCAGCGTGGACGACGCCGGCGCCGTCGCCGCCTCCCCCACGTTCAACGTGCTCCAGGTGCTCGTGATCGCGATCGCCGTGGGCGTGGCCGCCCTCAAGGTGGGCGAGAAGGCCGCCCCGTTCGTGGCGTTCTCCCGCTCGGTGCTGGCCGTGATCCAGAAGATCCTGTGGTGGATCATCCGCCTCGCCCCGATCGGCACCGTCGGCCTGCTCGGCAACGCCGTGGCGTCCTACGGCTGGTCCACGATGGGCACCCTCGTGAAGTTCGTGGTGGCGATCTACGTGGGCCTGGCCCTCGTGATGCTCGTGGTGTACCCGCTGCTGGCCCGCCTGCACGGGCTGTCCGCGAAGCAGTTCTTCACCGGCGTGTGGCCCGCCTTCCAGCTCGGCTTCGTGTCCCGCTCCTCGATCGGCACGCTGCCGGTCACCCAGCGCGTGGCCGAGCGCAACTTCGGCGTGCCCACCGGCTACGCCTCCTTCGCCGTGCCGCTGGGCGCCACCACCAAGATGGACGGGTGCGCCGCCATCTACCCGGCGATCGCGGCCGTCTTCGTGGCGCAGTTCTACGGGATCGACATGACGATCGGGCAGTACGCGCTGATCGTCCTGGTCTCCGTGCTGGGCTCCGCCGCCACCGCCGGCACCACCGGCGCCACCGTGATGCTCACCCTGACGCTGTCCACCGCGGGGCTGCCGCTGGAGGGCATGGCGCTGCTGCTGGCCGTGGACCCGATCGTGGACATGGGCCGCACCGCCACCAACGTGGCCGGCCAGGCCCTGATCCCCGCCCTGGTGGCTCAGCAGGAGGGCATCCTGGACCGCACCCGCTACGACGCCCCGCACGCGGACGTCATGGCGGACGAGGACGAGGAGATCGTCGAGGCACGCGCCTCCCGCCCGGCCGACTCCCGAGAGCAGCTCGTCGGCTCCCCCACGCCGGGCCCGCGCGTCGGCTGACCCCGCCCCTCCCCGCACGACGACGCCCCCGCCCCTTCCGCGCGAAGGCACGGGGGCGTCGTGGTGCCGTCCCGGACCGCCGTCCACCGGACCGCCCCAGGTCACAGCCGCCTTCCGCCCCGTCCGGCGTGCCTACCCTGTGAGGATGACCACCCCACCGCACCCGACCTCCGACCGATCCCCGGACCGCTCCGGCCCCGCGGTCCCCTCCCCGGCGGCCCCGCCGCGCACCCGGCTGCGCCGGTTCGTCCGGGAGGTCACCTACCCGCACGGCATCCACCCGGCCCTGGTGCCGGGCGTCTCGATCGAGGACCAGAGGGTCCGCTACGGCGTGGACCGGGTCATCCTCGTCGTCGTCGGCGTGCTGGTCCTGGGCTTCGTGGCCTGGGGCGTCGCCCGGCCCGACGACGTCCTGGCCGTCTCCAGCGCCGCGCTGTCCTGGGTCATGACCAACCTCGGCTGGATGTTCTCCCTGCTGGCGATCGGCATGGTCGTGTTCCTCCTGGCCCTCGCCTTCTCCCGCTACGGGCACATCACCCTCGGCCTGGACGGGGAGAAGCCCGAGTACTCCACCGCCTCCTGGGCCGCCATGCTCTTCGCGGCCGGCATCGGGATCGGGATCATCTTCTTCGGCCCGTACGAGCCGCTCACCTTCTACCTCTCCCCCCGCCCCGGCTCCGCGGACCCCGCGAGCACCGACGCCGCCACGGGCGCCCTGGCCCAGTCCGCCCTGCACTGGGGGATCAACGCGTGGGCCATCTACGCCGTCGTGGGGCTGGCCGTCGCCTACGTGTCCTACCGGCGCGGTCGCGTGCCGCTGATGAGCTCCATCCTCATGCCGCTGTTCGGGCGCGGCGACCGCACCGACTCGTTCGGCGCCCGCCTGATCGACTCCCTGGCCATCATCGCCACCCTGTTCGGCACCGCCGCCTCGCTGGGCATCGGCGCGCTGCAGATCGGCCGCGGGGTGGAGATCGTGACCGGCTGGTCCCCCGGCGGCAACGCCCTGGCCATGGGGATCATCGTCCTGCTCACCGTCGGCACGATCGTCTCGGCGGTCTCCGGCGTGGCCAAGGGCATCCGCTGGCTCTCCAACATCAACATGCTCCTTGCGTTGGGCCTGGCGGTGTTCTTCTTCGTGGCCGGACCCACCGCGTTCCTGCTCAACGTGGTGCCCGGCGTCCTGATGGACTACGTGGGGCAGATGCCGGACATGCTCGGGGCGAACATGGCCGAGGGCCCCGAGATGCAGTCCTTCCTCTTTTCCTGGACCGTCTTCTACTGGGCCTGGTGGGTCAGCTGGGCGCCGTTCGTGGGCGTGTTCGTGGCCAAGATCTCCCGCGGCCGCACCATCCGGCAGTTCGTGCTGGGGGCCCTTTTCATCCCGGCGTCCGTGATCATCGCGGCGTTCACCGTGATCGGCGGGACGACCATCTGGCTGCAGCGCGAGCGCGGGGTGATCGCCCCGGACGGGACCGTGGACTCCCTGCCCGCCCCGGCGGAGATCTTCTGGACGGTCCTGGACCAGCTGCCGGGCGCGCAGTTCATCGCCCCGGTGGTGATGGTCATGCTGGCCATCTTCTTCATCACGACCGCCGACTCGGCCTCCCTCGTGAACTCGCAGCTCTCCCAGCGCGGCGCCCCCCGGCCCCGGCGGCTGATCACGGCCTTCTGGGCCCTGTGCATGGCCGGCATCGCCGTGGTCATGCTGCTCACCGGCGGGGACACGGCCCTCGCCGGCCTGCAGAACCTCATCACCGTCACGGCGCTGCCGTTCTCCGTGGTGATCGTCCTGATGGCCGTGGCCCTGTACCGCGAACTGCGCAACGATCCCCAGGCCCTGCGCGAGCGCTACGAGCGCGCGGCCCTGCAGAAGGCCGTGCGCCACGGCATCGCCGACCACGGCGACGACTTCACGCTCGCGGTGGAGCCGGTCCCGACCGGCAGTCAGTACGCCGTGGGCGGGGACTTCGACTCCACCTCGTCCGAGGTCACCGACTGGTACCGCCGCACGGACGAGGACGGCAACCCCGTGGCCTACGACTACGCCACGGGTGAGTACCTCGAGGAGGACGGCCGGCGCGGCTGAGCCGCCCCTCCCCACCCCGGGGACGACGCCGCCCCCCTCTCCCGGGCACGACGACGCCCCCGCCCCTTCCGTTCGGAAGGTGCGGGGGCGTCGTCGTCGGCAGGAGCGGTCCCCAACCCGGGCGGGCCGGGGACGGGCTCAGTGCTGGTGCTCGTCCTCGTCGGCGGGCTTGTCCGCCACGAGGGTCTCGGTGGTGAGCACGAGCGCGGCGATGGAGGCCGCGTTGGCCAGGGCCGAGCGGGTCACCTTCACGGGGTCGATGACGCCGTCGGCGATCAGGTCGCCGTACACGCCGGTCTTGGCGTTGAAGCCCTCGTTCGGCTTCATCTCGGCCACCTTGGAGACCACCACGTAGCCGTCCTCGCCGGCGTTCTGGGCGATCCAGCGCAGCGGCTGCTTGAGCGCCTTCCGCACGATCTCCACGCCGGTGGCGGCGTCGCCGGAGAGGGCCTGCACGTCGGCGTCCTCGTCGAGGACGGCCAGCGCGTTGATGAGGGCGGTGCCGCCGCCGGCGACGATGCCCTCCTCGAGCGCGGCGCGCGTGGAGGACACGGCGTCCTCGATGCGGTGCTTGCGCTCCTTGAGCTCCACCTCGGTGGCGGCGCCCACGCGGATCACGCCGATGCCGCCGGCGAGCTTGGCGAGGCGCTCCTGGAGCTTCTCACGGTCCCAGTCGGAGTCGGTGGCGGCCACCTCGGCCTTGATCTGGGAGACGCGGGCCTCGACGTCGGCCGTGTCGCCGCCGCCGTCCACGATGGTGGTGTTGTCCTTGGTCACCGTGATGCGGCGGGCGGAGCCCAGCGCGTCCAGGTCGGCCTGCTCCAGCTTCATGCCGAGGTCCGGGGAGACCACGGTGGCGCCGGTGAGGATCGCGATGTCCTGCATCATGGCCTTGCGGCGGTCGCCGAAGCCCGGGGCCTTCACAGCTACGACGTTCAGGGTGCCGCGGATCTTGTTGACCACGAGGGTGGAGAGGGCCTCGCCCTCGACGTCCTCGGCGATCACGAACAGCGGCTTGTTGGCCTGGAGGACCTTCTCCAGCAGGGGCAGCAGCTCCTGCACGTTGGAGATCTTGCCGGAGTTGATCAGGACGTAGGCGTCCTCGAGCACGGCCTCCTGACGCTCGGCGTCGGTGACCATGTACGGGGACAGGTAGCCCTTGTCGAACTGCATGCCCTCGGTCACGTCCAGCTCCGTGGAGGTGGTGGAGGACTCCTCGATGGTGATGACGCCGTCGGTGCCGACCGTGTCGAACGCGCGGGCCAGCAGCTCGCCGACCTCGTCGTTCTGGGCGGAGATGGCGGCCACGTGGGCCACCTCCTTGCCCTCGACCGGGCGGGCGTTCTCCTGGAGACGCTTCTCGACGGCGGCCACGGCGGTCTCGATGCCGCGCTTGACCTCGCCGGGGGCGGCGCCGGCCGCGACCTGGCGCATGCCCTCGGACACGAGGGCCTGGGCCAGCACGGTGGCGGTGGTGGTGCCGTCGCCCGCGATGTCGTTGGTCTTGGTGGCGACCTCCTTGGCGAGCTGCGCGCCCATGTTCTCGTACGGGTCGTCGAGCTCGATCTCCCGGGCGATCGTGACGCCGTCGTTGGTGATCGTGGGGGCGCCCCACGCCTTGTCCAGGACGACGTTGCGGCCGCGCGGGCCGAGCGTGACCTTGACGGCCTCAGCCAGCGTGTTGAGGCCGCGCTCGAGGCCGCGACGGGCCTCCTCGTCGAATGCGATGAGCTTTGCCATGTGTTCGTCCCTCCTGGACGTTCAGTCTGACTCCCACCGACCCGCTGCCCGCGACGGACGGGGCGCCGGCTCCTGCGGGATCTGCCCGCCGAGCCTGCCCCTCAGAGAGGCGGTGGCTTCCACTTCGTGGTCGAGCGGCTGCGCCGACCGCAGCAGGGCCGGCTGGCAGTCTGCTCGACTGAGTGCCAAGTCCATTATTGGCACTCGGCGCCTGCGA
>NZ_JAUNHR010000110.1 GCF_030523875.1 Micrococcus sp. | reverse complement strand
CCGTCGGGCGGTCCGCATAGAGTGCACCGGTGGCACGCCTGCTGATCGACCTCACCCCGCTGCGACGGTCCCCCGCGTTCCGCCGGCTGTGGCTGGGCAACGTGCTGGCCTCCGTGGGCACGCAGCTGACCCTGGTGGCCGTGAGCCTCGAGGTGTTCGCCCTGACCGGCTCGTCCTTCGCGGTGGGCCTGCTGGGCCTGGCCGCGCTCGTGCCGCTCGTGGCGGCCGGCCTCTACGGCGGGGCGGTGGCGGACCGGTACGACCGCCGCCGGGTGGCCCTGGCCTCCTCCACCGTGATGTGGCTGACCGCCGCCGGCATCGCGGCGCACGCGTGGGCGGGGATCGAGTCCGTGGCCCTGCTCTACGCCCTGACGGCGCTGCACTCGGCGGCGTCCGGGATCAACCAGCCCACGCGCGGGGCCATCATCCCCGCGCTCGTGGAACCGGCCCTGCTGCCGGCGGCCAACGCCCTGAACATGCTCACGTTCTCCGTGGCCATGATGGTCGGACCCGTGCTGGGCGGGGTGCTCGTGGCCTCCGTGGGGTACGCGTGGACGTACTCGATCGACGTGGTCACGTTCCTCGCCGCGCTGTACGCCCTGTGGCGGCTGCCGGCCCTGCCCCCGGGGTCCGGGGACGGCACTCCCGCGCCCGCCGGACGGGTGGGGCTGTCCTCCGTGGTGGAGGGGCTGCGCTTCCTGGCCACCCGGCCCAACCTGCGCATGACGTTCCTCGCGGACATCGTCGCCATGGCCACCGCGTTCCCCCGCGCGCTGCTGCCGGCGGTGGGCGGGCCGATCCTCGGCGGGGGCGAGTCCGCCGTCGGGCTGCTGCTGGCGGCGATGGCCGCCGGGGCGTTCCTGGCCGGGCTGTTCTCCGGCAGCTTCACGCGGCTGCACGCGCACGGCTGGGGCGTGGCCGTGGCGATCGCGGTGTGGGGCGCCTCGGTGGCGGCCTTCGGCGGGGTCGTCTGGTGGGCGTCCACCCTGCCCGACGGCGACCCCCGCCTCACCGTGGCCCTCGCCGCCGGGATCGGGTGCCTCGCGGTGGGCGGCGCCGCGGACTCCGTCTCCGGGGTGTTCCGCAGCACGATCCTGCAGTCCGCCACCCCGGACCGGCTGCGCGGCCGGCTGCAGGGGGTGTTCGTGGTGGTCGTGGCCGGCGGCCCCCGCGTGGGCGAGATGGTCACCGGCTCCGCGTCCCTGGTCCTGGGGGAGGGGCTCACCCTCGTGGCGGGCGGCGTGCTGTGCGTGGCCGGCGTCGTCCTGCTGATGCGGTGGCAGCCCGACTTCCTCCGGTACGACGCGCGGAGCCCCGCCCCCTGACCGGGGACGGGGCTCCTGGACCGGCGGACGGCGCGGCCGTCAGCGGCGGCTCACTCGGCGTCGTCGAGGTCCGCGACGATCGTCTCGGGCAGGGTGCCGCCCAGGCCGCGCCAGTGGGCGAGCAGCTCGCGGCGCGGGGCGGCCTGCAGCGCCTCGCGGGCGTCCTTCTCGGCCTGTTCGATGCGCTTGTCCAGGGCGCGCGGGGCGCCCTCGCGGACCGCGTCGCGGTGGTGACGCCTGACCGGCTCCTCCTCCGTGAACCGCTCCACGGGCTCGAGCTGCTGCGCGGTGGCGTCCTGGTTGGAGCGCTGGGCCTTGAGCGTGCCGGGCTTGAGCACCTGGCTGACCCAGCTGCCGTCCAGCAGGATCCCGCGCGGAGCGGCCAGGCCGTGGCGCAGGGCCAGGTCCAGGGCGTCGGCGGGGTCGATGTCGAGGCGGGCCCTCGTCAGGGGCAGGTCGTCCACGGGGCGGCCGTCCACGCGCTGCCGGGCGATGGCCCCGGCGAGCGTGGTGTCGGACTGCCACACGGCGCCGCGCGGGTCGATCAGGTAGAGCATGCGGACTCCTCGGTCTCGTCGCCGGCGCGGGCTCAGCGGAAGTTGATGAACTGCAGGTCGGCGTCCTCGAACGTCTTCAGCAGGGCGATGGTCTCCTGCAGGTCGTCACGCGACTTCGAGGACACGCGCAGCTCGTCGCCCTGGATCTGGGCCTTGACGGACTTGGGCCCCTCGTCCCGGATCAGCTTGGTGATCTTCTTGGCGGTGGGCTGGTCGATGCCCTCCTTGATCGAGGCCTCGAGGCGGGTCTCCTTGCCGGAGGCGTAGGGCTCGCCCACGTCCAGGGACTTCAGGGAGATCCCGCGCTTGACCAGCTTGGACTCGAACACGTCCAGCACGGCCTTCACGCGCTCCTCGGAGGAGGCCTTCATGAGCAACTTCTCGCCGGAGAAGTCGATCTCCGCGCCGACGCCCTTGAAGTCGTAGCGCTGGGCGATCTCCTTCTGCGCCTGGTTCAGGGCGTTGGACACCTCCTGCTTGTCCACCTTGCTGACGACGTCAAACGTGGAATCGCTGGCCATGGGTCCTCCTGGGTCTCGGGGCTTGAATGCTCCGGCCAGCCTATCCGGCGGCACGGGCGCGGGCGGAGGGTTCAGTGCTCCGAGCCCACGCCCCGACTGCGTCGTGCACCGTGCACCGCATATCCGGCGCCCCCGACAAGCAGCAGGGCGCCCCCGACGGCCAGGCGCCAGGGCAGCAGGGCCGGATTGAACACGAGGTTGGCCTCCCAGGGGAGGACGTGCAGGGAGGTCCCCAGGCAGAGCAGCAGGGCAGCGAGCGTGCCTGCGGTCGTCCCGCCGAGCCACGCGGCGGTGAAGGTGGACCCGAGCCAGAGGGGCAGGAAGCTCCAGTACACGTGGACGGCATCGGTCCGTGCGGAGAGCAGGGGTGTCGCGGCAGCGGCAAGCAGCAGCACAGCCCCGACCTGAGTGGCGGCCCAGAAGGCGCGGAGCCGACGCGCAGAGCGTGCGGCGACGTCGGTCAGCCATGCCGTGCTGTCCCGCAGGGAAAGTGAGACGAGCCCGCACGCGACGGCCAGCAGGATCGGGGACAGCAGCGCAGGATCCTGGCCCAGCTCACCGACCAGGACGTCGCGGGGCGCCACACGACGTCCGGCCGCATGGGTACCGGCGGCCCCGAGGGCGACGGCGACGGCGAGTCCGGAGATGAAGGCCGGGCGGACGCCGTGGGAGAGCAGCCACGTTCGAACCGCGCTGCGGGAGGTCGAATGACGGCGGCTCATGGGAGGGCGGCTTCCGTCAGAGAGCAGGTCTGCAGCTCCTCCGCGTGGTCATGCCACCAGGCCATGCGCTGCTCTGCAGGCCAAGCGGCGAACTCGGCGGCACGATGCTCGAGGGACTGCCGGTCCCCCGGGGGCATCGCCGCGGCATCCGACGCTGACCAGGGGGAGTGCAAATCCGCCGGGGCGATGCCGATGCCGCTGCCGAGCAGGTAGGGGACCGTCCGCATCGCATCGTTCTCCACTCGGCACGTCGACGGGAAGAGCGCCTCGGCAAGCTCGACGTGAACGGCGTGCGGGTTTGGGATGGCCGACACCATCATCCTGCCGCCGGGCGCGCTGACCTGGAGACCGCCGGAGACGGCCGCGAGATCGGTGTCGGGGGACACGCGGGCCGGGAGCAGGGGCTCCGGCAGGTCTGAGAGCCCGGTCTCGATGGCGCGTGCGTACTCCGGGAGGCCGGCCGCCCAGGGCAGGGGAACGCAGACTTCGGTTCGGCCCGCGAGGCAGTGAGCGGTGGGCGGGAGCACCACACGCAGGTCGTCGTCCGCGAAGGAGTCGAGGGTGGCGATCGGCACCACGACGGCCACGACACCGAGCGCCACCAGGGCGCGACGCCCGAAGAGGTGCGCCAGGAGGGTGAGGGCGACGGCTGCCGCCAGACATGCACGCAGGGCCCCTGCGGTCGTGCTCGGGAAGACGTCGAGCCAACCGTAGGCGCCGGACGGGCCGAGGAGGCCCTGGCGGGTCAGGGGCGAACCGATGACGTCCAGAGCGTAGGAAGCGTAGACGGCGGCCCCGGCGATCAACGGCGCCCACCGGTACGGCAGCCACCATCCCACCACGGCACCAAGGAAGGAGGCCGCGACCAGCCAGGCGAAGGTCCCCACAAGCCAGAGGGCCAGCGGACCGTGGGCGGCGGGGGTGGAGGTGGGAGCGACGACGGCCGCCGCGATCAATAGGTCTGCCCCGATGGTGCACGCCAGGACGGCGCCGGAGTAAAGGAGGGCCCATGGCAACACGAAGCGGGTCAGGGCGTTCCGATCCTGTATGGAGGTGGCGTTCATCCAGTCGGTGGATCGGTGACGTAACGGCGTGACGAGCCAGCAGACGGCGGCCGCCCCGAGCGTGGTGCCAAGGATGGATGCTCGCAGCATCGCATCGCCGAGAACAGCGGGGAGCCATCCGGCGGAGGCATGACGGTCGACGTACAGGCCGATGGCCGAGACCACCGTCACCACGAGGACGAGGGCGAGGAGCAGTGGCAGGGCGCGTCCCCGAGGGCCGAGGAGGCTCACAGGGTGGGACCCTTCTCGGTCAGCAGTCGGTTCATGGCCCGCGCGGCGTCTGCCGCCGACCCGGACGGCGGGATGACGGCCCCGATCGCCCCGTCGAACGCGACCCGCCCACGGTTGAGCGCGATGAGCCGCTGCGCGACATGGAGGATGTCCTCCACGAGATGCGTCGACAGGATGACGCAGGGATCGCCGGGCAGGCGTGTGACGGCGTCCAGGAAGTGATGACGTTGCAACGGGTCGAGTCCTGCGGTGGGCTCGTCGAGCACCAGCACGCGGGGCTGGGCCACGATCGCGCAGGCGAGTGCGAGGCGGCGCCGCTCGCCTCCGGAGAGGCGGTGGGCTTGCCGCTGGGACAGGTCCGCCAGGTCAGTCGCGTCAAGTGCGGCCGTCCACCGCTGCCGACGGCCCCCCGGAGCGCCCGACTTGAGCCAGTCGGCGTACTCAACGGCCTCGCGCACCGAGACGCCACGGGGGAATCCGGCCTCTTGGGGCACCCAGCCGAGGGCCGCATGCAGTCGACGCCGGGTCTGCTTCGAGGTGCGGATGTCCTCACCCTCGAAGCAGACCCGCCCGGAGGAGAGATCGATGAGCCCCAAGGCCGCCCGGAGCATGGTGGTTTTGCCCGCGCCGTTCTGGCCGAGTACGGCCGTGATGCCGGGGGTGAAGTCCACCGTGACGTCCCGCAGCACGGGGCGGCCGGAGCGTACGACGGAGAGGGAGCTGAGATGGAGCACGGATCCTCCGGTGTGCGGCGCGGTGTCAGTACTCGGCGGACCAGGAGCCGAAGTAGTCAGGGGCAAAGGCCTTGTGCTGGGCAACCCTGCTCTGGACGTTGATGCCATTGCAGACGGCCGGGAGGACGATCGTCCCTCCGGCGGCAACGCCGCTCTTGCTCGTCACGTGACCCGTGTAGTTCACCGGCTCACTCACCCCGCACGCCCATGTGTGCCAATTGAGCCGACCCTGATAGTAGACGGGATTTCCATATGTGCTCTTGAGGTTCCCGTCAACTTTGCCACCCTTGTCGTAGGACGTGACCTTGTACTGGATGCCACTGCCCTGGTTGCTGGAGACGTTGACGGCAGCGGCGCCGGTCGGAAGGAGGAGGGCCAGGGCAACTGCCGCAAGACGAACTGATTTCATGGTCGACTCCGTTGTCTGTGATGGATTCAGCGTAGGAACTAGCTGTGCGTGGAGGCTACCCCCCCCGTCGGCGACATCTCACCCCCCCGTCGGC
>NZ_JAUNHR010000109.1 GCF_030523875.1 Micrococcus sp. | reverse complement strand
AACGACGACGCGATCCGTTCCGTCACCCTGCTCACCCGGGTCGTGGCGGACGCCGTGGCCGAGGGCCTGCTGGCCCGCAGCCGGTCCAACGCGGGCAGCGGTGACGAGGCCGAGCCGATGGCCGACTGGGAGCGTGAGCTGCTCGGCGCCCACCCGCACCGCGATCGGGGGCGGGGGCGCGCCGGCGGGGCGCCAGCCGTCGGCGCGGGCCCACGCGGTGCCCGCCGCCAGGCGCTCGGCGTCTGCGGCGGCCTGTGCGGCGTCCGGGCCGAGGTCGACGAGCGCCTCGGCGGCCAGCTCGCCGAGGTCCTCCGGCAGCGCGGGCGCCTGCCAGGACTCCAGGCCGTCGATGAGCTCGGTGGTGAGGCGCCCGGCGCGCACGTCCTCCCGCGCGAGGAGCCCGCGCAGCCAGCCGACGTTGCTCGTCACCCCGAACAGGACGGTCTCGGCCAGGGCGGCGTCGAGCCGGTCCAGGGCCTGCCCGCGGTCCCGGCCGGAGGCGATCACCTTGGCGAGCATCGGGTCGTAGAAGCCCGTGATCTCCGGCTGCTCGGGGGCGGCGCCGTCGGGGGCGGACGGGAGGAGCAGCGTGTCCACGCGGACGCCCGCGCCCGCCGGCTCGCGCCAGCGCAGCACCTGCCCGGTGGCGGGCAGGAAGCCGTTCGCGGGGTCCTCGGCGTAGACGCGGGCCTCCACGGCGGCGCCCTCCAGGGTCACGGCCTCCTGGGTGAAGCCGAAGGGCTCCCCCGCGGCCACGCGCAGCTGCAGCTCCACGAAGTCGACCGGCTCCCCGTGCACCCGCACGACCTCCTCGGAGACGGGGTGCTCCACCTGCAGGCGGGTGTTCATCTCCATGAAGAAGAACTCGTCCGGACGCTCGTCGGAGACCAGGAACTCCACGGTGCCGGCCCCGCGGTAGTCCACGGACCGCGCGGCGTCCACCGCGGCCGCGCCGAGGCGCGCGCGCAGGGCGGCGCCGCCGTCGGGCTGGGCGGTCAGCAGCGGGGCGGGGGCCTCCTCGACCACCTTCTGGTGGCGGCGCTGCAGCGAGCACTCCCGCTCGCCCAGGTGCACCGTGGTGCCGTGGGCGTCCGCGAAGACCTGCACCTCGATGTGCCGGGGCGCGGTGATCAGCCGCTCCAGCAGGAGGGTGTCGTCGCCGAACGCCGAGCGCGCGGTGCGTCGGGCCGAGGCCAGCCCCGCGGCCAGCTCCGCCGCGGCGTGTACGGCAACCATCCCCTTGCCGCCACCGCCGGCGGAGGGCTTGATCAGCAGCGGGTAGCCGACGCGCTCGGCCTCGGCCGCGATCTGCTCGTCGCTCAGGCTCGGGTCCTGGATGCCGGGGACCACGGGCACCCGGTGGGCGGCCACGGTCTCCTTGGCGCGGATCTTGTCCGCCATGGCGTCCAAAGAGGTCACAGGCGGGCCCACGAACACGATCCCGGCGGCCTCGAGGGCCCGCGCGAAGTCGGCGTTCTCGGAGAGGAAGCCATACCCGGGGTGCACGGCCCGCGCGCCGCAGTCGACGGCGGCGCGCACCACCGCGTCGATGTCCAGGTAGGACTCGCGCGCGGGTGCCGGGCCGAGCCGGACGGCGATGTCGGCCTCGCGCACGTGGCGCGCGCCGGCGTCGGCGTCGGAGTACACGGCCGCGGAGCGGATGCCGAGGCGGCGCAGGGTGCGGATCACGCGCACGGCGATCTCGCCGCGGTTGGCCACCAGGACGGTGTCGAAGAGGGGGGCGGTCATGGCGGGGCTCACATCCGGAACAGGCCGAAGCGGGGCTCCGGCAGCGGGGCACGGGAGACGACGTCGAGGGCCATCGCCAGCACGCGGCGCGTGTCCCCCGGGGTGATGATCCCGTCGTCCCAGAGGCGGGCGGTGGAGTAGAGCGGGCTGCCCTGGTCCTCGTACTGGGCGCGGATCGGGGCGGCGGCCTCCTCGACCTGCTCGGGGGTCAGCGGCTCCCCGCCCGCGGCCGCGATCTGGTCCTGCTTGATCTGCGTCAGCACGGAGGCGGCCTGGGGCCCGCCCATCACCGAGATCCGCGCATGCGGCCACATCCACAGGAACCGCGGCGAGTAGGCACGGCCGCACATGGCGTAGTTGCCGGCGCCGAAGGAGCCGCCGACCACCACGGTCAGCTTGGGCACGCGCGCGGTGGCCACGGCCGTGACCATCTTGGCGCCATCCCGGGCGATGCCCCCGGCCTCGGCGTCCCGGCCCACCATGAACCCGGAGATGTTCTGCAGGAACAGCAGCGGGACCCCCCGCTGGTCGCACAGCTCGATGAAGTGCGCGCCCTTGCGGGCGGAGTCGCCGAAGAGGATGCCGTTGTTGGCCAGGATCCCCACGGGGTGCCCGTCGATCCGGGCGAAGGCCGTGACCAGGGTGGTCCCGTACCGGGCCTTGAACTCGTGCACCGAGCCGCCGTCCACGATCCGGTCGATCACCTCGTGCACGTCGTACGGGGTGGCGACGTCGGCCGGGACCACCTCGGTGAGGGTCGCCGGGTCCACCGCCGGCTCGACGGCCGGGGCGACCGTCCAGGCCGGGCCCTGCGGGTCGGGGAGGGTGGCCACGACGTCCCGCAGGATCTGCATCGCGTGGAGGTCGTCGTCGGCGAGGTGGTCGGCCACGCCGGAGACCTCGGCGTGCAGGCGGCCGCCGCCGAGCTCCTCGGGGGTCACGTCCTCGCCGATGGCGGCCTTCACCAGGGGCGGGCCGCCCAGGAAGATGGTGCCCTGCTCGCGGACGATCACGGTCTCGTCGCACATCGCGGGGACGTAGGCGCCGCCGGCGGTGGAGGAGCCGCACACTGCGGCGATCTGCGGGACGCCCAGAGCGGACAGCTGCGCCTGGTTGTGGAAGATCCGGCCGAAGTGGTCCCGGTCCGGGAACACCTCGTCCTGCTTGGGCAGGAACGCGCCGCCGGAGTCCACGAGGTACAGGCAGGGCAGGCGGTTCTCGAGGGCGATCTCCTGCGCGCGCAGGTGCTTCTTGACGGTCATCGGGTGGTAGGTGCCGCCCTTCACGGTGGCGTCGTTGCCCAGCACCATCACGTGCCGCCCGTGCACCAGCCCGATCCCGGCGACGACGCCGGCCCCGGGGCACTCGCCGTCGTACAGGCCGTGGGCGGCCAGCGCGCCGACCTCCAGGAACGGGGAGCCCTCGTCCAGGAGCGCGTCGATCCGGTCCCGCACCAGGAGCTTGCCGCGGGCGACGTGCCGCTCGCGAGAGCGCTCGGGCCCACCCAGGGCGGCGCGGGCGAGGAGCTCGGACAGCTCCGCGGCCAGGCGGGCGTGCTCGGCGGCGTGGCCGCGCGGACGGGCCTGCTCCGACGCCGCGCCCGCGGACGTCTCCTGTGCTGCGACGGTCACGTGGACCTCCCCTTTCAGTGAATGGCGATTCACTGGAATCCCCTGGCGCCAGGATAGTGGCCCAGGTCACAGGTGTCCATCGGCAGGGGCGGCTGAGGGCGGCTCACTACAGTGACCCCATGCCCGAGACCACCGACACCCCCGCCGCGCCGGACGCCGCGGCGCCCGCCCGAACCTCCCGCGAACGGGCCAAGGCCCGGCGCCGCGCGGACCTGCTGACCGCCGCCGCGCGCCTGTTCGCCGCCGAGGGGTACGACGCGGCCCGGCTCGAGGACATCGGCGCCGCCGCCGGGGTGAGCGGCCCCGCCGTCTACCGCCACTTCGCGGGCAAGGCCGCCGTGCTCGTGGAGATCCTGGACACCGCCAGCACGGGCCTGCTCGAGGGCGGGCACGACGCCGTCCGGGACCTCGCCGCCGGGGAGGAGGCCCTGCGCGCGCTCATCGCGTTCCACGCGGACTTCGCCGTGGACAACCGGGACGTCATCCGCGTCCAGGACCGGGACATGTCCGCCCTGCCCGCGGCCGACCGCGCGGCCGTGACCCGGGTGCAGCGCCGGTACATCGAGCTGTGGGCGGCCCAGCTGCGCCTGATGCACCCGCACGAGGACCACGCCACCGCCGTGTTCCGCGCCCAGGCCGTCCTCGGCCTCCTGAACTCCACCCCCCGCTCCGTGCGGCGCACCCCCGCGGACCGCAGCGCCCGACGTCAGACCCTGGTGTCCATGGCCTGGGCCGCGGCCTCCGCGCCGCTGCGCCCCGAACCCCCGGTGGTAGCCTGACCGACACATCCGGGCTCCCCCTCCGAGCGGCGCCCACCCACCGACGAGAGGTCCCTCGACGTGCCCCTCCGTGACGTCCGCAGCGCGGACCTCGACGAGTTCTTCCTCCACCAGCAGGACGAGCGCGCCAACGTCATGTCCGCGTTCGCCCCGCGCAACCCGGCCGACCGCGGCGTGTTCGACTACCACTGGGCGCAGCTGCTCGCCGACCCGGACACCACCGTGCAGACCATCGAGCACGAGGGCCGGCCCGCCGGCGCGCTCGTCTGCTCCCGCGTGGACGGGGTCGACGAGCTCTCCTTCTGGACCGCCCGGGAGTTCTGGGGCCGCGGCCTGACCACCGCCGCCGTGGACGAGTTCCTCGCCTCCCACACCCGCCGCCCCGTCCGGGCGCACGTGCCCGAGGACAACGCCGGCTCCGTCAAGGTCCTCACCCGCCGCGGCTTCGAGAAGGTCGGCGAGGAGAAGGTGTTCTCCAACGCCCGCGCCGCAGTGGTCGTCGAGCACGTCCTGGAGCTCTCCGGGGACTGAGCCCTCCCCCGCGCGCCGCTCAGACGAGCGCGAGCGTCATCCCGGGCCGACGCAGCAGCGCCCCGACATCCGCGAGGAAGCGGGAGCCCTGCTCGCCGTCCACCAGCCGGTGGTCGAAGGACAGCGACAGCGTCACCATGTCCCGCAGGGCGATCTCCCCGCGGTGCTCCCACGGCTGACGCCGCACGGCGCCGAGGCACAGGATGGCCGCCTCGCCCGGGTTGATGATCGGGGTGCCGGTGTCCACGCCGAACACGCCCACGTTGGTCAGCGTGAACGTGCCGCCGGTGAGCTCGCCCGGGGTGAGCGCGCCCTCGCGGGCCCGCCCGGTGAGCGCGGCGATCTCCTGCGCCAGGGCCCGCAGGTCCATGCCCTGGGCGTCCTTGACGTTGGGGACCATGAGCCCGCGCGGGGTGGCCGCGGCGAACCCGAGGTTCACGAAGTTCTGCCGGTGGATGCTGCCGGAGGCCTCGTCCCATCGGGCGTTGACCTCCGGGGTGCGCTCCATGGCCAGCACGCACGCGCGTGCGGCGAAGGTCATGGGCGTGAGCTTCAGGTCCCGGAACGCGCGGTCCCGCTTGAGCTCCTCGATCAGTTCGAGGGACTCCGTGACGTCCACCGTGAGGAACTCGGTGACGTGCGGGGCCGTGAACGCGGACTGCACCATGGCCGCCGCGGTGGCCTTGCGGACCCCGCGGACCGGCTCCACCTCGACGCGCGGGCGACCGCCCAGGGTGCGCCCGGCAGGAACGGCCGCCTCCTCCGGGGCCGGCGGGGTCGCCTCGGCCACCGAGGGCGTCACCCCGGCGTCGGGGGCGCCGCCCTGGGCGGCGCGCTCGACGTCCTCGCGGACGATCACCCCGTGCGGGCCGGAGCCGGTGAGCGTCTCCAGGTCCACGCCGAGCCGGCGCGCCAGCAGGCGCACGGGCGGGGTGGAGCGCGGGCGCTCGCCGACGGGCACGTCGAGAGCCGGCTCGGTCTGCGCCGTCGTCGGGGGTGCGGGCGCGACAGGCTCCGGGGCGGCGTCGCCGGCCGCTGACGGGGCCGGAGGGACGGACCCGCCGACCGACGCGGCGGGGGCGACCTCGCCGGTGGCGGGGGC
>NZ_JAUNHR010000018.1 GCF_030523875.1 Micrococcus sp. | reverse complement strand
ACCAGCTGCCGGACCAGCTGCCGGCCGAGCCGGTCTCGATGCCGTCGAAGATCTACTCGGCGGACGGGGAGCTGATCGCCACGTTCTACGAGGAGAACCGCAAGCCGGTGACCCTCGACCAGGTCTCGGACCACATGGAGCACGCGATCGTGGCGATCGAGGACGAGCGCTTCTTCGAGCACGAGGGCGTGGACGCCAAGGGCCTGATCCGCGCGGCCGTGAACAACCTGACCTCCCCCTCCACGCAGGGCGCGTCCACGCTGACCCAGCAGTTCGTGAACAACATGCTGATCAACTCCCAGCAGGTGCGCGGCGACTCCCGTCTGACCCTCTCCGGCACCAAGGAGGCCTCGGACAAGGTCAAGGAGATCAAGCTCGCCGTCGCGGTGGAGAAGCAGATGTCCAAGGAGGAGATCCTCCAGGGCTACCTGAACCTCGTCCTCTTCCAGGGCCGCGCCTACGGCGTGGAGGCCGCCTCCGAGTACGTCTTCGGCAAGCCGGCCGCGGACCTGGAGAGCTGGGAGGCCGCCACCCTGGCCGGCATGGTGCAGTCCCCCACCCGCTTCAACCCGGCCCGCAACCCGGAGGGCACGGTCAAGCGCCGCAACCTCGTGCTCAACGCGATGGAGAAGAACGGCTATCTGACCGCCGAGGAGGCCGAGGCCGCCAAGGCCCAGCCGCTGGAGTTCGTCATGAAGGGCGAGCCCACCGGCTGCCTCAACGCCGCCTTCGGCGCCTACTTCTGCGACTACGTGGAGCGGCGGATCCTGGCTGACCCCACCTTCGGCCCCGACGTCGCCGCCCGCCAGGCGCTGCTCGACCGCGGCGGCCTGACGATCCGCACCACCCTGGACTCCGGGCTGCAGAAGAAGGCGGAGGAGGTCACCCGCCGGGTCATCCCCAACGACGAGTCCCTCGGCGCCGGCCACTCCCTGCTGTCCATGCGCCCGGGCACGGGCGACATCGTGACGATGGCCCAGAACACCGAGTACTCCCTCGCGGACGACGTGGGCAAGACCTCCCTGAACCTCAACGTGGACGGCGAGTGGGGCGGCGGCGAGGGCTTCTCCGCCGGCTCCACCCTGAAGCCCTTCGTGGCCCTGACCTGGCTGCGCTACGGCAACAGCCTGATCGACTCCGTGGACGGCTCCAATGACGTCTACCCCTCCACCTCGCGCTTCGCGGCCTCCTGCCTGCCCGGCGGCTTCACCACCGCCGGCGGCGGCTCGAAGGGCTGGGAGATCAACAACGTCATCGACGGCATGAAGAAGCGCGACCGCGTGGACGAGGGCCTCTACTGGTCCGTCAACACCCCCACCGTCGCCCTCGGCTACCAGATGGACCTGTGCGACGTGGCGAACACCATGACCCAGCTGGGCATCGTGAACGGCCGTGACGGCACCCCCCTGAGCCCCGCCGAGCCGTCCTTCCTGCTGGGCAAGGACAGCGTGGCCCCCACCTCGCTGGCCGGCGCCTACGCGGCCCTGGCCGCAAACGGCCTCTACTGCGAGCCACGCGCCATCACCGAGGTGACGGACAGCGCCGGCAACCAGTACGAGATCGGCGGCCCCCAGTGCCGCCAGGTCCTGGACCCGAAGCACGTGGCCGAGCTGACCCCGGTGCTGCGGCACATCGCCACCTGGAACATCGCCCCGGACGGCACCGGCTACGAGTTCGCCGGCAAGACGGGCACCAACAACAACATGTCCTCCACCTGGTTCGTGGGCTACACCACCGAGCTGGCCACCGCCGTGTGGGCCGGCCGCTACACCAGCCAGAAGACGATGCGCGGCGAGACCATCAACGGCGAGGTCCAGGAGGAGTTCTACGGCTCCACCGTCAACGGCGGCACGTGGCTCGAGTTCAACGACCTCGCCAAGCGCACCTACCAGCCCGGCCGCCTGCCCACCTTCGACGGCCCGTCCTCCGTGGACCCGGGCGCCGAGGGCGACCACCCGGACGGGACGTTCTTCCGGCCCGAGGACATCGACCGCGGCGCGGAGGGACCGACCTCCACGCTGGGCCCGAACGCCGGCGACACCCCCTTCTCCAGCGCTGAGAAGCGCGCCGAGTACGAGGCCTCCCAGGGCATCCGGTGACACCCTCCCCCCACCCGACCGCACGGCGGCTCGCGCGCTCCGGCGCCCGGGCCGCCGTCGGCGCGGCGGGGCTCGGCGCGGCCGGCCTGGCCTGGGGCCTGACGGAGGCCGAGGCGCGCACGGTGCGCACCCACACACTCCGCCTGCTGGCCCCGGGCACCCGCCCCGTGCGCGTCCTGCACCTCTCGGACATCCACCTGCTCCCCCGGCACCGGAAGCGCCTGGCGTGGCTGCGGGGGCTCGCGGAGCTCGAGCCGGACCTCGTGGTGGACACCGGGGACAACATCTCCCACGCCGCCTCGATCCCGCTCCTGCTGGACGCGCTGGGCCCGCTGCTGGAGCGGCCGGGCGTGTTCGTGCCCGGCTCGAACGACTACTACACGCCCAAGCCGGCCAACCCGCTGCGCTACCTGCGCGGCCCCTCCGAGCTGGAGGCCTCCCGCTCCCGCCTGCCCACCGAAGAGCTGTTCTCCGCCTTCCGCGCGGCCGGCTGGGCGGACCTGACGGACCGGTCCGCCGACGTCGTGCTGGGCGCCGGCCCGGACGCGGTGCGCGTGCGGGCCGCGGGCACGGACGACCCCCACCTGGGCCTGGACCGCTGGCCCGGGTTCGGTCCGGACGACGACGCCGTCCCCGCCCTGCGCCTGGGCGTCACCCACGCCCCCTACCGGCGCGTACTGGACGCGATGACGGCGGACGGCGCGGACCTGCTGCTGGCCGGGCACACGCACGGCGGCCAGGTGTGCCTGCCGTTCGTCGGCGCCCTGGTGACGAACTGCGACCTGCCCCGTTCCCAGGCCTCGGGCGTGTCGACGTGGACGGCGGCGGGGCGGACCGTGCCGCTCGAGGTGTCCGCCGGGATCGGCACCGCCCCCTCGGCGCCGGTGCGCACCCTCTGCCGCCCCGAGGCCGTGGTCCTGGACCTGCTCCCCCGCGCCTGACCGGGCACGGGGCCGGAGTGACGGGCCTCACCCGGTAGAGTCCCCCCGTGCCCCGCCCCGCCTCCACCCCCCTGCCGCTGCGTGCCGCCCTGCGCGGGATCGCCCCGTACCTGGACGGCGTCGGCGCCCGGTGGGCCGCGGGCCTGGTCAGCGCCATGCTCGCCGGCCTCGTGGCACTGGCGATCCCCCAGGTCATCCAGGTCCTGGTGAACTCGGTGTTCGCGGACGTGGTGCAGGACGTCCCGCTCACGGACGCGGCCCGCGCGGAGGTCTGGTGGGCGGCCGCCCTGCTCGCCGGCCTGGGCCTGGCCGAGGCCCTGTTCGTGTACCTGCGTCGGTTCTTCATCCTCCCGCCCGCCGCGGACGTGGAGAACCGCGCCCGGATCACCCTCTACCGCCGGCTGCAGCGGATGCCCGCGGCCTTCCACGACGCCTGGCCCTCCGGCCAGCTGCTCTCCCGCGCCCAGGCGGACCTGTCCCTGCTGCGGCGGTGGATCGCATTCGGCTCCGTGATGCTCGTGGTCAACACCGTGACCATCCTGGTGGGCACGGCCCTGCTGTTCGGCCTGTCCTGGCAGCTGGCGCTGCTGTACCTGGCCGCCGCGCTGCCGATCATGTGGCGCTCCTTCGGGTTCCGCAACGACTTCCGCTCCGCCTCCCGTCTCTCCCAGGACCAGGCCGGGGACCTCGCCACCACGGTGGAGGAGTCCGTGCACGGCATCCGCGTGCTCAAGGCGTTCGGGCGCGGCGCCCACGCCCTCGAGGGCTTCCGGGGCCGGGCCGAGACCCTGCGCGGCACCGAGGTCCGGAAGGCGTCCGTGCTCTCGGGGTTCATCGCGCTGATCGTGGCGCTGCCGGAGGCGGTGCTCGGGATCGGGCTGGCCCTGGGCGTGTGGCTCGTGGCCCAGGGCGAGCTCACGGTGGGCGCGCTGGCCGCGTACTTCGCGACGGCGGCCGTGCTCTCCGGCCCGGTGGAGTCGGTCGGCCAGCTGATGGGCATGACCCTCGCGGCCAAGACCGCCATCGACCGGCACCTGGACGTGCTCTCCTCCCCCGCCACCGTCACCTCCCCCGCCGGGGCGGACCGGGACGAGGAGGAGGCCCTCGACGCCGGCCGGGCCGCCGCCGCGGCCCGCGCCGTCCGGGCGGAGGCCGCGGGGCGGCCGGAACGGGTGCCGCGTCCCGAGCCCGCCCGGCCCGGCGCCACGGTCGGGGCGGGTGCCGCCCCACGCGAGACGCGTGCCGGCGTCGTGCTGCCGCCCTCCGCGGGGTCCCTGGAGTTCCGCGGGGTGCGCTTCCGGTTCCCCGACGCCGGGGAGAGCGAGGCGGACGAGCTGCTGCGCGGCGTGGACCTGAGCCTCGTGCCGGGCGAGACGCTCGCCCTGGTGGGCGTCACCGGCTCGGGCAAGTCCACCCTGGTCCAGCTGGTCCCCCGGCTCTACGACGTCACGGGCGGCGCGGTCCTCGTGGACGGCGTGGACGTGCGCGACTACCCGCTGCAGGAGCTGCGCCGGCGCGTGTCCATCGCGTTCGAGGACGCCACCCTGTTCTCGGACACCGTCCGGGCCAACGTCCTGCTCGGGGCCCCCGCCGAGGCCGTCGCGGACGGCCTGGACTCCCCCGGCGCCCGCGCGCTGCTGGACCTCGCCCTGGACACCGCCCAGGCGGGGTTCGTGGCGGACCTGCCCGACGGCGTCGACGCGGAGATCGGCGAGGAGGGCCTGAGCCTGTCCGGCGGGCAGCGCCAGCGCCTGGCCCTGGCCCGCGCGATCGCCGCCCGCCCGGACATCCTGGTGCTCGACGACCCCCTCTCCGCCCTCGACGTGCGCACCGAGGAGGCCGTCACCGCGCGCCTGCGCGAGGTGCTGGCCGGGACCACCACGCTGATCGTGGCCCACCGGCCCTCCACCGTGGCCCTCGCGGACCGCGTGGCGGTCCTTGAGGACGGGCGCGTGGCCGACGTCGGCACGCACGCCGAGCTGCTGCGCCGCAGCGCCGCCTACCGCGACATCATCTCCAGCCGACCCGAGGAGCAGGCATGAGCACCGCGGACGTCACCCGCGTCACCGGCGTCGGCGCGGAGGAGGCCGACGACTACACGCCCGCCGAGCGCCGCCACGTCCGGCGCCGCTCGTGGCGGCTGCTCGGCGAGCTCGGCCGCCCCGTGCGCGGGACGCTGCTGCTGACGGCGGCGCTCGTCGTCGTGTCCAACGCGGCCCGCGCGGCGGCCCCGCTGATCATCGCGTGGGCGATCGACTGGGGGCTGCCGCAGGTCGTGGCCGGCGTCCGCGCCGGCGAGCCCGTCACCGGGGTGCTGACGCTGGTGGGCGGGGCGTACGTGCTCACCGCCCTGGCCTCCGGGCTGCTGCTGGGCGTCTACACGTGGCTGACCGCCAAGGCCAGCCAGGCGATGCTGCTGGACCTGCGGCTGCGGGTGTTCCGGCACACCCAGCGGCTCAGCCTCGGCTTCCACGAGCGGTACACCTCCGGGCGCGTGATCTCCCGGCAGACCTCGGACCTCGAGGCGCTGCGCGAGCTGCTGGACCAGGGCGTGTCCTCGCTGGTGTCCGGCCTGATGTTCATGACGTTCACCGCCGTGTCCATCCTCATCCTGGACCCGCCGTCCTTCCTCGTGCTGCTGGGGGCCGCCGTGCCCGTGGCCGCGGTGGTGCACTGGTACCGCGTGCGCTCCGAGGACGTCTACCGCCGCTCGCGCGTGTCCTCCGCCCGGTCGATCGTGCACTTCGTGGAGACCATGACCGGCATCCGCGCGGTGCAGGCCTTCCGCCGCGAGCGCCACAACGAGCGCCGCTACCGGGAGCTGGCCACCCGCTACCGGGACGACATGGTGGAGTCCCTGAACCTGTTCGGCGTGCTGCAGCCCACCCTGATCGCGGTGGGCAACCTGACCGTGGCCGCCCTGCTGGTGACGGGCGGGCTGCGCGTGCTGGCCGGGGACCTCGAGGTGGGCGTGCTCGTGGCCCTGCTGCTGGCCGGGCGCCGCGTGTTCCAGCCCATGGAGATGGTCGCGATGTTCTACTCGTCGCTGCAGTCCGCCACCGCCGCCCTCGAGAAGGTGTCCGGGCTGCTCGAGGAGGAGCCCGCCGTCGTCGAGGCCGCCCACCCCACGCCCCTGCCGCGCCCGGACGGCTCCGGCCCGGCGCCCGTCGGGAGGGGCGAGGCGAGCGGCCGGATCGAGTTCCGCGACGCGGTGTTCGGCTACGGGCCCGGGAAGGTGGTGCTGCCGGAGTTCGACCTGACGGTGCCCGCCGGGCAGACCGTGGCCGTGGTGGGCCAGACCGGCGCGGGCAAGTCCACCCTGGTGAAGCTGATCGCCCGGTTCTACGACCTCACCTCCGGCTCCCTCACCCTGGACGGGGTGGAGCTGCGCGAGCTGGCCCAGGCGGACCTGCGCCGCAACGTGGTGATGGTGACCCAGGAGGCGTTCCTCTTCTCCGGGTCCGTGGCGGAGAACATCGCGCTTGGGAAGCCGGGGGCGAGCCGCGAGGAGGTCGAGGCGGCGGCCCGGGCCGTGGGCGCGGACGGGTTCGTCCGGGAGCTGCCCGAGGGGTACGACACGGACGTGAACCAGCGAGGCGGACGCCTGTCCGCGGGGCAGCGGCAGCTGATCAGCTTCGCGCGCGCGTTCCTGGCGGACCCGGCCGTGCTGATCCTGGACGAGGCCACCAGCTCCCTGGACCTGCCCAGCGAGCGGCTCGTGCAGGCCGGGCTCGAGCGGCTGCTGGGCGACCGGACCGCGCTGATCATCGCGCACCGGCTCTCCACCGTGGCGATCGCCGACCGCGTCCTCGTGGTGCACGACGGCCGCGTGGTGGAGGACGGCTCCCCCGCCGAGCTCGTGGCCGCCGACGGCCGCTTCGCCGCCCTGCACCGGGCGTGGGAGGACTCCCTGGTCACGGGCGAGGCCTGAACCCCCTCCCCGAGAGGCACTGTCGCTGAGGAGTTCGTCGCCACCGGCGGTAGGCGAGGTCCACGACAGGCGACCACGGGTCGTCCGGGACGATCCGGCCCTGCAGTTCCGGTTCGGGCAGACCCGCGTCCAGCCGCGCGAGACGCAGCTCGGTCTCCGGAGGCGAGTCCGCTCCCACTCGGACCAGGCCCAGGGCCAGCCGCGCGACCCTGACCCCCTTGAAGCAGCCGGCTCGGGACAGCGCGGCGTGGAGGGCGTCCACCGTGGTCCGGGCCGGCCCACGCCGCTGCTCCGCCTCCACCCACGGACGGTTCACGAGGGCGTCGCCGGCGATCACGAGGGGATCCGCAGGACCCCTCGGCATCAAGGAGGCCAGATCCGCCCAGGTGCGCTCCAGCGACGTGCAGGGCACCCCGTGCACGGTGGTCACGTCCTCCGGGGGGGCACCATGCGGGCGTGGGTCTGCACGCGCCTCCGCACGCTGACGCCGCGCTCGTGCGGCCTGCTCAGGTGCAGGTGCCCGTCCGGACGCACCGGCGTCGGCACCACGAGGCCGTGCAGCAGGGCCGCGCTCTGGTGGGAGAGCACTCCCCCCGCCCGGCGCACGACAGCGGCGGCGTCCGCCGGCGGGCGCGCTCGACGCTCCACCCGGCGGCGGTCAGGTCGCCCAGGGTGAAGGGGCGGTCGGACAGGTGCTCAGGGAGAGGGAGCGGGGCACGAGGTGACATGACCTCGAGCCTCGTGCGACCGGCGTCGTGGTGGGGACGGGGCGGGCGGCGTCGGGGATGCCCGCCGCGGTGCGGGCGCCTGTGCAGGAGCGCACTCGTCCGCACCCCACCCTCACCCGCCAAGCCCTGACTTCCGCTCGGGAGATCGTCGCTTCCGTCCCAGCACCACTCGAGGGTGGCGACGATCTCCCGAGCGAAAGCGCGGAGAGGGGCGGGCTCAGGCCTCGAAGGTCCGCCCGGTCAGGCGCTCGTACGCCTCCACGTACCGCGCCCGGGTCCGCGCCACGACGTCGGCCGGCAGCGACGGCGGCGCCTCCCCCGAGCCCTTGTCCCACCCGGACTCGGGGGAGGTCAGCCAGTCGCGCACGAACTGCTTGTCGAAGCTCGCCTGCGCGCGGCCGGGCTCGTGGTCCTCGGCGTCCCAGAACCGGGACGAGTCGGGGGTGAGCACCTCGTCGCCGAGCACCAGCTCACCGGTGACCGGCTCCTGCCCGAACTCGACCTTGGTGTCCGCCAGGATGATCCCGGCCTCGCGGGCGATCGCCTCGGCGCGCGTGTACACGGCCAGGGTCGCGTCCCGCAGCGCGGCGGCGGTCTCGGCGCCCACGCGCTCCACCGTCTGCTCATACGTGATGTTCTCGTCGTGCTCGCCGACCTCGGCCTTGGCCGAGGGGGTGAAGATCGCCGGCTCCAGGCGCGAGCCGTCCACGAGCCCCTCCGGGAGCGGGATCCCGGTGACGGTGCCGTGCTCGCGATACTCGGCCAGCCCGGACCCGGTCAGGTAGCCACGGGCGATGCACTCGATCGGGTGCATGCGCAGCCGCTTGACCACCATGGCCCGCCCGGCCACGGCCTCGGGGACGTCCGTGGAGACCACATGGTCCGCCACGGCGCCCTCGCCCTCGGCGAGCCTCTCGAACCACCACAGGCTCAGCTGGGTCAGCACGGCGCCCTTGTCCGGGATCGGCGGCTCGAGGACGTGGTCGTACGCGCTGATGCGGTCCGAGGCCACCACCAGCAGCGTGTCCGACTCCCCCGGCGCGGCGTCGGCCGGCTCGTAGAGGTCGCGCACCTTGCCGGAGTACACGTGGCGCCAGCCGTCCAGTTCCAGGGCCTGCGCGCCGTCGTAGCCGCGACGCCGTTCCGGCACCGTGATCTCTCCGCGCTCGGCCTTCAGCCCGATGTCCGAGCGGCGCTGGGCGCCCTCGAACCGGATGCGCTCGGCGCCGGCGTACGCCCGCTCCCGAGCCTCGGCGAGGTCCGCGCCCCGCCCGACGACGGCGAGCACCCGCCCGCCGGCCGTCACCACGTCCCCGTCCTCGGTGCGCTCGGTGCCGGCGTGCAGCACGTCCACGCCCTCGAGGGCCAGGGCGTCCTCGAGGCCGGTGATCACGTCGCCCGTCGAGGAGGACGCGGGGTACCCGGCGGAGGCCAGGACCACGTCCACGGCGACGTCGTCGCTCCACTCGAGCGTGCGGTCCGCGCCGAGGCGGCCGGCGGCGGCGTCGGCCAGGAGCCCGCCCAGCGGGGTCTCGAGGCGGGCCAGGACGGCCTGCGTCTCGGGGTCGCCGAAGCGCACGTTGAACTCGATGACCTCCGGGCCCTTCGCGGTCACGGCCAGGCCGATGAACAGCACGCCCGTGAACGGGGTGCCGCGGCGGGCCATCTCGGCCAGCACGGGCCGGGCCACCCGGTCCATGACCTCCTCGGTGAACCCCTCGGGCAGCCACGGCAGCGGCGTGTAGGCGCCCATGCCGCCGGTGTTGGGGCCGGCGTCGCCGTCGTGGATCCGCTTGAAGTCCTGGGCCGGGGTGAGGGCGACGGCGTGCTCGCCGTCGCACAGCACGAAGAGGGAGACCTCGGGGCCGTCGAGGAAGTCCTCGACCACCACGGCGCCGCCCGCATCCAGGCACGCCTGCGCGTGGTCCAGCGCGGCCGCGCGGTCCGAGGTCACCACCACGCCCTTGCCGGCGGCGAGGCCGTCGTCCTTGACCACGTGCGGGGCGCCGAACGCGTCCAGCGCGGCCTCGACCTCGGCGGCCGTGGTGCAGGTCCGGGCCCCGGCGGTCGGCACGCCGGCGGCGGCCATGACCTCCTTGGCGAAGGACTTGGACGCCTCCAGCTGGGCGGCGGCGCGGGACGGGCCGAACACGGCGATCCCGGCCTCGCGCAGCGCGTCGGCCACGCCGGCGGCCAGCGGGGCCTCCGGGCCGACGACCACGAGGTCCGTCCCGAGCCCACGGGCCAGCGCGACGACGGCGTCGGGGTCGGTGGCGGTCACGGGGTGCAGCGCGGCGGCGTCGGCCATGCCGGCGTTGCCGGGGGCCGCATGCAGCTCGCCGACCTGGGGATCACGGGAGAGGGCGCGCAGCAGCGCGTGTTCGCGGCCGCCGTTGCCGAGCACGAGGATCTTCACGGCCCCAGCCTACGGCGCGGCCCTGGCCCGCCGCCTGCCCGCGCCCCTACCGTGGGGACATGACCATGCCTCCCCTGCACCACGGCCGGAACGACGACGACCCCCGCCTCCGCCCCGGGCGCGGCGGGGCGGGCGGGCCCGGGCGGGGCCTGCAGACCGCCTACACGTTCTTCGGCGTCACCTTCGCGTGCGCGCTGATCGGGTTCTGGACCCTGCGCCTGTTCGGCCTCGGCCGCGGCGACCTCTCCCTCGGCTGGGCCCTGGCGATCGTGGCGGGCGCCGCCGTCGTCGCCGGGGTGGTGACGAAGGCGGTCGGCCGGCGCTGACCCCGGCTCGCCCCCGGCCTGGGCGCCCTCAGCGGATGATCCGCCGGGCCCGGGCGGCGTGCACGGCCTCGGTGCGCGTGCCCACCCCGAGCTTCTGGAAGACGTGCACCAGGTGCGTCTTCACGGTGGCCTCCGAGAGGAACAGCGCCTTCGCGGCCTGACGGTTGGTGTCCCCGCGGGCGATCAGCTCGAGGAGCTCGATCTCACGCGCGGTCAGGGCCGTCGCGGCGCCGGGACCGGTGCTGCGGCCCACGAGGCGCTCGGCCACCTCGGGCGCGAGCGCCGGCCGCCCGGCCGCCGCCCGGTGCACGGCGGCCGCGATCTCCTCCGCGGGCGCGTCCTTGAGCAGGTAGCCGGCCGCGCCGGCGTCGAGCGCGGCCAGGATGTCCGCCTCGGTGTCGAAGGTGGTCAGGATCAGCACGGGCAGCCGGG
The DNA here is from genome assembly GCF_030523875.1 of Micrococcus sp. GTDB lineage: Bacteria > Actinomycetota > Actinomycetes > Actinomycetales > Micrococcaceae > Micrococcus. Next base: position 24,372 of record NZ_JAUNHR010000018.1, on the reverse strand, counting down.
GACAGGCGGCGCGGACGCGCCGGGTGGCGGTCACCCCGTCCATGCCCGCGCCCATCTGCAGGTCCATCAGCACCACGTCCACCTCGTCCGCGCGGGCGGCGAGCACCTCGAGGGCGGCGGCTCCGTCGCCGGCCTCGGCCACCACGGTCACCGCCGGGTCCGCCTCCAGCACGGCGCGCACGCCCGCGCGCACCACGGGGTGGTCGTCCACCAGCATCACGCGCACGCTCATGCCCGGCCCCTCTTCTCGTCCGTCCGCCCGCGGTCGAGGCCGGCCACCGGCACCCGCACCGCCACCACGGTCCCCTCCCGGGGGGCGGTCTCCACGTCGACCTGCCCGCCGACGCCGGCCACGCGCTCGCGCAGGCCCGCCAGCCCGACGCCGGTACCGGGCCCGACGCCACGGGCCGCGACGCCGACGGGATCGAAGCCGTCGCCGTCGTCGGCGATGTCCAGGGCCACCTCCCCCGGCAGCCAGGTCAAGGTCACCCGGCACCGGCGGGCCCTGGCGTGCTGGGCGACGTTCGCCAGGGACGCCTGCGCGGCCCGGACGAGCACCGTCTCGACGGCCTCCCCCACGGGCATGGGCTGGCCCACCACCGTGAGCTCGGCGTCCACGGGGCGCCCGAGGGCCTGCTGCCGGGCGCGGAAGCCGCGGACGGCCTGCGCCAGGGACGCGGCGAGCGCGTCCGGGGCACCGCCCGGGACGACGCCGACCCCATCCTCCTCGCCCTGCCCGTCCGCCGGCGCCCGCAGCCCGCGCACGAAGGCGCGGGACTCGGCGAGGTTCTCGGCCGCCGTCGCACGGACGGTCTCGAGGCGCTCGTCCGCGAGCGCGAGGTTCCCGCGGCGCACGGCGTCCTGGGCCGCGCGGGAGACCAGGACGATCGAGGCGAGTCCCTGGGTGAGGGTGTCGTGGATCTCGCGGGAGAGCCGCTCGCGCTCAGCCAGGACGCCGGCGTGCCGCTCCGACTCGGCGAGCTCGGCGCGCGTGGCCCGCAGCTGATCCGCCACGATCCGCTGGTGCTCCGCCTCGGTGAGCAGCACGCGGTACGCCAGGTGCATCACCACGGCCGCGCCCGCCCCGATGGCCGGCCCGAGCACGGCCCCCGGGGACAGGGCCCCTGCCCGCAGGGCGCCGGCCAGCACGACGACGCCGGTCACCGCCGCCACCAGCGCCACCGCGGCCGCGGGGCGGCGCAGCAGCACCCCCACCACGTGCAGGGAGACGAAGAACAGGGGGAACGCCAGCCACGTGAAGTCCGCGTGATGGAGGACCAGCAGGGCCCACAGGGCCAGCACGGCGGCGAGCCAGCCGAGCGCGGGGCCGCCGGCGGGGGCCCGGCCGGCGCCGCGGAGCCGGCGCTCGTGGACGGTCCCGGCCAGGTACACGGCGGCCAGCGCCGCGGTCAGGACGACGAGCATCCCCGCGGCCCCGCCCCACGGGACCGGTCCGTCGACGCCACCGGTCAGCGCGCGGACCAGGCCCAGAGCCAGCAGCCCGGCGAAGGCGGTGTGCAGGACGATCCGCAGGGCGCCGAGCAGGGTGGGCGTGGGGACGCCGACCGTCATTCCCACCGTGACCTCGGGCGCCTCGCTGTGCTCGTCCGTGACGTGCCCGGACCGTGGGGCGGGGACCGGCGAGGAGGCGGCGTGCATGCCGCCAGAGTAGGCGCGCTGGCGGCGGGCCCGGATCAACCGATCGGTTGACCGGAGACCGCCCGGGGCGGGCGATGCCCGCCGGTCCCGCCCCGACGGAGGCTGGAGCCGGTCCACCGAGCCCCTCCCGAAGGAAGGTCCCCCATGTTCCTCGCCCTGCGCGACCTGCGGTCCGCCACCGGCCGCTTCAGTCTCATGGGCGCCGTCGTCGCCCTGATCACCGTCCTGCTCGTCATGCTCTCCGGCCTCACCGCCGGGCTGGGGCACCAGAACACCGCCGCCCTGGACGAGCTCGGGGCCCGCGGGACGGACCGGATCGTGTTCGGCGGCGCCGCCGGGCAGGAGCCCACCACCTCCTTCACCTCCTCCGAGGTCACCCGGGCACAGCTGGACGCCTGGCGCGCCCAGGACGGCGTGGCCCACGTCGAGCCCGTCGGCCTCGCACAGGGTCGGCTGACCGGGGTCGCCGGACACGTGGCCACAGACGCAGCGGGCAGGCCGACGACGACGCCCGGCGTCTCCGGCGTCGGGTCGGCGGCGTTCGTGGGGCTGGCCCCGGACGCACCCCAGGCCCCGGCCGGGCTGGAGGACGGCGAAGTCGTGCTCTCCCGCTCCCTCGCGGAGGGGCTCGGCGTGGCCGCCGGCGGCCGGGTCGAGTCCTCCGGTGTGGTCTACACGGTGGCCTCCGTGGCGGAGGACTCCTGGTACTCCCACACCCCCGTCGCCTGGACCACGTTGGCGGACTGGCGCGCCCTCTCCCACACCGCGGACGAGCGGGTGGCCGGCACCGCCGGCCTGGTCACCCTGTCCGAGGGCGCGGACGTGGACGCGGCGACCGCCGCCGACGACGCCGCGGCCACCCTCTCCACGGACGTCCCCGGCGCCTACGCGGCCCTGCCGGCGTACGCCTCGGAGCACGGCTCGCTGACGATGATGCAGGGCTTCCTCTACGGGATCTCGGCGATCGTGGTGGTCGCGTTCCTGTCCGTCTGGACCATCCAGCGCACCCGGGAGATCGCGGTGCTCAAGGCCCTCGGCGCCTCCACCGGCTGGGTGCTGCGCGACGCCCTCCTGCAGGGCGGGATCGTGCTGGCGCTCGGCGTGCTCGCCGGCACCGGTGTGGCCGTGGTCGCCGGGGCGCTCGCGGCCCGGGCCGTGCCGTTCGTCCTCGGACCGGCGACCACCGTGCTCCCCGCCCTCGGTGTGCTCGCCCTCGGCCTGGCCGGCTCCGCGCTGGCCGTGGCCCGCGTGACCCGCATCGACCCCCTGATCGCCCTCGGAGGCAACTGACATGAGCACCACCGCCCACACCCCCGACCTGACCGTGTACCGCACCGCCCCGGCCGCCGCCCCCGGCGCCGGCGCCCCCGCCCTGTCCGCGCGGGACCTCGTCCTGGAGTACCCCGACGGCGAGGGCCGCACCCTGCGGGCCCTGGATGGAGTCAGCCTGGACCTGACCCCCGGCACCTTCACCGCGCTGATCGGCCCCTCCGGCTCGGGCAAGTCCTCCCTGCTGGCCGTGGCCGCGGGGCTGGTGACGCCGACGTCGGGCACGGTGACCGTGGCCGGCGTCGAGCTCACGGCCCTGCCGCGGGCGCAGCGCACCCGCCTGCGCGCCGAGCGGATCGGCGTCGTGTTCCAGCAGCCCAACCTGCTGCCCTCCCTGACCGCGCGTGAGCAGCTCGAGCTGACGGCGCACCTGGACCCACGGGCCTCCCGCGCGGACCGGAAGGCGGCACGGGACCGCGCGCTGGAGCTGCTCGGGCGCGTGGGCCTGGCCGACCAGGCGGACCGCCGCCCGCACCAGCTCTCCGGCGGACAGCGCCAGCGCGTGAACATCGCCCGGGCCCTCATGGGCTCGGGCGGGGCCTCCCCCGCCCTGCTGCTCGTGGACGAGCCCACCTCCGCACTGGACCGCGAGCGCTCGGCCGCCGTCGTGGAGCTGCTGGGCGAGCTGACCCGGCAGGAGGGCGCGGCGACGCTCATGGTGACCCACGACGTCGGGTTCCTGGACGCCGTGGACGCGGTCCTGACGATGGTGGACGGCCGGCTCACGCCCGCCCGCTGACGAATCGACTGCACTGATGACCCTTCCGGCGGGCTGGTCCGGCCCCAGAGGGGTCACTTCCGCAGTCGATCCGCGACAGGTGGGATGACTAGCCTGTCCCCATGAGTGCCGACCCCTCCCCCGCCGGGCAGACCTTCGCCCTCGCCGACGCCGTCGAGCTCGTCCACGTGGTCCGCAACGGCTTCGTCGAGTCCCGGACGGCCGGCGCCGCCGTCGTCACCGGCCCGGACGGCGCTGTGCTGGCCGCGATCGGCCCGGTGGACGCGCCGGTCTACCCGCGCTCCACGCTCAAGCCGTTCCAGGCGATCGCCTCCCTGCGGCACGGCGCCCGGCTGGAGGGCGAGGGGCTGGCCATCGCGTGCGGCTCCCACCGCGGCACCGTGGCCCACCAGGAGCTGGCCGCCCGGGTGCTGGCGGAGGCCGGCCTCGACGAGACCGCCCTGCAGTGCCCGCCGGACTGGCCCGCGGACTCCGCCGAGCTGGTGCGATACGCGGCCGAGGCCGGCGCCGCCGCCCGGCGGACCCCCCTGGCGTACAACTGCTCGGGCAAGCACGCGGGCTTCCTCGCGGCGTGCGCGGCCTCGGGGCACGACGTCGGCACCTACCTGGACCCGCAGCACCCCCTCCAGCGCGAGGTGGAGGCGGTCATCGAGGAGTACTGCGGCGAGCCCGTGACCCACACCGGCGTGGACGGCTGCGGCGCCCCGGCCGCCGTCGTGACCCTCACCGCGCTGGCCCGCGGGATCGGCCGGGTGTCCGGCGCGCCGTCCCGGGCGGACGCGGAGCCGCACGCGGCCGCCGTCGCCGAGGCGATGCTCGCCCACCCGTGGGCCGTGCACGGCGAGACGAGCTCGAACACCGTGGTGATGCGGGAGCTGGGCCTGCTGGCCAAGCTCGGGGCGGACGGCGTCATGGTCATGGGCGCCCCGGACGGCACGGCCGTGGCCGTGAAGGCCCTCGACGGCGGCATGCGCGCCGGCGACCTCGTGGCCCTGGCCCTGATGGGACGCTTCGCGGCCGCGCACCTGCACGCGGACCGTCTGGCCTCCGTGGTGGAGCAGGTGCGCCCGGCCATCCTGGGCCGCGGCGAGCCGGTGGGCTCCGTGGAGCTGTCCGAGGCCGTGCGCGCGGTGGTGGAGGCGTGACCACCGGGTCGACCCCCAAGCGCCGCGTGCCGGTGGCGGAGGGGCACGCCGCCCTGCTGTCCTGGGCGCGCACGCACGCCGAGGACCCGGCCGCCGCCGCGGCACTGCCACGGTCCACCCGCGCCACCGCGGTCCGCTTCGCGCTGGAAGAGCTCGCCACCCGCGCCCCCGGGAACTCGGTGGAGGTGCGGGTGCCGCCCTTCGGCGTCGCCCAGTGCCTGCCGGGCCCGCGTCACACGCGCGGCACCCCGCCCAACGTGGTGGAGACGGACCCGGCGACGTGGCTGTCCCTGGCCACGGGCCTGCTCTCGTGGGCCGACGCGCGGGCCGCCGGGAGGGTCTCCGCCTCGGGCACGCGCGCGGACGTCTCCGCCCACCTGCCCCTGGTCCGGCCGTGACCGGCGGGCCCGTCCGCCTCGATAGACTGCCCGTCATGACCTCCGGCCCCGAGCGCAGCCCCGTCCCGGCCCCCGACGAGCAGGAGTACACCCTCCGCCGCGCCCCCCGGCTCTCCGCCGCGGTGCTGGTCTCGGCCATGGCCGGCGTCCTCCTCGCCCTGATCGGCACCACCCTCGCCCACTCCGGGCCCGCGCCGCTCGTGGACCCGTACTCCGGCGCCCCGCTGAGCTTCGGCTCCACCTTCGGCACCATGCTGGTGGCCGCCGTGACCGCGTGCGTGCTGGTGGGACTGCTCGTGTGGCTCCTGCTGGACCGCCGCTCGAAGCGCACCCAGCGCACCGTGACCCTGCGCCGCACCGACGACCCCGCCCAGGCGGACGTCAGCCTCTCCCGCGCCGAGACGGAGGCCCTGCGCCCCCGCACCGGCACGGCCCCCTCCGATGGAAGGACCACCGAGCCGTGATCTCCGCTCGCACCCGCCGCGGCGACGGCCGCCTCACCGCCGCCCTCGACCCCCAGGACGCCGGCCCGCAGGACGAGTGCGGCGTGTTCGGCGTGTGGGCGCCGGGCGAGGACGTCGCCAAGCTCACCTACTACGGCCTCTACGCGCTGCAGCACCGGGGCCAGGAGTCCGCGGGCATCGCCGCCTCGGACGGCAAGCGGATCGCCGTGTACAAGGACATGGGCCTGGTCTCCCAGGTCTTCGACGAGCCGACGCTCTCCGCCCTGACCGGCCATATGGCGGTGGGCCACTGCCGCTACTCCACCACCGGCGTGAACAAGTGGGCCAACGCCCAGCCCACGCTGGGGGCCACCGCCGACGACGGCACCGTCGCCCTGGCCCACAACGGGAACCTCGTGAACTCCGCCGAGCTGCTGCGCATGGTGGAGGGCAAGGAGGGGGCCCACACGCGCGGCGAGATCAAGCAGGGCAACACCACGGACACCGCGCTCGTCACGGCGCTGCTGCACGGCGAGCCCGGCGTCTCCGTGGAGCAGACCGCCCTCGAGCTGCTGCCCAAGGTCCGCGGGGCGTACTGCTTCGTGTTCATGACCGAGCACACCCTCTACGCGGCGCGGGACCCCCACGGCGTCCGACCGCTCGTCCTCGGCCGCCTCGAGCGCGGCTGGGTGGTGGCCTCCGAGCAGGCCGCCCTGGCGACCGTGGGCGCCTCGTTCATCCGCGAGGTCGAGCCGGGCGAGATGATCGCGATCGACGAGGACGGCATCCGGTCCACCCGCTTCGCCGAGCCCCAGCCGGCCGGGTGCGTGTTCGAGTACGTGTACCTCGCCCGCCCGGACGCCGCCATCAACGGCCGCTCCGTGTACGAGTCCCGCGTGGAGATGGGCCGCCGCCTGGCCCGGGAGCACCCCGTGGAGGCGGACGTGGTCATCCCCGTCCCCGAGTCCGGCACCCCCGCCGCCGTCGGCTACGCCGAGGCCTCCGGGCTGCCGTTCCGCCAGGGCTTCGTGAAGAACGCCTACGTGGGCCGCACCTTCATCCAGCCCTCGCAGACCCTCCGCCAGCTCGGCATCCGGCTCAAGCTCAACGTGCAGCCGAGCGTCGTGGCGGGCAGGCGCGTCGTCGTCGTGGACGACTCGATCGTGCGCGGCAACACCCAGCGCGCCATCGTGCGCATGCTCAAGGAGGCCGGCGCGGCCGAGGTCCACGTGAAGATCTCCTCCCCGCCCGTGAAGTGGCCGTGCTTCTACGGCATCGACTTCGCCACGCGCGCCGAGCTGATCGCCAACGGCGCCGGGGTGGCGGAGATCGCCTCCTCGATCGGCGCGGACTCGCTGGCGTACATCAGCGAGGAGGGGATGATCGCGGCCACCGAGCAGCCGCGCGAGCGCCTGTGCACGGCGTGCTTCACGGGCCGCTACCCCATCGAGCTCGCCGACGAGAGGGAGCGCGGCAAGGCCGTGCTCGAGACCGGCGCCCCCACCACGACCGCCACGCCCGTGGTGGGCGCGGACGGGACCGTGACCACCGTGGCGTCCACCGGCTGCGAGCCCGGCCCGGACGCCGAGGACGAGAAGCTGCTCACCGAGACGGACAGGACCCCGCTGTGACCGACGCCCAGACACCCCGGACCCCCGCCGACGCCGCCCCGGACGCCGCGCCCATCACCTACGCCGCCGCCGGCGTGGACGTGGAGGCGGGCGACCGCGCCGTCGAGCTCATGAAGGACGCCGTGAAGGCGACGCACACCGCCGAGGTGCTCGGCGGCGTCGGCGGGTTCGCCGGCATGTGGGACGCCTCCGCCCTCACCGGGTATCGCAAGCCGCTGCTGGCCACCTCGACGGACGGCGTGGGCACCAAGGTCGCGATCGCGCAGGCCATGGACAAGCACGACACCATCGGCCAGGACCTCGTGGGCATGGTCGTGGACGACATCGTGGTGGTCGGCGCGAAGCCGCTGTTCATGACCGACTACATCGCGTGCGGCAAGGTGGTCCCCGAGCGCATCGCGGACATCGTGCGCGGCGTGGCCGAGGGCTGCCGCCTGGCCGGGACCGCCCTGGTGGGCGGCGAGACCGCGGAGCACCCGGGGCTGCTGGGCGTGGACGAGTACGACGTCGCCGGGGCCGCCACCGGCGTGGTGGAGGCCGACCGCGTGCTCGGCGCCGAGCGCGTGCGCTCCGGCGACGTGGTGATCGGCATGGCCTCCTCCGGCATCCACTCCAACGGCTACTCCCTGGTGCGCCGCGTGGTCAACGCCGCCGGCTGGACCTTCGACCGCGAGGTGGACGAGCTCGGCCGCACCCTCGGCGAGGAGCTGCTGGAGCCCACCCGCATCTACACGCGGGCCTGCCTGGACCTGATGGACGCCCTCAACGGGACCGACGGCGGCCAGGACCTGCCGCTGCGCGGGTTCTCGCACGTGACCGGCGGCGGCCTGGCCGCGAACCTGGCGCGCGTGCTCCCGCAGGGCCTGATGGCCACCGTGGACCGCGGCACGTGGGGGCTGCCGCCCGTGTTCCAGCTGGTGGGCCAGCTCGGCCGCGTGCCGCAGGCCGACCTCGAGCGGACCCTCAACCTCGGCGTGGGCATGGTGGCCGTGGTCTCGGCCGACGCAGCGGACCGTGCCGTCGCCGCGATCGAGGCCGCCGGCATCCCCGCGTGGACGATGGGCGAGATTGGCGAGGTCACCGAGGCCGCCCAGGGTGCCGGCGAGGACTACGTCCAGGGCGCCAAGGGCGTCGACGGCGGCGCGGTCCTGATGCAGGGCGCCTACGCCTCCTGACCCCGGGGCCGGGCCGGAACGGGTCCGTTTTCGCTCGCGCGACACGCGCGCCGAAGACGTTTTCGCTGACGAAGCAGGCATCCCCCCTGACGTTTTCGCTGACGCGACACGCGTGGCCGGGCCACTTTCGCTGACGCCCTCAGGCCACCGCATACCGCCAGCCGCCCAGGCGGGCGCGGTGCGCCACGGCCTCGGCGACGACCCGGCGGAAGTCCTCCTGCGCGTCGTCCACCGTGGCCCAGATCTGCGCCCAACCAGCCCGGCGCCAGCCGTCGTCGCGCCAGGCGTCGACGGCGCGCTGCTCCGGGTTGAGGTGATGGGCGCCGTCGTAGTGGATCACCAGCCTCAGCTCCCGCCAGCCGAGGTCGGCGTCCGGGGAGCGGGGCCGGCGCGGATCCAGCACGAGCTGCAGTTCCGGCTCGGGCAGGCCGGCGTGCAGGAGGGCGAGCCGCAGCGCCGTCTCCTGCGGGGAATCCGCCCCGACCCGCACCAGGTCCAGGGCCGCCCGGGCGGTGCGCACCCCCTTGAAGCGACCGGCGCGCTCGAGCGCCGACCGGAGCGCCGCCGTCGTGGTGCGCGCCGGGAGCCGCCCGTCCGGCGTCCACGGCGGGGTCACCAGCGCGTCCCCGGCCGCGACCACGGGCTCCGTCAGGCCCGGGGCGAGCAGGGAGGCCAGGTCGGCCCAGGTGCGTTCCATCCCGGTGACCCGGACCCCGTGGAGCTCGGTGACGTCGGCCGCGGTGAGGCCGCGGCCGTGCGTCGTCACGCCGAACCGACGGCTCACGCCCTTCGCGTGCGGGCGGGTGACGTGCACGGTGCCGTTCTCGACGAGCCACGGCGGCAGCGGGACGCCGTGCAGGAGCAGCGCGGTGAGATGCGAGGCCACCCCGCAGGATGCCGCGACCAGCGCCGCCGTCTCCTCCGGGGGCAACGGCGAGGGCGGGCACTCGTAGCCCAGAGCACGCCAGGTCGCCGGGGGCGCGTCGGCCCGCAGGTGCACGTCCCGACTGATCGTCCGGACCAGCCCCGTGACCGCACGGTCGCCGGGCAGGCCGCACGCTCGCAGGTCGGCCCGGGTGAAGGGGCCGGTGGGCAAGGCGTCGCCGGTTCTGGAGGACATGACCCGATGGTGGACCGGACGACGGTCGGATGCTCGGGTCGGCCCGTGCGGTGGGGAGCTCGGGGCGTCCCGAGGCGCCTGTGCAGGAGGCATCGCGCAGGCCTGACCATGCCGCCGCGAGCCGGAGGTCCCGGAAGCGTCAGCGACGATGATCCTGACGTGCGCGTCGCGTCAGCGAGAACTCGACGCGGGCCCGTGTTGCGTCAGCGAAAGCGCAGGGCTTCCGCGTGTCGCGTCAACGACGGCGGCGCTCGTCGCCCGCCGGCAGCAGGGCGCGCGCGGCGGCGACGAGGAGCAGCACCATCGTGACGATCAGCACGCCGTCCGCGGCGATGTAGAAGTAGTGCCAGCTGGAGCCGCCGTCGTCGATGCCGGCCAGCACCGCATCCGTGCGCCGATTGAGGAACGGACGGATGAGGAGCGTCTTGACGGCGAGGGTCGCCGTCGCGACGATCCCGCCGAGCCACAGGCGACCCGCGCCGGGGGTGGTCAGCCCCCGAGGCCGACCGAGGGCCTGCACGAGCGCCACCAGCAGGACGGCCGCGAGCACCACCTCGACCCCGTTCATCGCCGCGAACACGCGCCGCCCGATGCCCAGACCGAGCGGGATCGTGATGCCCGGCGCGGTGAACTTCAGCGGCGCCTCGATGAGCGAGATCCCGATCAGCAGGCCGAGCCACACCGCCGGCACCGCGAACAGCAGGGCACGCGCCCAGCGCGGTCCGCCCACGACGTCGGCGGACCGGTTCACGGGGCGTGCGGCGGGGAAGCTGGGGGCCGGAGTGCGGCGGGCGGAGGACATGGGAGCGATGATACTCGTATCCGTCATACCGGATTGGCCTCGTGCGGGCGGGAGACCGCGCGCCACAGGGCGACGCTCGCACGTGTTGCGCGAGCGAAGACATTCGAGGCGCGCGTGTTGCGCGAGTGAAAACGCCCCCGCGCTGCTCACTCAGAGGCGCGCGTCGAGCCAGGCCAGGGCGTCGGCCACGGGGGCGCGCCAGCGCCACTGCGCCTTGGGGTCGGCCCGCGTGGGGCCCAGGTTCACGAGGGCCACGGGCTTGCCGGCCCGCTCGGCGTCGAGCACGAACCGGTATCCGCTCATCACGGCCAGGGACGTTCCCACGGCCACGATCCCGTCCGCCTCGGCGGCCATCGCGCGGGCGGCGTCCCGGCGCTCGACCGGCACGTTCTCCCCGAAGTACACGACGTCCGGCTTGAGCTCGACGGACCCGCACGCCAGGCACCCGACCATGCGGAACTCCTCCACCCAGCGGGGGCTGAGCGTGACGTCGCCGTCGGGGTTCACGGCGTCCGGGTCGATCTCCACCCGCTCCAGGTAGCCCGGGTTGGCGGCCTCGAGCCGCGCGTCCAGGGCGCGGCGGTCCTCTCGATGGCCGCACCGCAGGCACGCCACCCGGGCGAGGTCGCCGTGCAGCTCGATCAGCCGGCCCGGGTCCATGCCGGCCTCGCGGCCGGCCTCGGCGTGCAGGCCGTCCACGTTCTGGGTGAGGATCCCCGCCACCACGCCGTCCGTGGCCCACCTCGCCAGGATCCGGTGCGCGGTGTTGGGCCGCGCCCGGTCCATGCGGCGCCAGCCCACGAAGGACCGCGCCCAGTACCGGTGCCGCGCGGCGGGGTCGTCGCGGAACTCCTGGTAGGTCATGGGGCGGTGCCGGTGCAGCGAGCCGTTCGGCCCGCGGTAGTCCGGGATGCCGGAGTCGGTGGAGACGCCGGCGCCGGTGATCACCAGCGGACGGCCCTCGCCCAGCACACGCAGAAGACCCCGAGACGCGGTCTCGGGGTCCTGCAGCGGTGCGGTCTCCCCCACCACGCGGGCGATGGACCGCAGCGCGGCCCGGTGCCCGTCCAGTGCGGGATGCGTGGCGGGCGTCATCGGCCCGGCACGTCGTCCTCGTCGTCGTCCGAGTAGAGGTCCGCGTAGGGGTCCTCGTACTCGGGCTCCTGCTCGACCTCCGGGGCGCGGGTGCGCCCGCCCGTGAGCTCGCGCTCCAGTGCCGAGAGGTCCGTTCCGAGAGACATGTACTTGATCTCCCGTGCCTGCTTCGTGGCCTTCGCCTTCTGACGGCCGCGCCCCATGAGCGTGACCCCCTTCGCATCTCTCGTCTCCCGGGCTCCGGGCACACAGAGGCCCGCCGGGTGTCACTGGTCAATATGGTTCGTGCGCACCAGGGTACATGAACGGAGGGTGACCAGGCTCTGGGGTCCACCCCGCAGCGCACCCCCGCAGGGACGTCACGCCCCGTCCCGACGACGACGCCGGGCCCTCCCCGACACCCCGGCGCCCCCGCCGTGACCCCGACATGACGGCGGGCTGTGCATCAGCCCCCCCGTCCGCTATGTTGCGCACGTCACACCCACCCCGGCACGGGCGCCCCACCGGACGTCCGCCGCCCGGGGCGCACCCCGCCCCGCACCCACCCCCGCACCCCTGGAGGACCCATGCGTCGCACCTCTGCCCTGCTCGCCGCCGGAGCGCTGGCCGCCACCCTGGCGGCCCCGACGGCCGCCCTCGCCGCCCCGCCCGCCCACGCCGGGAACGCCGGCCTGGGCCCCGGCCTCAGCCGCGCCGGCGGCAGCACGAACTCCCCGGAGAAGCTCGTGCGCTCCATCAGCGAGCAGAACCTGCGCTCGGACGTCGAGGCGTTCCAGGCGATCGCCGACGAGCACGGCAACCGCGCCGCGGGCACCGAGGGCTACCGCGCCTCGGTGGACCATGCGGTGGGCGAGCTGAAGGAGGCCGGCTACGACGTCGAGCTCCAGGAGTTCGCGATCACCTACACCGAGACGCTGCGCGACTCGCTCACACAGACCGGCCCGGTCTCGCGTCAGCTGGCGCACACCGTGTTCACCTACTCCCCCTCGGCGCAGGTCACGGACGCCCCGCTCGCCGCCCCGACCGGCGCGGCCACCGGCTGCACCCCCGCGGCGTGGACCGGTGTGGACCTGACCGGCCACGTGGCCCTGGTCTCCCGCGGCGAGTGCACCTTTGCGGAGAAGTCCCTGGCCGCCGCCGCGGCCGGCGCGGCGGCCGTGATCGTCTACAACAACGCGGACGGCGAGCTCAACGGCACCCTCGGCGCCCCCTCCGACGACTACGTGGGCACCGTCGGCGTGACCCGCGAGCTCGGCCAGGAGCTGCTGGCTCAGACCCGCGCCGGCGGCGCCTCCGTCACCCTGGACCTCGAGCAGCTCGTGGAGCAGCGGCCCACGTGGAACGTGCTCGCGGAGACCCGAACGGGCAGCGAGGACGACGTCGTCGTGCTGGGCGCCCACCTGGACGGCGTGCCCGCGGGCCCCGGCATCCACGACAACGCCTCCGGCTCCGCCGTGGTCCTCGAGGTCGCCCGCCAGGCGGCCAAGGCCAACAAGGCCGAGTCCAGGGTCCGCTTCGCCCTGTGGGGCGCGGAGGAGATCGGACTGCTCGGCTCCGAGCACTACGTGCAGAGCCTCACCCCCGAGGAGCGCGAGGACATCTCCCTCTACGTCAACCTGGACATGGTGGCCCCGCTGGACCACCAGGACACCCTCGGCGTGCTGACCGGCGACTGGTCCGGCGGCGGCGAGGCCCTGCTCTCCGAGCAGCTCGAGCGCGACGGCCACGAGTGGGAGGCCGTGGGCAGCAACGGCCGCTCCGACTACGCCTCGTTCGTGGCCGCGGGCATCCCCTCCACGGGCCTGCTCTCCCTGTACGACGACAACTACCACACGCCCCAGGACGACATCCACAACGTCTCCCTCACCACGCTGACCCACGCGGCCCGCGCGGTGGCCAACGTGATCGGCACCCTGCAGCAGGACGCCGACGCCCTCGGCGCCCGCTGACCCGGCACTCCCACGACGACGGCGCCCGTCCCCTCCCGGGGGCGGGCGCCGTCGCGCGTGTCCGGGCAGGGCGTCGGGCCCGCCACGGCAGGCCCGACGGCTCAGATCCAGCCGGCCTCCCATGCCCGCTGGGCGGCCTCCTGCCGCGTCCGCACGCCCAGCTTGCCGATGGCGCTGGAGAGGTGGTTGCGCACGGTGCCGGGGGCCAGATGCAGGGCGGCGGCGATGTCCTCCACCCGCCCGGCCCGGCGGCCCTCGCGCAGGACGTCCAGCTCCCGGTCGGTCAGGGGGCTGCGCTCGGCTGTGAGCGCCGAGGCGGCGATCTCGGGGTCCACGTAGCGCCGCCCCGCGGCCACCTGGCGGATCACGTCCGCGAGCTGCTCGGCCGGCGTCGACTTGGGCACGAACCCGGCCACCTGGTCCGCGAGCGCCCGCCGCAGCACCCCGGGGCGCGCGTGCCGGGTGAAGATCACGACCTTGGCGGGGACGCTGCGGAGGATCTCACGGGCGGCGTCGACGCCGTCCAGGCCGGGCATCTCGAGGTCGAGCAGGCAGACGTCCGGGCGGTGCTCGCGGGCGGCGGCCACGGCGGCATCGCCCGTGGAGGCGCCGGGGAGGACCTCGATGTCCTCCTCCAGCCCGAGCAGGGCCTCGACGGCACCGCGGATGAGCACCTCGTCGTCGGCGACGAGCACGCGGATGGGCACGGGGGTCATCGGTCCTCCTCCCGGGCCGCCTCGCGCGGCACCGTGACGGTCAGGGTGAAGCGTCCGCCCTCGTGGACGGTCTCGGCGCGACCGCCGAGGGCGGCGGCCCGGTCGGCCAGGGCGACCAGGCCGGTGCCGGTCGCGCCGCCCTCCGGGCCGACGTCCCCGGGGGCGGGGACGCCGTCGTTGCGGACGGTCAGGCGCACAGCATGGGCGCCGTCGGGCTCGAGGACGACGTCCACGCGGTGCGGGCGGGCGTGGCGGAGGACGTTGGTGGTGGCCTCGCGGACGGCCAGGCCGAGGGCCCGGCCGGCCGCGCCAGGGATCGTCTCGGCCGCCGGATCCACACGGACCTGGACGTCGGCGCCGGCGGCGGCGAGCACGTCCGCGGCGTTGGCGAGCTCGTCCGCCAGGGACACCGCGCGCAGGTCGCGCACGAGCGCGCGCGTCTCCCCGAGGGCGTCCGCGGCGATCCCGCGCACCTCCGCGAGCGCACGTCCGGCCTCCTCGGCCCGGCCGCGGGCCAGGAGGCGCTCGGCGAGCTCAGCCTTGAGGGCGATCACCTGGAGGTGGTGGCCCTGGACGTCGTGCAGGTCCGCGGCGAACCGCAGCCGCTCGCGGGTGACGGCCAGGTCACCGGCCTGGCGCCGGGCCTCCTCGAGCCGGAGCATCAGCCGCCAGAACCACACCGTGGGCGGCACGGTGATGAGCACCATCGTCAGGAAGAACGCGACGCTCAACACGCTGTCCCGCGGGCCGGCCTCGGTGCGCAGGCCCGTGGCCACGGCGGCGGCCAGGACCACGGCGCCGCCGAGCGTCAGGACCCCCCGCCGGTCCCGCTCGGGGACCAGACCGGCCAGGAGGCAGACGCCGATCCACAGGGGCAGCGGCAGCCAGGCGGCCACCCCCGCCGCCGGGGCCAGCAGGAGCCCGAGGGACGCCAGGGCGAGACCCGGCACGAGCAGCGCGGCGGTCAGCGTTCGTGACGGCCACGTCCGCGGCTGCGGCGGACGGTCGCGCAGGGCCAGCACCGCCCACACCTGCCCGCCCAGGGACGCCGCGGTCAGGACCACGAGGACCACGACGCCGGCGACCGCCGCGCGGCGGTCCGGGCCCGGCTCGTCCAGGAGCGCAAGCATCAGGGGGACGGGCACCCAGGCGGAGCAGAGGAAGACCACGATCAACAGGCCGGCAGCGGTGTACCACCAGGCGCTGGCCAGTCCCGGGGCCCGCCCCAGGGGCGCGGCCTCCCCGGCGCCTGCGGTCTCGGTCGGCAGCTGCCCGGTGGGGCGGGTGCCGGGGGCGTCGGGGGCGGCATCGGTGAGGCCGTCCGGGGACCGGGGCGGGGTGGTGCGCATGGTCAGCACTGTAGGGGCATGACAGATGTCACGGTCGGACGGGCGGAACCTCCCGCCAGGCCCTGACGGGACGGCACTTCTGGGCGCCGTGCGGCCCGGCGAGGCTGGTGCCAGCAGGTCGGGGAGCCCCGGCCGAGCCCGCACCGACCCCGCCCCGCCGCATCCGGCGGGCGGCCCCTGAAGGAGGACCCCATGATCACCGACCTCGTGACCCTCGCCCGCGACTTCGTCACCGGCCTGCCCGAGGCCCTGCAGGGCGTGGGCGTGTTCCTGGTCAGCCTGATCCCGTTCGTGGAGGGCGAGGGCGCCGCGCTGATCGCCGTGATCGCCGGGGTGAGCCCGTGGCTGGCCGTGCCCGCCGCCGTGCTGGGCAACCTGCTCGCGGTGTGGCTGCTGGTCCGCGCCGCCGCCGGGATGCGCGGTGCTGTGACCGCCCGCGTCGCCGCCCGCCGTGCGGCCGAGGAGACCCGGGCGTCCGACGTCGTCGCCGACGCCCCGGCCGCCGCACCCGGGGTGCCCGCCGACGACGCCAAGCGCAGCGCGCTGCGCCGCCGGTTCGAGGCGTGGGGCGTGGCCGGGCTGAGCCTGCTGGGCCCGTGGTTCCTCGTCCCCGGCCACGTGGCCGCCCCGGCCATGGTCTCCTTCGGCGCCTCGACCCCCCGGGTGATGGCCTGGCAGGTCGTGGCGATCGTCCTCTACACCGGGTTCACCGCGGCCGTGGCCTACGGCCTCGGCGCGGCGGTCCTGGCCACCGCCCTCTGACCGCCCTCAGGCGCGACGCGCGGCGACCGTCAGGCCGTCGGCGTCCTCGCCCTCGGCGCGGTCCACCACCACGGTGTCACCGTCCTGGACGTCCCCGGCCAGCAGGGACCGGGCCAGGCGGTCGCCGATCTCGCGCTGCACCAGGCGGCGCAGCGGGCGGGCGCCGTACGCCGGGTCGTAGCCGGTGAGGGCCAGCCACTCCCGCGCGGCCTCCGAGACCTCGAGGGAGAGCCGCCGCCCGGTGAGGCGCGCGGCCATCGAGTCCACCTGCAGGTCCACGATCCGCGCCAGCTCGGCCACGCCGAGCGCGTCGAACATGACCACCTCGTCCAGGCGGTTGAGGAACTCGGGCTTGAAGGCCCCGCGCACCACGTCCATGACGCGCTCCCTCCGGACCCCCTCCTCCATCGTCTGGTCCACCAGGAACTGGCTGCCCAGGTTCGAGGTGAGGATCAGGATCACGTTGCGGAAGTCCACGGTGCGGCCCTGGCCGTCGGTGAGGCGGCCGTCGTCGAGCACCTGCAGGAGGATGTCGAAGACCTCCGGGTGGGCCTTCTCCACCTCGTCCAGCAGCACCACCGAGTACGGGCGGCGCCGCACGGCCTCGGTGAGCTGGCCGCCCTCGTCGTAGCCCACGTACCCGGGGGGCGCGCCCACCAGGCGGGAGACGGCGTGCTTCTCGGAGTACTCGGACATGTCGATCCGGACCATGGCGCGGTCGTCGTCGAAGAGGAACTCCGCGAGCGCCTTGGCCAGCTCGGTCTTGCCCACGCCCGTGGGGCCCAGGAAGAGGAACGAGCCGGTGGGCCGGTCCGGGTCCGCGATGCCGGCGCGGGAGCGGCGCACCGCGTCCGAGACGGCGGTGACGGCCTCCCTCTGTCCGATCAGCCGCTCCCCCAGGTGGTCCTCCATGGTCAGCAGCTTCTCCGACTCGGAGGCGAGCATGCGGCCGGCGGGGATGCCGGTCCACGCGGAGACCACCTCGGCGATGTCGTCCGCGGTGACGTCCTCGGAGACCATCGTCTCGACGGCGTCGACGGCGTGCTCCTGGGCGCGGCGGTCCGCCTCCTCGAGCTGCTTCTCCAGCGCGGGGATCTCGCCGTAGAGCAGGCGGGAGGCCTCGGCGAGGTCGCCGTCGCGCTGGGCCTTCTCGGCGGCCGAGCGCAGCTCGTCCACCTTGACGCGCAGGTCGCCGGCCTCGTTGAGGGAGGCCTTCTCGGACTCCCAGCGGGCGGTGAGGGCACGCAGTTCCTCCTCCTTGTCCGCCTTCTCCTGGCGCAGCCCGGCGAGGCGCTCGACGGAGCCCGGGTCGGTCTCGCCGTCGAGGGCGAGCTCCTCCATGGTGAGCCGGTCCACCTGGCGGCGCAGCGCGTCGATCTCCTCCGGGGCGGAGTCGATCTCCATGCGCAGCCGGGAGGCGGCCTCGTCCACGAGGTCGATCGCCTTGTCCGGCAGCTGACGGCCGGAGATGTAGCGGTCGGAGAGGGTGGCGGCGGCCACGAGCGCGGAGTCGGCGATGGCCACCTTGTGGTGCGCCTCGTACCGCTCCTTGAGCCCGCGCAGGATCGCGATCGTGTCGTCCACGGACGGCTCGCCCACGTACACCTGCTGGAAGCGGCGCTCCAGCGCCGGGTCCTTCTCCACGTTCTCGCGGTACTCGTCCAGGGTGGTGGCGCCGATCAGGCGCAGCTCGCCGCGGGCCAGCATGGGCTTGAGCATGTTGCCCGCGTCCATGGCGCCCTCGGACGCGCCGGCGCCCACCACGGTGTGGATCTCGTCGATGAACGTGACGATCTGCCCGTCCGACTTCTTGATCTCCTCCAGGACGGACTTCAGCCGCTCCTCGAACTCGCCGCGGTACTTCGCCCCGGCGATCATGGCGCCCAGGTCCAGGCTGATCAGGGTCTTGCCGCGCAGGGACTCGGGGACGTCGCCCGCCACCATGCGCTGCGCCAGGCCCTCGACGACGGCGGTCTTGCCCACGCCCGGCTCGCCGATCAACACGGGGTTGTTCTTGGTCCGGCGGGAGAGGACCTGGACGACGCGGCGGATCTCCTGGTCCCGGCCGATCACCGGGTCGAGCCGGCCGGAGCGGGCCACCTCGGTGAGGTCCGTGCCGTACTTCTCGAGGGACTGGAAGGTGGCCTCGGGGTCCGGGGTGGTCACCCTGGCGCCCCCGCGCACCTGGGTGAAGGCCGCCTGCAGCGCCTCGGGGGAGGCGCCGGCGTCGCGGAGGGCGCGGCCGGCGTCGCCCGCGTCCGCGGCCAGGCCGAGCAGCAGGTGCTCGGTGGAGACGTAGGCGTCCCCGTGCTGGTCTGCCTGGCGCTGGGCGGCCTTCACCGCGGCGGCCGCGGCCGGGGCCAGCCGGGCCTCGGACACGGTGGAGCCGGAGGCCTTGGGCAGGCCGTGGATCGCGGTGGAGGCCGCGGTGGACACCACGTCCGGGTCCACGCCGGCGGCCTTGAGCACGGCGACGGCCACCGAGTCACGCTGGTCCATGAGGGCCTTGAGCAGGTGCGCGGGCTCGATGGCGGGGTTGGAGGCGGTGGTGGCGTTCATGGCCGCGGCCGAGAGCGCCTCCTGGCTCTTGGTGGTGAACTGCGGGGTCGGGTTCATGGTGGGGTGGGCTCCTTCGGAGTCGGGCTTGAGTCTGTCCTGCTCAACTTCTCCCGCGGGCGGGTTATTCCGGGGCGCTGCCCCCCCCGACGGCGCTACCGTGTCCGCATGTCCTCCGCCGCTCCCCCGCCGTCCGGCCGCAGGGGCCCGCTCCGCACCTGGGAGCGCCCTCGCCCGTCCCTGCTCTACGTGCTGGGCAGGACGTGGAACCGGCTGATGGACATCCAGGTGTGGGACGTGGCCGCCGCCATGACGTTCTTCGGCGCCCTGTCCCTGCTGCCCACGCTCGTGGCCCTCGTCTCGCTCGTCTCCCTGCTGGGCGTGCGGCAGAGCACGGTGGACGCGGCGGCCGGCCTGGCCTCCGAGGTCTGGCCCTCCCTGTCCGCCGACGTCGTCCGGGAGTGGATCCTCAGCCTCGGCTCCTCCGCCACGGGCCCCTTGGCCGTGACCCTGGGCGTGCTGGGCGCCGTGTTCTCCGCCTCCGGCGCCGTGGGCGCCTTCCACCGGGCGATGCACCGGATCTACGACACGCGGGAGGGGCGCACGCTGCTGCAGTTCCGCCTGGTGCTCTTCGTCGAGACCCTCGCCCTCATGCTGGGCGTGGTGCTGGTGGCGGTCCTCGTGGTCGTCGGCGGGGACCTCTCCGCGCGGCTCGGCGAGGCCGTGGGCCTGGCCGAGGCCACCGTGCGCACGTGGAACCTGGTCAAGTGGCCCGTGATCCTCGTGCTCATCATGCTCGCGGTGACCCTGGCCTACCGGCGCGGCCCGAACGTCCGGCCGCCGCGCTACCGGCCGCTCTCGCTGGGCGCCGTGAGCGTGGTGGCCCTGCTGTTCGCGGCCGCCCTGGTGCTCGGGTGGATCACGGACCGGTTCGGGCAGCTGGAGATCGTGGGCCGGATCAACTCGGCCATCGGCGTCCTCGCGCTCGTGTGGCTGGCGTGCATCGTCATGATGGCCGGCGCCGCGCTGGACGCGGAGATGCTGCGCGCCCGGCAGCTGGCCGTCGGCGCGGACGCCGCGGACGAGCTGCAGCTGGCCACGCGGCACACCCGGATGCTCGAGGAGCTGGACCGGGTCCAGCGCCGCTACCGCCGACTGGGCCACCTGGTCACGGAGGCCGCCCGCTCCGGGGAGCCCCTCACGGCCCGCCGCACCCCGCTGCTGGCCGAGGAGGGCGGCCTGTTCTCCGTGGACGCCCCCCGCCGCTCCCCCGCGGACCTCACCTCCGGCACGCCCTTCCACGCGGCGCCGGAGCACGAGGAGGCCCACGTCGGACGCATGCGCGTGGACCCCGACGCCGCCCCCGACGGCCCCCGCCCGGACACGGACCACGAGAACGGGCGCTGAGGAGGGGTCCGGCCGCCCTCCCGGCGCGGACGGGGCCCCGGATTCGATACCCTCTCCGACAGGGCCGCCCGCTCCCCCGAAGGCCCTCCGCCCGCGAAAGGAGCACCATGGCCCAGGACCCCGCCGACTGGCGCCGCACGGCCGTGCTCCTCTCCGGCGCCTGGCGCGAGGCGCTGCGCGTCTCGGCCCCGCGGGTGGACCCGGAGCACCTGTTCCTCGGGGTCCTGTCCTCCGGCGGACCGGCCGCCCGCATCGCGTCCCGTCACGGGCTCTCCCTCGAGGCCGCCCGCCGCGGCGCCGCGGTGCGCGCGGGCCGCCAGCTGCGCGCCGTGGGCACGGACGTCGCCCGGGAGGGGCGCGTCCCCCGCGCCCCGCTGGCCGCGCTCGACAAGGGCGGGGCGTCCACCCTGCCGCTGTCCTCCGCGTCCGAGGGGATGCTCCCCGGCCGCGGCCACCCCCTGGCCGAGACCGCCTGGGCGCTCGAGCTCCTCCAGGAGCCCGCCGGCGTCGTCTCCGCGCTCGTGGCCGCCGCCGACGTGGACGTGGACGCGCTGCGCCGGTCCCTGCGCGCCGCCGGGGACGCCCCGGACATGCGGCTGCCGGGCGCCGAGCTGGCCGTGACCCCCGCGGGCTGCCTGACGCCCGTCGCCGCCCTCACCCCGCCGGACGGCATCCGCACCTCCGGCGCCATGGCCGGTCGCGCCGGCCGCCTGACCAGCCTCGGCGCCGAGTGGTTCGTCTCCGCGCCGCAGGAGCACGTGACGCGCCTGCTGCGCGACCCGGAGCAAATCCGCGCCGTCACCGCCCAGCCGGCGGAGGCGGAGGTCGACGACGCGTTCGGCGTGGTCACCTCCGTGCGGGAGAGGGCCGGCCGCGGCGGGTCCCACCGCTCCATCCGGCAGCTCTTCCCCTCGGAGGCGGCCGGCCCGGACGGCACCCACCGCATCCGCTGGGTCGAGGTCCTGGACGAGCACCGCTCCGGCCCGCTGGCCGAGGACGGCACCCGCAGGCCGGACTCCCGCGACTACTCCGGGGCCCTCGCCGGCGCCTACGTCTTCGTCCTCACCCCGGACTCGGGCCCGGGGCCGGAGCGCCCGGTGGACTACCCCGGCCACGAGGTCCTCAGCGGCGAGGGCACCCGCGTGCGCCTCGTGCGCGTGCGCCGCACCGTGCGCCGCCGCGACGCGCTCGCGGACCGGGCCACCCGCTGGCCGCAGGCCTGGGCCGTGGCCCAGCACCTCCAGTCGCTCGCCTCCCTGGCCGCCGAGCGCGGCTGAGCGCCGGCCCGCGTCGGCCGCCCGGCCGAGGCCCTCCGGGACCGTCACGGAGGTCACATTCGCGGCCGTGACGTCGCACCGCGCCGGGAGAGGGCAGCCACCGCCTAGGCTGGCGCCCTGTCCCCCACGGGCTCGCCCCCGCGGTCCCCTGACCCCTGTCGGCCCCGGCCGCCTCGGAAGGCACCCATGTCCCGCTTCACCACCCGCGCCCTCGGCGCCCTGACCCTCGGCGCGAGCGCCGCGGCGCTCAGCGGCTGCGCCGTCATCGGCGGCGACTCGGCCTCGGCCGGCATCACCGCCGAGGGCGACCTCTCGGAGACCTACGGTCTCGTCAGCCCCGGCACGCTCACCGCGTGCGCGGACATCCCCTACCCGCCGTTCGAGTTCGAGCAGAACGGCGAGCTCACGGGCTACGACGTCGAGCTCGTCCGCGCGCTCGCCGAGGACCTCGGCCTCGGCGTGGAGTTCGTGGACACCTCGTTCGAGGCCGTCGAGTCCGGCGCGTCCCTCACCGGCTGCGACCTGAACGCCTCGTCCATCTCCATCACCGAGGCGCGCCAGCGCGTCATGGCGTTCACCCTCCCCTACCTCGACGACGACCTCGTCCTGGTGGCGAACAAGGACTCGGGGATCACGGACGTCGAGTCCGCCAAGGGGGCCCGCGTGGGCGCCCAGGCGGCCACCACGGGCGAGGAGTACGCCCAGCAGGCGGGCCTGGACACCGTGCAGTTCGAGGACGGCGGCATGCAGGTCCAGGCGCTGCAGGCCGGCACCGTGGACGCCCTGCTGGGCAACCAGTCGGTCCTCCTCTACAGCCTGAAGGACGACCCCCGCTTCGAGGTCGTCGAGTCCCTGCCCACCGGCGAGCAGCTCGGCATGGCCGTGGCCCCGGAGAAGGCGCAGCTCGGCTCGGCGATCAACCGCTCCCTCCAGAACCTCCGCAACGACGGCACCCTCGCCGAGCTGCAGCAGAAGTGGTTCGGGACCGTGCAGGAGGACTACCAGTGAGCACCCAGGCCCCCGCCCCGACCGCCGCCGCGCCCCGCCCGGGCCGCGCGCGCCGCCGTCGCACCCTCTCGATCGCCGTCCAGGCGGCGGTCCTCGTCCTCGCCCTCGTGGTGCTCGCGCTGCTGATCGACTGGTCCACGCTCGCGGAGAACGTGTTCAACTTCGGGGCCGTGGCCCCCATGTTCCCGAACATCCTCCTCGTGGGCCTGGGCAACACGCTGTTCTACACGGCCACCTCGTTCGTGGTGGGCCTGCTCGGCGGCATCCTGCTGGCGCTCATGCGCATGAGCTCGTTCGCCCCGTACCGCTGGCTCGCGACGGCGTACGTCGAGTTCTTCCGCGGCGTCCCCGCGCTGCTCGTGTTCCTGGCCTTCGGCTACGGCGTGCCCTTCGCGTTCGGCGTCTCCTGGCCGATCCCCGTCGTCGTGATGGCGGCACTGGGCATGGTGTCCGCCGCGTACATCGCCGAGACCCTGCGCGCCGGCCTGCAGGCCGTCCCGAAGGGCCAGATGGAGGCCGCCCGCTCCCTGGGCATGCCCCACTGGCGCGCCATGGTGACCATCGTGATCCCGCAGGCGTTCCGGATCGTGCTGCCCCCACTGACCAACGAGGTCATCCTGCTCACCAAGGACTCCTCGCTGGTCTACGTGCTGGGCCTGGCCGCCCACGAGTACGAGCTCACCAAGTTCGGCCGCGACGGCATCTCCGCCCTGGACGCGGGCATGACCCCGATCCTGGTGGCCGGCCTGTGCTACCTCGTGATCACCGTGCCCCTGTCCCTCCTGGCGCGCCGCTTCGAGGCGCGCTCCTCCCGGAAGGCCAAGTGAGATGACCCAGCAGACCCCCGCCGCCCCCGCCGCCGAGGCGCCCGCCGTGGACGCCGCCGGCGTGACGGTCTCCGGGCTGAACAAGTCCTACGGCTCCAACCACGTCCTCCGGGGCATCGACCTCGAGGTCGCCCCCGGCGAGGTCGTGTGCCTGATCGGCCCCTCCGGCTCCGGCAAGTCCACGCTGCTGCGCTGCGTCAACCTCCTAGAGACGCCCGACTCCGGGACCGTGCGGGTCGGCGAGTTCACCGTCACGGACGAGGACGTGGACCTGGACTCCCTCCGCCAGCACGTGGGCATGGTGTTCCAGCAGTTCAACCTGTTCCCGCACCTGACGGTGATGGAGAACTGCACCGTGGCCCAGATCAAGGTCCTCAAGCGCTCCGCCGGCGAGGCCCGCGACGTCGCCCGGCGTCAGCTGGAGCGCGTGGGCCTCGGCGAGCTCGCCGAGCGCTACCCGGACCAGCTCTCCGGCGGCCAGCAGCAGCGCGTGGCGATCGCCCGCGCCCTGGCGATGGACCCCCAGCTCATGCTGTTCGACGAGCCGACGTCGGCGCTCGACCCCGAGACCGTGGGCGACGTGCTCTCGATCATGCGCCACCTGGCCCACGAGGGCATGACCATGCTCGTGGTCACCCACGAGATGGGCTTCGCCCGCGAGGTGGCGGACCGCGTGGTGTTCATGGACGGCGGCGTGGTGGTGGAGTCCGGACCGGCCTCGGCCGTCATCGCCGACCCCAAGGAGCCGCGCACGCAGGACTTCCTGCGCCGTGTGCTCAACCCCACCGAGGTGGACCTCTGACGGACGCCTCCGGGCACACGAGGAGGGGCCCCGCACCGGCGAACCCGGGCGGGGCGCCACCGGGTCTCGCCCCGAGCGGGGGGGGCGGGCGTCAGGCCTGCATGCGCGGCTTGGCGAGCGCCGCGCCGGCGGCGATGACGACGAGGATCGTCGCCAGACCCCAGAGCCGCGGCGCCCGCGGCC
>NZ_JAUNHR010000017.1 GCF_030523875.1 Micrococcus sp. | reverse complement strand
GAGGTGCCAGGCGGCCATCTGGAGGAACTCGCGGGTGGTGACCATCCCGGCGGCGCCGTACGTCACGCACTCCATGAGGACCTCGAGGTCCGAGCAGCCCTCGTCCAGCAGGTGGGAGACGACGTCGTCGCGGCGGTGGGCGCGACGCGCCCGGATCGCGGGGCGCACGTCGGCGAGGTGGAACCGCAGCAGGTCGAGGGCCCCGGGGAGGGAGGCCGCGAGCGCGGTGATCCGGCGCCAGCCCGTGGACGGCTCGCCGAGGACGGCGTCCGGCTGGTCGAAGAACGCCACGAGGCGCCGGGCCAGGCCCTCCTGGTCCGACTCGGTCAGCCCCACCACCCGCGCCGCCACCCGGGTGGAGAAGTGCAGCGCGAGCTCGGAGAGGTCGTGGATGCGCCCGTCCCGCAGCCGGCCCACGAGCGCGTCCGCCTCCGCCGCCATGTGCTCCCGGTACTCCCGGTCGACCGTGGCCGGGGAGAAGTGGCGGCCGATCGCCGCCCGCTGGGCACGGTGCTCCGACCCGTCCGCCTAGAGCACCGGCCACCGGGTCAGGGGCAGTCCCGCGCGCACCGTCTCCACGCCGAACCCGGCCTGGCGGGTGGCGTCCGCGGAGCGGAGCACCTCCCGGACCAGGCGCTGGGAGCGCACATGCCACACGCCGTCCACGCACTCGACGTCCGGGCGGGAGGGCTCCCCCGCGCGGGCGCTGCGGCGGTCGTCGGCGGCGGGTCCGGGCCCGGGATGCGCGGGGCAGGCGCCGGTCACGGGGTCAGAGCTCCGCCTGCGCGTCCTCCAGGCGGCGGGACCGCGGGGGGCGGGCGACGCCGTCGAGCAGCCCCTCGGCCGGATCCGTGCCCAGCTCCACGATGCGGTTCTCCGCGTCCACGTGGACGACCGTCGGCTTGAAGGTGCGGGCCTCGTCGTCGTCCATCTGGGCGTACGCGATGAGGATGACCACGTCCCCCGGCTGGATCAGGCGGGCGGCGGCGCCGTTGATGCCGAGCACGCCCGAGCCACGCTCTCCGGCGATGGTGTAGGTCTCGAGGCGGGCGCCGTTGGTGACGTCCACGATGCTCACGAGCTCGCCGGGCAGGATGCCGGCGGCGTCGAGGAGGTCCTGGTCCACGGTCACGGACCCCACGTAGTGCAGGTCCGCCTGGGTCACGGTGGCCCGGTGGATCTTGGCGTGGAACATGGTGCGCAGCATGCGGCGGAGGTCTCCAGGTGAGGGGATGGGGGGTGTCCGATCGGACAGGGGTGATCCTACGCCCGGGGGCGCGCCGGGCGGGGCGGATCCTCTGCCGGCTCAACCCCGTCGCCGCTGTCCCCGGCCGTTCCCCCTGCCCCTTCAGCCCTGCCATCCGGATGTTCGGACCGGAATCCGGGCCGCATTCCGGTCCGAACGTCCGGATGGCACCGCCAGTGGCAGCTGGCGCTCCCCACGGCGCCCCAGTGCTCAGATGAGTTCCAGGGCTATCCGCAGCTGCTGAAGGAACGTCCACCACTGCGGCTCGCGGAACACGTCGGCCGTCACCCGGATCACCGTCCACCCCTCGGCGCGCAGGCTCGCGTCACGCTCGCGGTCCTCGCGCCACTGCCGCCGGTCGGTGCGATGCTGGTCGCCGTCGTACTCGACGGCCACCTTGGCCTCTTCCCACACGAGATCGACCCGGAGCGCCTGGCCCGTCGCGAGCCGCACCCGAGGGTTCACCGCCGGCTCCGGCAGCCCCGACGCGATGATCCCGAGCCTCAGGCGGGTCTCCTGCGGCGAGTCGCACCCCTGCCGCACGAGTGCGAGGGCCTCCCGGGCACGCACGACGCCCGGCTCGCCGGCCCGGGCCGCGACACCGCCGTGCAGGGCCTCCATGGTCACGACGCCGGGCCGCCGGTTCCTACGCCGCCTCGGTTCGCGCACATCGAACAGAGCGGAGTCACCAATCACGACGAGCTCCTCCACGCTCGCGCCGAGGGACGCCACGTCCACCCAGGAGTACGCCGTCTCCGTGACCCGCACGCCGTGGAGCACCCGGGTCGGCACGTCCAACCGTCTCCAATGGTGGATGACGTCGGCGCGCCGTGAGTCGACCGGGTGCCAGGAGGGATGCGTCAAGTGGATCTCGAGGTCGGCGTCCCACCGGCCAGGCAGGTCCACCTCCAGCATCCGCAGGGCCGTCGCATGCGAGAACGCCGCGCTGGGATGCAGATCCTGGAGGGCGCGGAGCCTGTCCGTGAGCTCCTCCTCGCGGTCGACCCGGCGCCAGAGCCCGTGCCCTGCGAAGACGAGGTCGGATCTGCGCAGGCGATGCCGTGGGATCCCGGCACGCATCGCGGTGGCCGTCGCGAAGACGGTCGGCTCCCGGAGAGCCTGGTCGAGACCGCATCGCATCGGGGGCAGAGGAGGAGGATGCCGAGCCATGGGTCCGATCCTGACGCACGCGGTGCCGGCGTCGTCGTCGAACACCGGATCTATGGGCAACCACGGCACCCGGCCATGCGCCATCCGGACGTTCGGACCGGAAACGTCACTTCTTTCCGGTCCGAACGTCCGGATGGCGGCCGAGGGAGGGGCACCGGGGCGGTGGCACGGGGCGGAGAGGCGCGTGACGGACAGGGGCGCGCAGGAGGCCGGGCCACGGCACGACGACGACGGCCCGCTCCGCCCCGCCTCTCCCTCTCGCCCCGCCCCTCCCCCACCCCCAGGGCCGGGTTCCCGGTTTCCCGGGCAATAACCGAACGATCGGTCGGTCTCCTCTGCGCGCAGCCCCGCCGCGCGCCGGGTCGCACCGCACCGACGCCCTCGAGTCCCGAAGGAGCACCGCATGACCGCCACCGCGGACAAGACCCAGACCGAGATCCTCCCGAGCTTCGTCGCCGGCTCCTGGTGGGCCCCCGAGGACCCCCGGAGGGTCACCGACGTCCTCGACGCCAACACCGGCCAGCTCATGGCCCGCGTGTCCACGGACGGCATCGACACGGCCGCCGTCATCGAGCACGGCCGCACGGTGGGCCAGAAGAACCTCGGCGAGCTGACCATCCACGAGCGCGCGCTCAAGCTCAAGGAGCTCGCCCTCTACCTGAACTCCCGCATCCAGGAGCTCTACGACCTCTCCTTCGCCACCGGCTCCACGCAGCGCGACCACGCGTTCGACGTCGACGGCGGCGTGGGCACCCTCTTCACCTTCTCCGGCAAGGGCCGCCGCGAGCTGCCGAACGCCAACGTGATCGTGGACGGCAAGGTCGAGCCGCTCTCCCGTGACGGCTCCTTCATCGGCGAGCACATCTACCAGCGCATCCCGGGCGTGGCCGTGCAGATCAACGCCTTCAACTTCCCGGTGTGGGGCATGCTCGAGAAGTTCGCCCCGGCGTTCGTGGCCGGCGTGCCCACCGTGGTCAAGCCCGCCACCCCCACGGGCTACGTCACCGAGGCGTGCGTGCGCATGATGCTCGAGTCCGGCGTGCTGCCCGAGGGCTCCCTCCAGCTCATCTCCGGCTCGGCCCGCGACCTGCTGGACCACCTGGACTACCGCGACCACGTGGCCTTCACCGGCTCCGCCGGCACCGCCGAGACCCTCCGCAAGCACGAGAACGTCCTCAACGGCGGCGTGCGCTTCACCGCGGAGACCGACTCCCTCAACGCCGCCATCCTGGGCCCGGACGCGGACAAGGACTCCCCCGAGTTCGAGGCGTTCGTGAAGGTCGTCTTCCAGGAGATGACCGTCAAGGCGGGCCAGAAGTGCACCGCCATCCGCCGCGTGATCGTGCCGGAGGCCATGGTGGAGGACGTCACCGCGGCCCTCACCGAGCGCCTGTCCGCCAAGGTGGTCCTGGGCGACCCGCGCGTCGAGGGCACCACCATGGGCGCCCTGGCCTCCAAGGAGCAGCAGTCGGAGGTCCGCAAGGCCGTGCAGACGCTCGTGGACGCCGGCGGCGAGGTCCGCCTGGGCGGCCCGGACGCCCCCACCGGCGACGCCGACGCCGAGGCCGGCGCATTCTTCGCCCCCACCGTCCTCTCCTTCGCGGACGCCCGCACCCCCGCGGTGCACTCCGTGGAGGCGTTCGGCCCGGTCACCTCGGTGATCGGCTACACGGACGTGGACGACGCCGTCGCGCTCGCCGCGCTGGGCTCCGGCTCGCTGGTGGCCACGGTCGCCACGAACGACGGCGAGACCGCCCGCGCGTTCGCCGCCGGGATCGGCGCCCACCACGGCCGCGTGCACTTCCTGAACCGCCAGACCGCCAAGACCACCACCGGCCACGGCGCCCCCGTGCCGGTGCTGATCCACGGCGGCCCCGGCCGCGCCGGCGGCGGCGAGGAGCTCGGCGGCGTGCGCGCCGTCAAGCACTACATGCAGCGCACCGCCATCCAGGGCTCCCCGGACCTGCTGACCGCCATCACCGGCGTGTGGCACCAGGGCGCCGCGGCGAACACCGCCACCCGCGAGGACGTGGACGCCGGCCGGGCCAAGCACCCGTTCTACAAGGCCCTGGACGAGCTGCGGATCGGCGACCAGTTCGCCTCCGGCCTGCGCACGGTGAAGCTGGAGGACATCACCCGGTTCGCCGAGGAGACCGGGGACAGGTTCTACGCGCACACGGACGAGGAGGCCGCCATGGCCAACCCGTTCTTCCCGCGTCGCGTGGCCCACGGCTACCTGCTGGTCTCCTGGGCGGCGGGCCTGTTCGTGGCCCCGGACCCGGGCCCGGTGCTGGCCAACTACGGCCTGGACGACCTGCGGTTCATCACGCCCGTCACCTACGACGACGCCATCCGCGTGACCCTCACCGCCAAGCGGATCACCCCGCGCGTGACGGACGAGTACGGCGAGGTCGCGTGGGACTGCCAGCTGCACAACCAGGACGACGAGCTGGTGGCCCAGTACGACGTCCTGACGCTGGTGGCCAAGACCTGGCCGATGCCGGAGCAGCCGGAGGCGTGACCCCGGCCCGTCCGGAGGCCTGACCTCCGCCGACACCACGACGACGGCCCCTCACCTCCGGGTGGGGGCCGACCTCGTCCTTGCCGGGGCCCGCACCTGAGCGCACACTGTGACGCATGACACTGGACCTTGCGCGCACAGGCGCGACCTCCCCCGCCCGTCGAGCCCGCCTGGGCGCCGCCGTCTTCCTGGCCTCCACCGCCGTCCTGACCGGCTGCGGTGCCGGCGAACCCGGCGGCGCCTCCTCCAGCCCCGCGGCGGCCACCACGTCCGCGTCCAGCAACGGGGCCGCGTCGTCGGGCGGCGCCGGGGCGTCCGGCAGCGCGCCGGACTCCGCCCCGTCGTCCTCCTCCGGGGCGCCGGCGCTGCCGGCCGGGGTCGACGCGGACGTGGAGCTGCCGGAGAACGAGAAGGTGCTCGCCCTGAAGGAGCCGATGGCCGAGATCCTCGGGATCCTGGGGGACGTCACCGTGGACACCACGCCCACGGGCGAGTTCTCCATCCTCCGGTCCCAGCAGCAGGAGTACGCCACGGCCACGGACCCCGAGGCGGAGGAGATGCGCGCGGGGGTCCGCCCGCTCGCCGACGACGAGTGCTGGGCCGCGCAGGGTGCCGTCCACGGGCTGCTGGCGGAGTCCGGCGGCACCGAGGTGAGCTACTCCGGTGCCCGCGTGGAGCCGGCGGAGGGCGGAGAGGCGGCGGGGCCGGACGCCTCCGTCCTCATCATCACCCTCCCGGACGAGGCCGCGGCGGAGCAGGTCGAGCAGGCCGAGCGGAACCGGGAGACGTCCTGCGTCGGGAACGCCGACGACGAGGCCGCGCTCGCCACCGAGCGCGTCACCGTGGACGGGGTGGAGTACGACGTCGCCACGACCACCGCGACCGGTGAGGCCACGGGAACGATGCCCGGCACCACCGTCACCACGCGGGACGGGGCGCGGCTGATCGCCGTGACCACCCTTGAGTCCGGCGGCGTGACGGCCGCGCCGGAGCAGGTCCTGGACATGGCCCAGGCCGTCCGTGCGGCCGTGGCCGAGGAGTTCGGCCCGGCGTCCTGACCGGGTCGGCGGGGCACTGACGCCGCAGCGCCCGTCAGCCGCGCAGGCCGCCCATCACGACGCCCGTCACGGCGAGGACCATCTCGTCCACGGTCTTGTGGCCGGGGGCGTCGCCCTCGGGGCGGTACCAGTCGACCACGGAGTTGATCGTGCCCAGCGCGAGGCGGGCGAGGTTGGGGGGGGTGACGTCGTCGCGGACGGAGCCCTCGGCCTGGGCGGCCTCGATCATCTCGCCCAGGCGGCGCGTGATGGCGCGGCGTCGCTCCATGGCGGCCCGCTCCACGTCCGAGTTGCCCCGCAGGCGCAGCAGCAGGGTGACCTCGGGCATCTTCTCCACAAGCACCTCGAGGCCGCCGCGGACGGCGCGCTCCACCCGTTCGCCGGGGGCCACCCCGGACGCCTGGGCGCGGTCCATGGACG
Source organism: Micrococcus sp. (assembly GCF_030523875.1). Taxonomy (GTDB): domain Bacteria; phylum Actinomycetota; class Actinomycetes; order Actinomycetales; family Micrococcaceae; genus Micrococcus. The sequence goes on along the minus strand of NZ_JAUNHR010000017.1, from coordinate 29,103 downwards.
CCTCGAGCGCGTCGAGGGCGTCGTCCAGGGCGTGGCCGAGGATCGCCTCCTTGGACTCCACGTGGTGGTAGATCGCGGACTTGGAGATGCCCAGGTGCGCGGCGAGCATGCCCATGGAGGTGGCGTCGTAGCCGTGCCGGTTGAACTGGTCGACGCATTCGGCCAGCAGGGTGGCGCGGTCATAGCCGGGCCGGCCCCGGCGCGCGGGGCGGGCGGTTCGCGAGGCGGCCTCCGTCTGCGTCACGTCGTCCTCACTCCTGGTGGTCTCGCCCGGGCGACGCCGCGGGCCCGCCCCACTGTACGGGGCGGGCCCGGGGGCGGCCGAGTCGGGCGGACGGCGCCGGCCCGGCACGGGCCTTGTCGCGGCCGGGGTCAGCCCTTGTCGCGCAGGTCGTAGATGCGCTTGAGCTTGCCGGAGGACCGGGCGAGCGACTCGGGCTCCACCACGTTGATCGTGCAGGAGGAGCCGATCTTCGTCTTGATCTCCTTCTGCAGGTGCGCGGCGCACCTCTGCGCGTCCTCCATGGTCGCGTCGTCCCGGCGCTCGATGTTCACGGCCATCTGGTCCATGCGGCCCGGGCGCGTGATCTCGAGCGTGAAGTGCGGCGAGAGCGCCGGCTCCTGGAGAGCCAGCTCCTCGATCTGGGACGGGAACAGGTTCACGCCGCGCAGGATGATCATGTCGTCCGAGCGACCGGTGATCCGGCCCATGCGGCGGTGCCCCGGGTGCGAGGTGCCCGGCAGCAGACGGGTGAGGTCGTGCGTGCGGTAGCGGATGATCGGCAGCGCCTGCTTGGTCAGCGAGGTGAACACGAGCTCGCCCGGGTGGCCGGTCTCCTGCACCTCGTCCGTGAGCGGGTCGATGATCTCGGGGCGGAAGTGGTCCTCCCAGATGTGGGAGCCGTCCTTGGTCTCCACGGACTCGCCGGCCACGCCCGGGCCCATGACCTCGGAGAGGCCGTAGATGTCCAGGGCGTCGATGTCGAAGGTCTGCTCGATCTCGCGGCGCATCTCCTCGGTCCACGGCTCGGCGCCGAGGATTGCGGTCTTGAGCGAGGACTTGCGGGGGTCCAGGCCCATCTTCTTGAAGCCGTCCGCGATGGTCAGCAGGTAGGTGGGCGTGGAGAGGATGGCGGTGGGCTCGAAGTCGGTGATCAGCTGCACCTGCTTCTCCGTCTGGCCGCCGGACATCGGGATCACGGCCGCGCCGGCGCGCTCGGCGCCGTAGTGGGCGCCCAGGCCGCCGGTGAACAGGCCGTAGCCGTAGGCGTTGTGCACGCGGTCGCCGGGGCGGATGCCGCCGGCACGGAAGCAGCGGGCGACGAGCGTGGCCCAGGTGTCCAGGTCGTCGTCGGTGTAGCCGACCACGGTGGGCTGGCCGGTGGTGCCGGAGGAGGCGTGGATGCGGCGGAGCTCGGACCCGGTGGCGGCGAAGGCCTTGAACGGGTAGTTCTTCCGCAGGAACTCCTTGTCCGTGTAGGGGAACTTGGCGAGGTCCGCGAGCTCCGTGAAGTCCGAGGGGTGCACGCCGTGCGCGTCGAAGTGCTCCTTGTACGCCGGGACGTTCTCGTAGGCGTGGTGCAGGGACCAGCGCAGGCGCTCGGTCTGCAGCGCCTCGATCTGGTCGCGGCTCATCGTCTCCTCAGGGTCCTGCTTCCCCCGGTCTTCGGGGTTCTTGGGGAGCGGAGCAGGGGAGTAGGGGTTCGGGACGGACGCCTCGAGCATCGGGTTCTCCTTGAGGATGGGACGGGTCGGTGGATCTGGGGGCGGGTCGCCGTCGGGGACGACGCCGGTCAGCGGGCCTTCGCGGCGACGGTGCGGGAGCGGCCGCGGAACGCGGCCACGGGGGCGCCGTCGTCGGTGGTGACGGTGATGTCGTAGACGCCGGAGCGGCCGGCGGAGGCCACGAGGCGGCCCTCGGCGATCAGCGTCTGCCCGGCGCGGGCGCCGGCCACGAAGTTGACGTCCACGCCGGAGGCGACCGTGAGGGTGGTGCCGTCGCCGTGCGGATCGTTGCAGGTCAGGGCGAAGCACACGTCCGCGAACGCGAACACAGCGCCGCCGTGGGCCATGCCGAGGCCGTTGTGCTGGTCCTCGGTCAGGGTCATCCGGATGCGCGCGTGGTCCTTCTCCGCGGCCTCGAGGACGACGCCGAGCCACTGCGCGACGCGGTCGCGCGCGAGCAGGGGGTGGTGCGGTGTCTCGGCCATGGTCCTCCCCGGGGTCGGGCACGCGGGCGCGCGGTGAATTACTGAACGATCATTAGGTAACTCGCTCCGTGTGACCTGCGTCAAGTCAGGGGACCCCCTGTCGTGTCCGCCGTCACGCCTAGGGTGGGCCGCATGGTGAAGCTCCTCGACGGCGACGCGTTCCTCCTCAGCCCCTCCGACATCACCGCGGCCGCCACGTGCACGTACGGCTGGCTGCGGCTGAAGGTGGACCCCGCGCTGGGCCGAGCGAAGCGGATCGCGGCGGAGGACGCCATGCTGCAGCGGGTCTCCGCCCTCGGCGACGCCCATGAGGAGCGGGCGCTCGCGCGGCTCGTGGCGGAGCACGGGGAGGAGCAGGTGGTGCGGCTGGCCCGGCCGGAGCGGTACACCGCGGGGGGCGTGGCCGAGGCCCGCGAGCGCACGGCGCGGGCGCTGGCGGCGCGGCCGACGGTGGTGTTCCAGGCGCTCCTGCACGACGGCGCGTTCGGCGGCCTGGCCGACTTCCTGGTGCTCCGGCGGGACGCCGAGCACCCGGACGGGGCGTACGAGGTGGTGGACACGAAGCTGGCCCGGCACGCGCGCGTGACGGCGCTGCTGCAGATCGCGGCGTACGCGGACCTGCTGGACGGTCTGGGCGTGCCCCGGACGCGGCACGGCAGCCTGTGGCTGGGGGACGGCACCGAGCACCGCGTGGACCTCACGGAGCTCGTGCCGGTCTACCGGCACCAGCGCGCCCGCCTCGAGCGGCTGCTGCGGGCGCACATCGCCTCCGGGGAGCCGGCCCGCTGGGGCGACGACGCCCTGGCCGTGTGCGGGGCGTGCGAGGCGTGCGCGGAGGCGGTGGCGGAGCACCGGGACGTGCTGCTCACGGCCGGGGCCACGCGCCTGCAGCGGACCCGGCTCCGGGAGGCGGGGATCGCCACGATCGAGCAGCTGGCGGTGTCCACGGAGGCCCCCGCGGGCATGCCGGAGCGCTCCTGGCGCGGTCTGCGGGACCAGGCCGCCGCCCAGCTGGCCCCGCGGCGGGCGGACGGCACCCGGCCGTTCGAGATCATGGACGCCACGGCAGTCCGGGGGCTGCCCGCGCCGGACCCCGGGGACGTGTTCTTCGACTTCGAGGGCGACCCCCTGTGGACAGCCCCGTCCGGGGAGATGGAGGGGCTGGAGTACCTGTGGGGCTGGGTGGAGGCCCCGGACGGGGACACCGCGGGCACGGCGTTCGGGGACTTCCGCTTCACGGGCCTGTGGGCGGACACCCGCGGCCAGGAGCGGGCGGCGCTGCAGGAGTTCGTGCGCTTCGTGGAGGCACGGCGGGTGCGGCACCCGGGCATGCGGATCTACCACTACGCCCCCTACGAGGTCACCGCGCTCAAGCGGCTGACCGTGCGCCACGGCGTCGGCGAGCGGGAGCTGGACGACTGGCTGCGCGCCGGCCTGTTCGTGGACCTGTACTCCACCGTGCGGGCGAGCCTGCGGGCGGGCGTGGAGAGCTACTCGATCAAGAAGCTCGAGCCCCTGTACATGGGTGCGGACCACCGCGCGGAGGACGGGGTCACCACCGCGGCGGACTCTGTGGCCGAGTACCACGCGTACGTCGAGGCCGTGGAGTGCGGCGACGCCACGGAGGCGGCCGACCTGCGGGCGGGCATCGAGGAGTACAACCGGTACGACTGCGTCTCCACCGCCCGCCTGCGGGACTGGCTGCGGGCGCAGGTGGACCCGGCCGAGGTCGCGACCGTGCCGGAGGCGCCGGGCGGCGTCGCCGGCGAGGAGGAGCTGACCGACCGCGAGCGCGAGGCCCGGGAGGACGCGGCGCTGGAGCGGGCGCTCCTGGACCTGCTGCCCACCCGGGTGGACCCCGTCACCGGGGCGGAGGTCCCGGTGCCGGACGAGGAGCTCGACGGCGGCGCGCGCGGCCTGGCCCTGCTCGCCGCCGGGCTCGGCTTCTTCCAGCGCGAGGCCAAGCCGATGTGGTGGGCCTTCTTCGACCGGGCGATCTCCCCCGCCGATGAGTGGCAGGACCCTCGGGCCAATGTGGTGTTCGACCGTGTGGACGTGGCGGAGGACTGGCACGTGCCGCCGCGGGGCCGCAGCCTGCAGCGGGTCCTGCGGGTGACCGGCCGCCTCGAGCCCGGCACGCAGCTGACGGTCGGCGCCGACGCGAAGACGGTGTACGAGGACGTGCCCGCCGGGCGGCGGGAGGAGATGCCGCCCAACGCGGTGCGCTGGATCGGCTGCGGCGCCACGGTGGAGGACGTGGAGGACCACCCTAACGGCCGCTCCACCCTGCTGCTGAGGGAGAGGACGGCCAAGGACGCGGAGCACCACCGCGAGCTGCCGATGGCCGCGTTCGCCCACACCCAGGTCCCCACGGGCAGCCTGCTGGACCGGATCCGCGACGCGGCCGAGGCGGCCCGGGCCGCCGGCGCGCTGCCCGCCGAGGGCGTGACCTCCGACGTGCTGGCGCGCCGCTCCCCCGCCGTGGCGGGCCGGACGCTGGAGGCCATCAGCACCGCGGCCCGCGCCGGCACCGACGGCCGCCAGGGGTGGGAGGCCCTCGTGGAGGCACTCGAGTCCGCCGCCGGCTCCTACGTGGCCGTGCAGGGTCCGCCCGGCACCGGCAAGACCCACGTGGGCAGCCACGCCGTGAAGGCGCTCGTGGAGCGCGGGTGGCGCGTGGGCGTCACCGCCCAGTCCCACGCCGTGGTGGAGAACTTCCTGGCCAAGCTCGTCTCGGTGGGCGTGCCCGCCGACCGGGTGCTGAAGGAGGGCAGGAAGGACCAGGACGAGACCGAGGTGCCCTGGACGTCCGTGAGCAAGGCTGCGGGCTACTCCCGTCTCGAGGAGCCCGGGACGGTGCTCGGCGGCACCGCATGGACGTTCGCGAGCCAGAGGACCCCCGAGTTCGACCTGCTGGTGATCGACGAAGCCGGCCAGTTCTCCCTGGCGAACACCCTGGCCGCGGCGGCCATGGCGGACACGGTGCTGCTGCTGGGCGATCCGCAGCAGCTGCCGCAGGTCACTCAGGGCACGCATCCGCAGCCGATCGGGGACGCGGCCCTGGGCTGGCTGATCGAGGACGCGCCCGTGCTGCGCCCGGACCGCGGCTTCTTCCTGGACACGTCCTGGCGCATGCACTCCGCGCTCACGCGAGCCGTGTCCGACCTCTCCTATGCGGGACAGCTGCGCTCGAAGGAGGACGTCACGGACGCCCGCCTGCTCGCGGGGATCGAGCCCGGGCTGCACCCGGTGCCGGTGGACCACTCCGGCAATGCGGTGTCCTCGCCGGAGGAGGCGGCGAGGGTCGTGGAGCTGGTGCGGGACGTCGTCGGGCGGAGCTGGACGGACCCCCAGGACGGGGACAGTCCGCGTGCCCTCACCCCTGAGGACGTGATCGTGGTGGCGCCCTACAACGCGCAGGTCGCCACGGTCCGGGCGGCGCTCGACGACGCCGGCTTCACCGACACCACCGTGGGCACCGTGGACAGGTTCCAGGGCCGGGAGGCGCCCGTCGCGATCCTGACCATGGCGGCCTCCTCCCCGCAGGAGGTGCCGCGGGGCCTGGACTTCCTGCTCGACCGCAACCGGCTCAACGTGTCCGTCTCCCGCGGCAAGTGGGCCTGCTACCTGGTGCACTCACCCGCGCTGGCGGACGCCCTGCCCACGAACCCGGCGGACCTGCCCATGATCGGGGCGTTCCTGCGGCTGGTGGCCCGGTGAGGCCCGGTCGGTGGGCCCGCCGGGCCCCTCGTGCCCCCGGCGGCCGACGCCTCGGCGTCGCGGTGGCCGCTGCCTGCCTCCTGCTGTCCGCGGGGTGCGCAGCCGCGACCCCTCACCCGTCCACGGTGCAGCCGCCGACCACCGCACCTCCCCCGCCGTCACGGAACCCGGCCTCGAGCGTCCACGAGGTGGGGGCTGACGACGTCGTCCAGGCCCTGGAGGCGACGTCGCGCTCCGAGGGTCTGCGCGGGGAGGTTCGCGAGCTCCACGCGGTGGCAGAGTACTGGCGCCGCCACGCGGAGGCCGACGGGTTCTCCGCGGACCGCCTGACCTGCCGCTCACTCCTCGACCACGCCGCGCAGATCATCGAGGAGGACGGACGGGCGGTGGTCCACACGCCGACGTCGCCCGAGCGGGGCATGCAGGCGCCCTCCCTGGCGTACTCCGGGCTGGGCGAGATGACCGTCTACGTGCTCGCCGACACCGCAGCCCGGCAGCGCCTCGAGACCGCCCTGATCGGCATGGGGCAGTCCTGCTCGACCCCGGCCGGTCTGCCGCGGCTGGAGACCGTCGGGTGGGCGGGAGAGCGCGTCCACGTGGACACGACGCAGCCCGACCCCCCGACGTCGCTGACCCTCACCATCCACTCCGCCGACGCGAACATCCTGGTGGTCCACGAGTCCTCCCTGCGTCCCGGCTCGGGCAAGATCACGCCGGCGGAGGACGAGGTGATCACGCTGGCCGCGTTCGCCGAGCACGTCCGCGGACAGAGTGCGGCGGTGCTCGACCACCTCGTGCCTCCCGACGAGCGGGCCCGCGGCGTCCTCGACCGAACGCCCACCCTGGAGGAGGCGGCGGCGGCCGCCCGTGCCGCCGGCTTCCACGCCGTCAGACGTGTCGACGACGGCGGCCCGCTGGTCTCGATGGACCAGGCCACGGTGGACGCGATCGTGCGCGAGCACGCCACGGGATTCGAGACCGTGGAGACGGACGCGGCGGCCCGGCTCGCGGAGATCCCCCGCTCCGAGGCGGAGCGGCTCCCTGACGGGGCCTCCCCTCAATGCCGCGCCCATCTGGACCAGCGGCTCGCCGAGGCCGATGCGCACGGCACGGTGGCCGCCCTCGCGCGACGTCCTGAGCCGGAGGGGATGCCGGAGGCGCCCGCGGAGACGGTGGCCCTGATCGTGGCCCCGGACATGGAGTCCGCGGCGGCCTGGGAGGGTCTGCTGCTGAACGAGATCGCCAACCGGTGCGGAGACCTGCGCAACGGTGGCTCCGGGGACGCCACCTCGCTCGGGGGCCACCCCGCCCAGGAGGCCCGCCAGTACCGTCTGGACGGCGACGTGCGCCTCGTGGTCGCCCGGCGCGGCACTCTCCTGGCCTACGGGGTGGCCATCCTGCCCGATCCCGAACCGGGGTCCCCTCCTGGGGCTGGCGAGAGCCCGGCCGACGTCCTCGATCCGCTGCGTGCCGTGATGGACGCCGCCGTACGGGAGGCAGGGGTGAGACCAGACCCGACCACCGACGAGCGGGGCACGGCGGGACCGGCTCCGGTGACCGTGGGGCAGAACCCGACTCTCGAGGAGGAGGCGGCGATCCGGCGAGCCGAGGAGCACATCGCCGAGATGTACTGACGCGATGCGGCCGGACACCCGCCCCCGCACGGCTGCACCCGGTGCCAGAATGGGGGCCATGACCTCGCAGCCCTCCGCCACGCCCGCCTCCACCGCCGACCGTCAGCCCCTGGGCGCGGCCGGGATCGCCCTCGGCCCGCTGGACGGACGCTACCGCTCCGCCGTGGAGCCGCTCGTGGACCACCTCTCCGAGGCGGCTCTGAACCGCAACCGCATCCACGTGGAGGTGGAGTGGTTCGTGCACCTCGCCGAGGGCCGCGTCCTGCCGGGCCTGAAGCCGCTGACGGAGGAGCAGAAGGCCGGGCTGCGCACGATCGTCACGGACTTCGACGCGGACTCCGTGGCCGAGCTCGCCGAGACCGAGCGCGTCACGGTGCACGACGTCAAGGCGGTCGAGTACTTCATCGCCGCCCGCCTCGAGGGCCTCGGCCTGGGCCACCTGAAGCCGCTGGTGCACTTCGCGTGCACCTCCGAGGACATCAACAACCTGGCGTACGCGGTGGGCGTGCGCGACGCCGTCGAGCAGGTCTGGCTGCCCGCCGCCCACGACGCGGTGGACACGATCTCCGCGATGGCCGCCACCGCCGCGGACGTGCCGATGCTCTCCCGCACCCACGGCCAGCCCGCCACGCCCACCACCCTGGGCAAGGAGATGGCGGTGTTCGTGCACCGCCTGGGCCGCCAGCTGGACCGCATCGCCGGCCAGGAGTACCTCGGCAAGATCAACGGCGCCACCGGCACCTACGCCGCGCACCTGGCCGCCGCCCCGGACGCCGACTGGCCGGAGGTCTCCCGCACGTTCGTGGAGCACCTGGGCCTGACGTGGAACCCGCTGACCACGCAGATCGAGTCCCACGACTGGCAGGCCGAGCTGTACGCGGACGTCGCCCGGTTCAACCGGATCCTGCACGGCTTCTGCGTGGACGTGTGGTCCTACATCTCGATCGGCTACTTCGCGCAGATCCCGGTGGCCGGCGCCACGGGCTCCTCGACCATGCCCCACAAGGTCAACCCCATCCGCTTCGAGAACGCCGAGGCCAACCTCGAGCTCTCCTGCGCCCTGCTGGACTCCCTCGGCGCCACGCTGATCGAGTCCCGCTGGCAGCGCGACCTCACCGACTCCACCTCGCAGCGCAACATCGGCGTGGCCCTGGGCCACTCGGTGCTCGCCCTGACCAACGTCGCCAAGGGCATGGGCCAGCTGCAGGTGGCCGAGCCGGTGCTCGCCGACGACCTGGACCACAACTGGGAGGTGCTCGGCGAGGCGATCCAGACGGTGATGCGCGCCGAGGCGATCGCCGGTGTGCCGGGCATGGACAACCCCTACGAGCGCCTCAAGGAGCTCACCCGCGGCCAGCGCGTGGACGCCGCGCGCATGCGCGAGTTCGTGCAGGGCCTGGGCCTGTCCGACGACGCCGAGGCGCGCCTGCTCGCCCTCACCCCCGCCGGCTACACGGGCATCGCCGCCCGCCTGGCCGCGGAGTTCGGGCCCCGGTCCCGCTGATGCTCCTGGCGGCCCTGGCGCTGCCCCTGCTCCTGGCGGCGGGCTCGGCCTCCCCCACCCCGCTCACCCCGCACCAGCTGGAGGAGGACCTGCCCGGCCCGCTGCGGCTGGGCTGGGACGGCACGGCGGTGTGGGAGCAGGCGCTGACGGTCCTGGACCTGATCGGCGTGTTCGCGTTCGCGGTGTCCGGGGCGCTGCTGGCCGCCCGGAAGCACTACGACATCGTGGGGTCCCTGGTGCTCGGGGCGCTCGTGGGGCTCGGCGGCGGGCTGACCCGCGACCTGATCCTGGACCGGAACCCGCCGGCCGCGTTCAGCGACCCCTGGTACCTGGGGATGGTGGTGCTGGCGGCGGCGCTGGTGTGGCTGAACGTCGTCGACAACAGCCGCGGCTCCCGCGCCGTCCAGGTGTTCGACGCCGTGGGCCTGGCCGTGTTCTGCGTGCTGGGCACGCGGATCGCCCTGCTGGCCGGGTTCGACGTGGTGCCGGCCGCCCTGCTCGGGGCCCTGTCCGCGGTGGGCGGCGGCCTGCTCCGGGACGTGGCGGCCGGGGAGCCGCCGGCGATCTTCGGGCGGGAGGGCTGGTACGCCACCCCGGCCTTCCTGGGGGCGCTCACCGCGGCCCTGCTGGGGAGCGTGGGCTGGCTCAACGTGGTGACCGCCACCGCGGTGATGGGCGTCGTCCTCCTCACGCGCCTGGTGGCGCTGCGGCACGACTGGCAGGTGGCCGGGTCCGTCCGGGCGAGCCACCGGCGTCGCCTGCAGGCGCTCAAGGACAAGGGCGACCAGGCCCGCTCCGCGGAGGCGGAGGGCGACGGGGACCCCGGCCGCGCATGACCCCGGCGACACTCCTCTGACCGGTGCTGACCTGCGCCGATAGACTCCGCGGGTGCATCCCCCCACCCTTCCCCTGTGGCTGCTGACCGCCACGCCGCGCTCCGAGGAGGAGCTCGGTCACGACGTCCCGGAGCAGCTCGACGCCGACAGCCCGGTGGCGGAGACCGTCACCGCCCTCATCACCGCCGTGGACCTGGTGGGCGTGTTCTTCTTCGCCGCGTCCGGCGCGATCCTGGCCGTCCGCAAGGGCTACGACATCGTGGGCTCGCTGATGCTGGCTCTCATGGTGGGCACCGGCGGCGGCGTGATCCGCGACCTGATCGTCAACCAGGACGTGCCCGCGGCGTTCCAGAACCCGTGGTACCTGATCCTGCCGGCGGTGGCCTCCCTGGCGGTGTTCCTCAAGGTGCTCGACGGCGACCGCGGCCAGCACGCCGTGATGCTCTTCGACGCGATCGGCCTGGCCGTGTACTGCGTGATCGGCACGCGGATCGCCCTGCTCGGCGGGCTCTCACCGGTGTCCGCGGTCGTGCTCGGCCTCCTCACGGCCGTGGGCGGCGGCATCCTGCGCGACGTGGTGGCGGGCGAGCCGCCGGGCGTGTTCGGCGGGCGCGGCTGGTACGCGCTGCCGGCCCTGCTGGGCGCCGCGCTGACGGCGGTCCTGGGCACGCTGGAGTGGCTGAACATCTACACCTCCGTGGCCGTGATGATCGCGGTGCTGGCCGTGCGCGTGGTGTCCCTGCGCGGGCAGTGGCTGGCCCCGGGCGCCGAGTACACCGGGGAGACCCAGCGCCAGCGCCTGGACCCGGACGACGCCCCGCCCGTGCCGGACGCCCGGGACCGCGACGGCGAGGACGGCCCGCCCGCGGAGCCGGGCGAGCCGGAGGACCCCTCCGACCTGGCCGACCCGGACACGGCCGCGGACCGGATCGTGGACGCGGGCGGTCACAGGGACGCCTCCCCCGCCTGACCCCCTGGCATGATGACGCGGGCCCGACGCCGACCACGGCGCCCGGGCCCGCCCCGTGCCTCGACCCGAAAGGAGCCGCCGTGGACCCGCAGCAGCTGTTCGCCGAGCTCGCCGACGTCCCGTGGCTGCTGACCACCCTGGACCTGGTGGGCGTGTTCTTCTTCGCCGTCTCCGGGGCCCTGCTGGCCGCCCGCAAGGACTTCGACCTGGTGGGCTCCATGGCGCTGGCCCTGTTCGCGGGCCTGGGCGGCGGCTTCACCCGGGACATCGTCCTGGACCGGGGCCTGCCGGCGTCGCTGGAGAACCCGATCTACCTGGCCCCGCCGGTGCTGGTGTCCCTGCTGGTGTACGTGGGCGCGATCCGCCCGAACCGGCTGAACCTGACCATCACGGCCTTCGACGCGGCCGGGCTGGCCCTGTTCACCGTGTCCGGCGTGATGATCGCGCACGAGATGGGCGTGCACCCGGTGTCCGTGGTGGTGGTGGCCACCGTCGCGGCGCTGGGCGGCGGCGTGCTGCGGGACATCGTGGCCAACGAGGTGCCGTCCATCTTCGACCCGCGCGGCGTGTACGTGATGCCCGCCCTGGTGGGGGCGGCGGTGGCGGAGGCGGCCGCCCAGCAGGGAGCGCTGAACGCGTTCACGGGCTTCCTGATCGCCCTGCTGATCTTCACGGTGCGCATGCTGGCGTACCGCTACCAGTGGCGGCTGCCCGGCGCGCACGTCACCCAGGACAAGGACCAGCTGGACCGCCTGCGTCGTCTGGCGGAGCAGGCGCAGGCGGCCGCGGCCCGACGCGCGGCGCGCGCCCGGGAGCGGGCAGTGCGCTCGGCCGCGGGCCCCGGCGGCATGGCCGTGGACGCGGCCACGGCCGTCGCGGACCGGGCCGCCTCGCATCCCCCGGCGCCGGCCGGCTACCACTACGACGCCGTCGAGGACGCCTACACCCGGGACGAGGAGGACGTCTTCGGCCCCGCCGAGGAGTACGAGGACCAGGTCCGGGTGGAGGACTGGGACCCGGACACGCAGTCCATCACGGTGGTGGACGAGGCCACGCACCAGTCCGTCCGGTACCACCCGGAGACCGGCGTCATGGACGTCACGGACCTGCGCACCGGCCGCACCCGCTCCTACGACGACCCGGAGGACGACTGGGTGGCGGACACCGGGTCGGACGGCGACGCCCGGCGCTGAGACCCACTAGGCTGGAGGTCCATGACCGGCACCGCTGACAGCGTCCCCACCATGGCCCCCTCCCCCGCCCGGCACCCGATCGGGTTCGACCGGGAGAAGTACATCGAGCTCCAGTCCCAGCACATCCAGGAGCGGCGCCGCGAGATCGGCGGGAAGCTCTACCTGGAGATGGGCGGCAAGCTCTTCGACGACCTCCACGCCTCGCGGATCCTCCCGGGCTTCACCCCGGACAACAAGATCGCGATGCTCGAGCGCATCAAGGACGAGACCGAGATCCTGGTGTGCTTCAACGCCAAGGACCTGGAGCGGAACAAGGTCCGCGCGGACCTGGGCATCACGTACGAGGACGACGTGCTGCGCCTCGTGGACGTGTTCCGGGAGCGCGGGTTCCTGGTGGAGCACGTAGTGGTCACGCAGCTGGAGGACGCCAACCACCGCGCGCTGGCGTTCCTGGAGAAGCTGGAGCGGCTGGGCCTGAAGGTGGCCCGCCACCGCGTGATCCCCGGCTACCCGCACGCCACGGCGCGGATCGTCTCGGAGCAGGGCTTCGGCCGGAACGAGTGGTCCGAGACCACGCGGGACCTCGTCGTCGTGACGGCCCCGGGCCCGGGCTCGGGCAAGCTGGCCACCTGCCTGAGCCAGGTGTACCACGACCACCAGCGGGGCATCCCGTCCTCCTACGCGAAGTTCGAGACGTTCCCCATCTGGAACCTGCCGCTGGAGCACCCGGTGAACGTGGCCTACGAGGCGGCCACGGCGGACCTGGACGACATCAACCTGATCGACCCGTTCCACCTGACCGCGCACGGGGAGCAGGTGACCAGCTACAACCGGGACGTCGAGGTGTTCCCGCTGCTGTCCGCGCTGCTGGAGAAGCTCACCGGGGAGTCGCCCTACAAGTCGCCCACGGAGATGGGCGTGAACATGGCGGGCGCGGCGATCGTGGACGACGAGGTGTGCCGCGACGCCTCCCGCCAGGAGGTCATCCGCCGGTGGTACAAGGCCGCCGTGGAGGAGGCCGTCAACGGCGAGAGCGACGAGGTCTCCGAGCGGATCGCGCTGATCATGTCCCGCCTGGGCCTGAGCTCCGAGGACCGCCCCGTGGTGGGCGCCGCGCAGCTGGTGGCCGAGCGCACCGGCGAGCCCGGCGCGGCCGTGCAGCTGGCGGACGGCACCCTGGTGACCGGCAAGACGTCGGCGCTGCTGGGCTGCTCCGCGGCCATGCTGCTCAACGCCCTCAAGGTGCTGGCCGGCCTGCCCGACGACGTGCACCTGCTCTCCCCCGAGTCAATCGAGCCGATCCAGACCCTCAAGACCGTGCACCTGGGCTCGCAGAACCCGCGCCTGCACACGGACGAGGTGCTGATCGCCCTGTCCGTGTCCGCCGCGACGGACCCGAACGCGCGGGCCGCGGTGGAGCAGCTGGCGAACCTGGCCGGCTGCAACGTGCACACGACGACGATCCTCGGCTCCGTGGACGAGGGCATCTTCCGCAGCCTGGGGATGCTCGTGACGAGTGAGCCGGCGTTCCAGAAGAAGGCGCTGTACCGGAAGCGCTGAGGCGAGGGCGGTCGACGCTACGCTGCGCTCATGACGCGACGCATCACGTGGACCTGGGAGGAGACCGTCCTCGCCGGCTGGGCTGCGGCCCGCCATGACTGGCGCGGGGTGAACGAGCGGACCCCCGTGGTCAGGGAACTTTCTCTACTGCTTCAGGCCCTTCCGATCCACCCCGTCACGGAACGCCCGGACAACTTCCGTTCCCCCGGCAGCGTGGGCCGCAAGATCAACAGCCTCCGTGCGGCACGGCCGGACTACGAGGGGAAAGGTTTGCGGGTGATCGGCATGGAAGCCGATGTGGTGAACGGCTTCCTCCGAAACGAAGCGGCAATGATGCAAGAGGCCTCCGAGATCCTGGCGAAGTACAACCAACCGGGCGCGAACTGACCGCGGAGATCAGCGTCCGAGACGTCGGGCTCGGACCACCGATTCGACCTGGGCCGCCACGTCCGCCGGGTCTTCGTGTTCCCAGAACCGCAGGACCGTCCAACCACGCTCCGTGAGGATCTGGGTGGTCTCTGCGTCGCGAGCGCCATTACGGGCCACCTTGTCCGACCAGAATTCCTCGTTGGCTTTAGGCTTCGTGTAATGCACCGGACATCCGTGCCAGAAGCAGCCGGCGATCAGGATGGCCACCCAGGCCGGCCGGAAGAGGATGTCAACCGTGCGGCGCAGGTCCTTCTCCGGCTTGGCATTCACCCGATAGCGGAGGCCTGCGGCATGGAGCAGGCGCCGGACGGCGAGCTCGGGCTTGGTGTCACGGTCCCTGTTCGAGCGCATCGAACGGCGGACCCCGTCTGAGGACGCCCAAGAATGTCCACTGGTCACTTCTTTTGCGGAACATCCCCGAGGGGATTGATCAGTTCGTCCTGCACCTCGCGCGCCGTGATTCCAGCGTGCCGGCCTGCGTGACAGTCAGGACACACGGTGACGAGGTTCTCCAAAGAGTTGTCTCCCCCCTCACTCACCATGCGCAGGTGGTGGGCATGGAGGACGATGCCATCGTTTGCCGGAGACCTTCCGCAGTCGGCGCAGCGATGACCATCCCGGTAGAACACCTCGTGTCGCAATTTGATGGCCTTTCGAACGCGGGGCGGAGCCTGTTCGAGAGTCGTAAGCCGGTAGGACCCCGGGGCCAGCTCGGGGTCATCGATGTTGGATGCAATCATCCAGCCATGCTCGGCCATCTCCCTGACTCGCCGCGCGTAAGACTTGATCTTCATGACGTAGTGCATCTCGTCTGCTTGCGCCGCCTGAGGATAGATCGCCTTCAGATAAGCGAGGCCTCGCTCGTAACCACTCCCGGGATGTTTTCGAATCTCATTAGCCAGACGCCAGCGACTTGCGAGCTCTTCGTCGGGCTCCAGCGCTTCCAAACGGTATGAGTCTTTAGGGACTCGGTCGTCCTGGGCGCTCGACACGATTGGCCAACCGTGTTCCACCCGCAATTCTCGGACCCGCCTCGCCCAATCGTCGATGCCGGCGACTCCCCGCAGGGCGCGTCGGTCCACCAGTTCGTTCACATGCAGACGCAGGTACTCGAGCATGCGCTTCTGCGCACTGGTGAGGCCGAAGTGCGCACTCAGATCAGAGGACGTCTTCTCCAACCTCGCAATCTTCTGGCCCAACAATGCCGCATATTCCAGCCACTGGTCGCGACTCAGCCCGTGGAGTCCGACCCCTCGGACGACTCGTGCGACATCTTCCAATGCCTCGCTGAGCGGTTCTACCGGAGGCTCCAGGTCAGATGGCCCCGAGCCCAGGGACGGTTCAGTCTGCATCCAGACGCTCCTTGACGACCCGTGCCACGGCCGCAGCCAATCCTGCGGGCACCGCGTTCCCGATCTGACGGGCGATCTCAGTCTTCGAGCCGCACCAAGTGAACCATTCGGGGAAATCTTGGATGCGAGCCGCCTCGGTATGGGTGATCACCCGGTTGACCCGCCTGGCGGGGTCCGCAGGATCCCACTGGGGGTGGAGATACGCGCCCTTCTCGGGCTTGAAGAACTCCGTCCTGATGGTCAGGGACGGCGAGTCCCATTTCATTCGGCCCATCACGTCCGTGGTGCCTGACTTCTTCTCACGCCAGCAACGCGGCAGGAGTTCGACGGGGAGGTCGAAGCGGCCACCACCGGGCGGCACATGGTCGTACCGCTGAAGCGAGATCGACTGCGGCTTGCGACCGAAATGCAGGTCCATCTCACTAAATGGGCCAGCGATCTCCTGACCGAAGAACGTCGTCCTCTTCGCGGGGAGCTCGGTGGTCTCGGGCTTCTCGGGCAGCCCCTCGATCCGAGTCCTCACCCCCTCCCATTTCTTCGTCCCCGCAGCACCGTCCTTGCTATGCGTGGGCTCCGGCGGATCTATGGCGCCGATGCGCGAACCGATGAGGATGGTGCGAGGTCGCCTCTGGGCGACTCCATAGTCAGCCGCAAGTAGCACCTTCCAGCGGAGCTCATAATCTTCCAGCAGCCCTCCGGGCTTTGCCTCTTCTTGAATCATCTGGAACTCGGTACTCTTTGAGAAACGTTCAACGTTCTCAAGCACGAAGACTTTCGGCTTCGCCACGCGGACGACGCGGATGTACTCCTTCCAGAGCTGGTTTCGCGGATCGTCGACGTCCTTGCTGCCCAAATTGGAGAACCCCTGGCAAGGGGGGCCGCCGATGACGACGTCTGCCTCAGGTATGGCACTGGTAGGAAGCGTCGTTATGTCCCCGAAGAAGACATGGTCCTCACCGAAGTTGGAGGCATAGGTGGAGGCCGCGGCACGATCGAACTCGACGGCGAGCACAGGCTTGAACCCCGTCTCGACGAATCCGACAGTCATCCCGCCGCATCCCGCAAAGAGGTCGATCACCGTCATAGGTGCTGACATGTTCACCATCCTAGAAAAAGCCGGGCCGTTGGGCCTTCGGCAGCTGCAGCCGTCAGTGCCAACGTTGCATGGGAGTGGAGACACGTTAAGCCCCCGTGCACCGAACCGCCCGGTGCGCCACCCAGAGCACAACCGGCGGGCCCCACGCTGCTATTCCACGGAAGGCACCTCCACGGGCGCACGCCACCACGACACCACCAGGACAGGGCGACCGCGGCCCCACGTCGGTGCAAGTCCGCTCGCACCCGAGCAACTGTGATCCGTGACATAGTATGCAGATGATGAGGCGTCTTAGCAGCCACTGAGGCGCTGGTTAGAGACATGGGGAGACTCACTTGACCTCTTACGACACGGGCTGGCGCCCGGACGAAGCCTTCAGCCGCCGCCTGCAGGACCTGCGGGATAACAACTTGGGGGCGTACCGGAAAAATCCATTGCTCGTGGAGGAACACGCTAACCATGAAGAGCAAATCAGTGTCGGCGGATATGCTCGTCGCGTCGTGCGCGAACTCGTACAAAATGCCGCCGATGCCATGGCTGGACAGAATTTTGTCGAGCCAGGCAAAGGCCGCATTCGCGTCGTCCTCGACCGAGATCGCCATGCCCTGTATGTCGCAAACACTGGCCGCCCGGTCTCCATTTCCGGCCTAGGGAGCCTGACACACTCTCATCTCAGCGTGAAGCGAGGAGATGAAATAGGCAAGTACGGGCTGGGATTTAAATCCGTACTGAGCGTCTGTGAACGCCCGGAGGTGTTCAGCCGATCCGTGTCGTTCGCGTTCGGCGCCCCTGAGGACGAAGTGACTCTTCGCACAATCGCCCCGGGCCTGACCCGCTATCCGACCCTGCGTGTTGCGCACGAAATAGATGCGAATGAAAACGCCGCGACCGATCCCGTCCTTACCGAACTGATGTCGTGGGCGTCGACGGTGGTCCGCCTCCCGAGCATCCGCGACGACGAATCGCTCGTTCAGGAGATCAAGAACTTCGACGGCCTCTTCCTTCTCTTCGTCGAACACGTTGCCACCCTGGAGTTTGTTGTAACAGGGAGGGAACCCTTAGACATCACGCATTCCTGCACTGATCTCGGCGGAGGGCTCTTCAGCGTGACCAATCCTGCAGGGGGTCCGCAGACGATGGTCGTGGCCCATACAGACCACAGGCCCTCCATCGAGGCCCGGCGCCAAGCAGGCACGACCGTCACCCGAGAAACCGTTCGCGTGAGCGTGGCAATCCCGACCGGTCCCACCAAGGATTTCACCGGGGCATTCTGGTCATACTTTCCGCTCCAGGATCGGACCTCCCTCACCGCCGTCCTGAACGCTCCTTGGGCTCTCGTCGATGACCGGACCACGATGATCAGCGCCAGCAAGTACAACCAAGAGATCGAAGACACCCTGCTTGACCTGTTCCTGGACAACCTGCACAAGGCTTACGACCATAGAGACCCGGGCAAGCTCCTCGACTACCTCCCTGCTCGCGCCTCACGTCCGGGTGAGGCCCTAAACGAAGCCGACTACCGCCTGCGTATCAAGTGCCCGCGAAGAGCGGCAGCACGCAAGCTTGTTCCCGACGCCGCCGGCAAGCTCTGCGCTCCGGATTCCCTTAGGCCGTTCTTCTCCGCCCCCGATTTCCCCCCACGCCTGCATCAAGACTGGCAGGATGCGGCTAACACCGAAGACGACGTCCCCCATTGGTCCTGCTACACGACCAACACACGCAGCCGTCGCCTGCGTGAGCTGTACACCAGCCCCTTGGAGGACATGGCGGCTTTGCCTTCAGCAAAGACAAGCGACTCACTGCTGAAGACAGTCCCACAGCGGTCCTTGAACACCTGGTTCCGAGAATGGGCCGCCCATGCGACGCCTGAGACCGCCTACCGCGTTCTCCAGGCAGCAGCGCTACTCGCAAGTGAGTCTCGCGCGTACGGTTCGGCTCTCGAGACCACGCCCTTCATCCCGACCGAGGCCGGCATGAGGTCGCCCCATATGCGAGAGCAGGTGTTCATCAAGGGTGACGACGGATACTCCGCTGAAGGGTTCACCTTCGTCTCTGATGAGCTCACCCGCATGCCGCGCGCCAAGGAGCTCCTCAAGGAGTTCGGGATCGTCGCGCTCGCCCCCACCACGAAGATCAAGGCCCAGCTCAAGCAGCTGAACGCCCATGACTCCGTGGACGTGCATGCACAAATCTGGCAAGCGATCAGCCATGACCTCAGCCCCAATGCCGCAGTCGGCTTGCTCCGAGCCCACGGCGAGAGCCTGCTGATCCCAGTACTCGATGGGTCCTGGAAGCGGCCCGAGCAGGTCCTAGACTTCGACGAATTGCTAACAATTCCGGAGGCAGCCGGCTTCACCCTGGACCGCTCAGTCGTCAGAAGCGACCTGGCACGCGCGCTGGGGGTCGTCTTCGATTTCATCAAGCACTACCCGTTGGCCTGCGAGCCGCTTTCCGGGACCTACCACGAGGCACTCCTTGCAGACCTGAACACAGACCTACCCGCTGGTGAGCGAGGCGTCGAGTCAGTCACCTTCGACCGCCAGGAGGGACCAGGGCCGTTCTCGCTCCTTGTGCTCGCAGCCCAGACCGGGGTGGACCTCCCCACCCGCGTGCGCTGGACGAAAAGGCTTCTCGCCCTGGGCGGGCATCGTGAATGGACCGCAATCGACAACAATACAGGGGACGAATACGTATGGGATGCGCCCCATGTCTGGGCCGCGGTCAACCATGGATTGTTGGACACCGTCTGGGGTCCACGACCTCCTCTGGAGCAGGTGTCAGCGCGTCTATTGGCTTATCGAGACCTACTGCCCCGGTCACTCGAGACCGACCACCGGATACTGGCGTCCCTTGACCTGCCCGATTCGCTCGAGGACATCGAGTTCGAGACCCTCGCGTCCTATTTCGACGAAGCAATGCAGCAACGCGACGACTTCGCGGAGCTTGCCCGAGATAGAAACGCCGCCGCCGTCCTAGAAGAATTTTGCACGACGATCACCGCCAGATACGAGACGGAAGGCCTGCGGCTCAATTTCCTGCCCGCATTCAGCGAAAGCGGAATCACGCCTACTTCGTGCGCAGATATCTTCGTTGGAAAAGGTGCAGAACAGCTCTCCTACCTCCGGTCGCGAGGCAAGCGCTTCCTGGAATCGAGGAATGTCCCGGCGAACCTGCTGGCCGAGCAGCTAGGCGTTAGAGACTTCGGCGAGGTGTACTCCTCCTCAGTGGCAGGTGTCGGCCGCGGTGAGCCAGAACTCATCCGCGATCGATTCACCGGCTTGGCAGATTACGACATCGAGCGCATCCTCCGAGGCAAATACATGGTGATGTGCGAGAACATTCTGAAAGAGACACAGTCCCCTGAAGGAACCGTGTCGACGTCACTGCAGGTCCATCTCGACGATCAGTCCGGCGAGTTTCTCTATGTCACAGGGTTGACGGACGAAGAGCTCCTCCGACGCCTGGGGGAGGCGTTCGCGCTGGATCTGACAGAAGGAGACATCCAGGACGTCCTGGAGACCAAGCTCTCGGATGAGCTCGAACTGCGCAGAGTAGAGGCGAAGAGCGCCGACTCTGACGCTGAGAGGCTGGAACTCTACCTTGGATCGGAACGGCTGATGGAGTCGCTTCCCCCGGGTCTCTGGGAAGGCCTCCATGCGCAGGGGGCGGTAGATGACGGGACCTCCGCCGCCGACCTCTGCCTCACCGTCCACGGGACCTCGACGATCAAGGAACTGCGTGACAGCTTCCGGGACGTCGGTTACAGCGACGTTCCGGATCGCTGGGGGCGCAATCGTGCCACTCTGTCGTGGCTGGAACGCATGGGATTCCCCAAAGACTTCGCTCCTGAGGCGACGGAGGATGTCCCGTCGACCGTGTTGGTCGAAGGCGCCGTGGACCTTCCCGAGCTCCACCCGTTCCAGCGGCGCGTGGCCGATCAGATCCAGGAGAAGATCCTCTCGCCGGTGGAGGGCGGCCGATCACAGAAGTTCATGGTCGACATGCCTACCGGTGTCGGTAAGACCCGTGTCGCTGTACAGAGCATCCTCGAACTCTTCACCCGCGGGGACCTCGAGGGACCCGTCCTGTGGATCGCGGAGTCCCAGGAGCTGTGCGAGCAGGCCGTGCAGACCTGGCGCTTCGTCTGGCGAGGGCTCCTGGACCTCGAGCCACTGACGGTGGGGCGACTGTGGGATACGAAGTCGGTCGCCGAGCCAGCCACTAGATTCAGCGTCATTGTGGCGACAGACGCGAAGTTGGCCTCGATTCTCAAGAACCCCGCCGAAGCGGAGGACTACAAATGGCTGAGCCAGGCATCCGTCGTCGTGGTCGACGAGGCTCACCGTTCAGGGTCCTCGCCCATGTACACCAAGATCCTCGGCTGGCTCGGAGTGGACGGTCGCAACCATGAACGCCCCCTCATCGGGCTCTCCGCCACACCATTCAAGGGTGGCGACGCAGGCACCGATCAGTTGGCGGCGCGCTACGGACGACAGCGAATCGCGGGCTTCACGTCCGAGAATCCGTACTCAGAAGCGATCCAGGGAGGTTATCTCGCTCGGTTTGATCACCGGATCCTTGATGGCGTCGACGTCCGTCTCAATGCGAGGGAACGCGCGGCGGCCCAGAGCACTCGACGTATCGAGCAAACGGTCCTCGACCGCATCGGCAATGACCAGGCTAGAACGGGTCGCGTCGTCGACGACATCCTGAACAGGATCCCTGCGGACTGGCCCGTCTTGGTCTTCACCCCGTCCGTCGTCTCTGCGCAGGTGCTCGCAGCAACCCTCAGCTTCCACGGTCAGGCGGCTGCTGCTGTGAGCGGTAAGACCAGCCGGTCCGAACGACGCAGAATCATCGAGGACTTCAAAGCAGGAAAAATCCGCATCCTCACCAACTGCGATCTGCTCGTCCAAGGATTCGACGCCCCCGGCGTCCGGGCCCTCTACATCGCGAGACCGACGTTCAGCCGCACCGCCTACATCCAGATGGTGGGACGAGGACTACGAGGCCCCAAGAACGGCGGCAAAGAGAAGTGCGAAATCATCGACATCAGGGACAACTTCGGCGATTCGCAGGATCTTCTCGACCATGTGGACTACATCGATCAATGGAATAAGGAGTGACCGTGCAACTCAAACCCCCGCTCTCTTCGATCCGTGCGCGAGCCAAGAGCAAGGCTGAGGTCCTCGTCGCCGAGCGCCTAGCGGAGATTGATCTGGGGCCGAAAGCCTCGGCCTACTGGTCCGTGGCCCTGGCCGGTCACTCGTCGAAGAAGCAAGCAGAGGCCGACTTCGTCATTGTCCACGACGACATCATGCTCGTTGTAGAGGTCAAGGGGGGAGGTGTCGAGCATCACAGCGGAGAGTGGTTCTCAATCGACCGGAATGGCGGCGTCCATGCGCTACGCGAGTCCCCGATCAGCCAGGCACTCGGAGCGGGGCGAGCGCTCCAGAAGAAGATCGGGCAGGACAACGCCTACTGGGTCCGGTGGGACGCATGCGTCATCACCCCTGACATCCGGAAGATCCCCGCGGGCCTGGGCTGGGATCCCGGCAAGTGGCTGTGCGGTCCAGACCTGCCCACGGAACGTCTCCAAGGAGCGCTCCGGCACATGATCGATTCAGTCGAGCCTGCACCGCATGGGTGGCGTGGCGGCCATGTCCGACACGCCAATCTCGTAGCCTGGTTGGACGGTAGCCTCATCGTCCCCCCGTCGGAGTACTCCACGACCGATTTGATCGTCGAACTCCAGCTGAAGGCGACCCAGGATCAGGCTGCGGCACTCGCGAACTTCGAGACATACCAGCTGATGGTGACCGGAGGAGCCGGAACCGGGAAGACCCTCACCATGGTGGAGCTTGCCCGTCGGGAAGCGGAAATGGTGCGCCGCGATGGAGAGAAGCAGCGGGTTCTCGTCACCTTCCGATCGCGAGGGTTGCTCGACTTGATCGAACCTTTGCTGGAGCAGTACCCGAATGTCGACGTGCTCCCATTCTCCGGTCTGTCTGCGGAGAAGAAGTACGACGTGGTACTCGTCGATGAGGCCCAGGACCTCATGAACGCCCAAGACATGGACTCGCTCACACAGGCTGTCCACGGCGGCTTTGACCACGGCCGTTGGAAGATCTTCCTGGATCCCAACAATCAGGCCCACGTCGACGGCCTCTTCGACGCAGACATCTTCGATCTTCTCAAGGCGCAGGCCACGGCCACCCTCCGACTGTCGACCAATGTCCGGAACACGCGACCGGTCGTGGTGACGTTGCAGGATCTCCTGGAGGCCGATCTGGGAGATCCCGGCATCGTCAACGGAGAGCGTCCGTTCTGGGACGGCAAGAGCACCGGTGACCTTAAGGCGGCTGCACAGCGTGCGCGGGACCTCGTAGCAGAAGGAGTCGCGAAGGAACGCATCTGTCTCATCGATTGCTCGAGCACCGACCAGTCGGACTTCACGCAGGACGGGTTCCGTGTCGTGTCCCCACGGACGATCAAGGGTTTGGAAGCCCACCATGTCGTGGCGTTCGGATTGCCGACCGAGATCGACTCCGCAGCCCGCTCACATCTATACGTAGCGCTCACGCGGCCCCGGATTTCCCTGTCGATCCTGGCGACCCCCGAACAGTACAGGACCTTGGGCTCGCTCTCCTCCCCGAAAGGAAACGGCTCGTGACCTCCATCAGCTACGCCCCTCGAGACATGACTCCCGCGCAGAATGCCGCGTACGCGCATCTCCGCAATGCCTACATCGGTCCCGAGTCCGGTCCAGAGGAAGTGCTTCGTGCCGACCCCTCGCTCCAGTACGCCGTCGGGATGCTGTTCCCACAGGACGCGGTCGTCTCGGACGCACCGACATCAGCAGACGTCGAAGCAGGAGATGTCGAGGATGAGTCGACACTGGCAGAGGAGTGGCGCCCGTCCTCCGCTGCCATCTCTTTCGTGACCGATGCGACCGAACTGCTGATCTCGGTCGCATTCGGCGCATACACCCCCGTGCAGGGTCAAGATACCGGCAAGCCTGAGTGGAAACGCAAACCTATTGAATTGGACGACATCAGGCTCACAAGCGACGATCCTTCTCCGGCCGTCAAGTCTGCTGCAGGGCTCGAGCTCGAGATCGGCGCACTGTGGCGGCCCTTCAAGGGCCGCAAGCTCGTGACCGTCCATGTGCGGAATCTCCAGTCAGCGGTGGGTGGCCCCCATCCGACGCCGGAAGACCGCGTGAAGAATGCACGCAACACCATTTACCAGCTCGATTTCGCGGTGGAGACGCTTGACGGCGCCGTTCACGACTACGACGTCGACAGCCGGTACATGACTGACATGGAGTCCCGCGAGCTCCAGATGCGATTCCGTCACCGTCGCACCTTCGCAGTCGGCCATGGTCTGGCAGCCCGTTGGGATGCCGTTCCAGTCGGGGAAGAATGCAGGCGGGTGTGGTTGGACGCAGTACCAGCGCACGTCGTGCGGTCTGTCGCGGGAGCGGAGATCCCCGAGGACGATCCCGCATCTGGGGCGCTCTCCATCGATGCATTGGGGCGCCTCGACACGGATGCCGGCAGCGCCCTGCAGTCGATGTCAGCATTCGTGGACCGCTACGAACGGTGGGTCCGAGAAGAGCGTGAGCGCATCGCCGACATCCCGGAGAAGTACCAGGACGTTGCACACCGAGTGGTAGAACGGCAGGAACGGGCCGTGCAGCGCATGCGGGAGGGTGTCTCCGTACTGCACAGGGACGGTCAGGCCGGCCATGTCCGACGGTCTTTCGCGTTGGCGATGCGCGCCATGGCCCTCCAGATGCGACAGATCCGCCAAGCCCGGGGAGATGATTCACCTACGCCACCGAAATGGCGGCCGTTCCAGGTGGGGTTCCTACTGACAGCGTTGGCGTCCACGATCGATGAGCGACATCCTGACCGAGACCTGGTGGACCTCATCTGGTTCCCCACAGGCGGTGGCAAAACCGAGGCATACCTCGGACTCGCGGCCATTGAAATGCTCCTCCGTCGGTTCCGTCATGGGTCGAGGGGAGCGGGCACTGCCGTGATCACGCGGTACACGCTGCGGCTGCTGACGTCCCAGCAGTTCCAGCGTGCTGCGACCCTCATATGTGCACTCGAGGTGCTGCGGAAGTCCGACGCGTCAGCTGAGGGAGTGGCTCCTTTCACGATCGGCCTCTGGGTAGGCAATGAAGTGACCCCTGGCACCCGAAAAGATGCGAACGCGGCCAGAAAACGTCTCCTGACCGCCGCGGTGCCTGCGGAAGCGAACAGCTTCCAGCTCACCGATTGTCCGTGGTGCCTTACACCGATTCTCCCTTCGAGTCGCACCGACGATGAGATGCAGTATGGCGTCGCTGAGTCAAATGGATACACGATCCTCCGATGCGTGGACCCCGAGTGCGCTTTCCACGATCGCCTCCCCGTGCTCGTCGTCGACGAAGACATCTTCGATGAACCTCCCACATTCATTCTGGGTACCGTCGACAAATTCGCCCAACTACAGTTCAAGCCCCAGGCCGGCCGAATCCTCGGCCTCAACACGTCGTTCAGACAGCCGTCCCTGCTCATCCAGGACGAGCTGCATCTGCTTTCTGGCCCTCTGGGAACGACGGTCGGCGCCTTCGAAGCGGGCCTCCACCTCCTCCTGGAGCAAGACGGGATCAAACCGAAGTTGATCGCCTCGACCGCGACGATCCGCGCGTCCGACGACCAGATAAACGGGCTCTACGGGCGAAAGGTGGCCCTCTACCCGCCCGCAGGTCTCGACGACGATGCCTCTTACTTCAGTCGCGAGGTGAAGGACAAGCCAGGCCGCCTGTACATCGGCCTGATGCCTCAGTCACTTCCTCAGGCGACCGCGCTGGTCGCCGCGTCCGCTCCCCTGTTCGAGATTCCGCAAGCGACCGAAGGCAAGACCTCTGGACCCGACGCCTACTGGACCTCGGTCCTGTATCACAACAGCCTCCGGGAACTCGGTCGTACAACGACCCTGCTCACGGATGACGTCGTGGCACGTCTCAGGGCGAGGTCCCAGCGACTGGGCCTTGAGATCCGCGAGTTCCGTAATGACGACGTCATCGAACTGACTAGCCGCCGAACTTCGGTGGAGCTACGCGGTGACCTCGGACGTCTCGAGCGGCGCAGGGGTCAGTCCGGCGCTGCAGACGCGGTGCTTTCCTCGAACATGCTCTCCGTGGGCATCGACGTCTCACGCCTGGCCCTGATGATGATGGTCGGTCAGCCGAAGACGACATCCGAATACATCCAGGCCACAAGCCGAGTAGGACGAGGCCCCGTCAAAGGCATCGTCGTTACGCTGTTCCGCCCCAACAGAGCCCGTGACCGTTCCCACTTCGAGACTTTCCAGTCGTTCCACGAAGCTCTCTACCGCGCGGTCGAGCCCACCAGCGTCACGCCTTGGTCCGAGTCATCACGCAAGCGCTCGCTCCCTGGTGTACTGGTCATGCTGGCCCGTCAAACGATCAAAGCCTTGGCGGAGAACGATCAAGCTGGCGCTCTCGTCACGGATCAGCGCGCTGAAAACGCCGTGCGGGCCCTCGCCCGGGAGTTGCTGGAACGCATCGAATCGTCGGACCCACATGAATCGCGCCGAGCCGAGACCCACCTCAATGACATCATCGGTCATTGGAAGTCCATGGCGAACGCCGCCCCGGAGAACACACTGAGCTACGTGGGCGCCATGCACCAGCGGAAGGACGCCCCAGACACTCTGTTCAGAGACGTGGCCGTAAAGGGGCAGGGCTGGGTGGTCGCCCGCTCCATGCGGTCTGTCGAACCGACCACCGCCGTGGCCGTCGTGGAGCCGTTGGTGAAGGAGGAAGCAGGATGACCGAACAGATCAGGTACGAAATTCGCTTGCCGGAGACCGTGGTCCCGTTCGGACCCGGTTCCATCGCAGATGTCTCGGGTGCCTCGTTAATTGCCCCCGACCTCTCCCACTGGCGAACGAAATGGGCCGAGGACATCGCCTGCGCTCGGCTCGTGAAACGACTCGGTGGAGGAAAGCTGGTGTCTGCTCCGATCGTGTTCGGCGATGTGACGCCGAACACCCCATTTATTCCGTTCTGGCGATTTCCCAGTTGGCGCTTCTGCGAACGATGCAACAAGGTCACTCGACGGACTGAGGTCGACAAGGGACGGTACGTCAACAGGTGCTCCTGCAAGGGGCACCTCGTCCCGATGCGTTTCGTGGCCGTCTGCAAGGCCGGCAGCCACATGCAAGACATTCACTGGCCTGCATGGGTCCATCGCGATCTCAAGGATGAGGCCAATCCCATGTCGGAACGCCAGCGGAACTGCCGAGCACAGGAATCCCTCGTTTTATTGCGCAAAGCGGGCGCCGGCGAAGGACTCGGGTCGATGGAGGTCCACTGCAAAGCATGCGACTGGAAACGGTCTATGGCCTCGTTGGGCACCGGCGCGTCCTTGGACAATGAGGGATTCACATGCCGAGGGCTCCAACCGTGGATGAGGCTGAACGATGCCGTCGAATGCGATTCGCCGCTCCTGGCGAAACAGCGTGGCGCTACCGGCAACTACCTTGCGGAGGTCGTATCGGCACTCGACATCCCTCAGGCGGAAGACCCTGAGGTGTCCAAGATGGATCAGGTGGCGGAGCATCAGCTGTTCCCACGGGCGAAGGACACCCTCGGCAGCCCTCGTGCCGACATGCTTATAGAAATGATCGCGGAGGACGTCAAGGTCAGCACCGGGCTGGTCGTCAAGACGATCGAAGCGCACGATGATGTCGCTGAAAGACCCATCGTCGAGCTCAAGGAAGGCGAATGGTTCGCTTTCAACAGGAAGCTGGATGCCGGGTTGGATCAGGAGAACTCCGACTTCGTAGTGGACGGGCGGGCCGAAGTCGGAGGAGCGGCAGCGGGGCCTGCTCTCAACCGGGTTGTGGACGGCGTAGGACAGGTTCGCCGATTGCGCGAGGTCCGAGCCCTGTTCGGATACAGGCGGAACTCACTCGAAGCCACCCGGCACACCGTCGATCTCGGCGGCCTCGGCCGTGTAAACCGGTTCCCCGCCATCGAACAGTTCGGTGAGGGGATCTTCTTACGTTTCCACCGCGACCGCATCGCAGAGTGGGAATCTCGGGATGACGTGGCGGCTCGCGCGGAGACCCTGCAGAAGCGGTTGAAGAGCAGTCCTCTCGCCGGACAGATGGACTTCCCATCAGCGCGCATGATCGCGCTCCATACGTTCGCCCATCTGTTGATCCGGAGGTTGTCGTTCGCCAGCGGATACTCAGCTGCCGCGCTGCGGGAACGTGTCTACAGCGGTGAACGCGGTGGTGTCGACATGGCCGGAGTCCTCATCTACACCGCATCAGGCGATGCGCAAGGGACGCTGGGCGGCCTCGTCCGCCTGGGCGACCCCGAGCTCCTGGACCAGGTCATCCTTGGAGCTCTCAGCGACGCGACAACATGCTCCAACGACCCCGTCTGCAGGGAGTCGGACCGTCACGGGGCCACGCGCATGAACCTCGCGGCGTGTCACGGTTGCTGCCTGGTCGCCGAGACCTCGTGCGAACATCGCAACCATTTCCTCGACCGACAGCTGCTCCTGGGCGGGGAGGACATCGAGGCGGGCCTGTTCGGCGACGTGATGCAGACGCTTGTGAGCTGAAACGCGAATGTTCGAGGGGGGCGGCCGTGGGCGACTGCCAGCGCCGCCCCCATGGCGGATTGCGTGTCGTGCACTTGGACGCTGCATCGGACATGTAACGACGAATTGGGGCCGCGCTGGTCGCTTTGCCCCCGGCTTGGCGCGGCACCGTCGACGTCTCCCTGCACTGGATCCTCGTCCACATGGGCGAAGAGCACGACCGCCACAACGGTCACGCAGACCTGTTGCGTGAGCAGATCGACGGTCAGATCGCAGGATGGCGCTGTCAACACCTCACCTGTACTCCGCCCACGCCCGCCTCGCGACCCCGTCCAAGGTCATCACCCCACCGTGAGGCAGGGTCCACTGCGGCCGGGTGTGGCCGAACGGCACGCCCACGCACACCACCGTGTCCGGGTTGTACGTCGCGACGGTCTCCATGACGACGTCCGCCTGCTCCGCCCGCCACCGCGCCCGCTCCTGGGGACCACACGGAACCTCGAAGGAGCTCGTCGGCGGGCGGGCCGCCAGCACGGCGTCCACGGCGCCGAGCACGCCCCGCTCCCCCAGGATGCGCAGCAGCCGCCGCACCTCCCCAGCCGAGGGCAGCTCCTCGCTCGTCTCGATCAGCAGCACACTGCCCTCCAGCGCGCCCAGATCGGTCGGACCCCGCCCGGCCGCCATCACCCACGGCAGCACCTCCAGGCACCCGCCCCACGTCCGGCCGGTCACCGCGCGCCGCGGCCCGGCCCAGCGCCACGGCGAGCCGCCCTCTGCGCCCGCGCCGTCGTCGTCATGGGGGCCCGGCACCGGCTCCCGAGCCCCGCACTCGCTCAGCGCCCGCGGATCCAGCCAGTCGACGCCGCGGTCCTCCGACTCGCCCGGCTCCGTGATCTCCAGCCGCTCCCCCGTGAGCAGGGCGGCTCGCAGGGAGGCGGCGTGCACCGCGTCCAGGTGGCCGAT
>NZ_JAUNHR010000016.1:23800-36052 GCF_030523875.1 Micrococcus sp. | reverse complement strand
GGGACCCGGACGCCGCGCTCCTCGGCGACCTCGACGGCCCGCGAGTAGCCGGCGTCGACGTGACGGATCACGCCCATGGCCGGGTCGTTGGTCAGCAGCGCCTCGAGCTTGGCCGCGGCCAGCTCGGTGCCGTCCGCCAGGCCCACCTGGCCGGCGTGGATGGAGCGGCCGATGCCGACGCCGCCGCCGTGGTGGATGGACACCCACGTGGCGCCGGAGGAGGTGGCGGTCAGGGCGTTCAGCAGCGGCCAGTCGGCGATCGCGTCGGAGCCGTCCAGCATGGACTCGGTCTCGCGGTACGGGGAGGCCACAGAGCCGGAGTCCAGGTGGTCGCGGCCGATCGCGATCGGCGCCTTGACCTTGCCCTCGGCGACGAGCCTGTTGAAGAGCAGGCCGGCCTTGTGACGCTCGTTGTAGCCGAGCCAGCAGATGCGGGCCGGCAGGCCCTCGAACTCCACGAACTCGGCGGCGCCGTCGAGCCAGCGGTGCAGGTGCTCGTTCTCGGGGAACAGCTCCTTGAGCGCCTCGTCGGTGACCTTGATGTCCTCCGGGTCGCCGGAGAGGGCGACCCAGCGGAACGGGCCGAGGCCCTCGCAGAACAGCGGGCGGATGTAGGCCGGGACGAAGCCGGGGAACTCGAAGGCGCGGGAGTAGCCGGCCTTGCGGGCCTCGTCGCGGATGGAGTTGCCGTAGTCGAAGACCTCGGCGCCGGCGTCCTGGAAGCCGACCATGGCCTCGACCTGGCGGGCCATGGACTCCTGGGCCTTCTTGGTGAAGGTGTCCGGGTCGGCCTCGGCCTCGGCGTGCCACTCGGCCTCGCTGATCTCCAGCGGCAGGTAGGACAGCGGGTCGTGCGCGGAGGTCTGGTCGGTGACGATGTCGATCTCCACCTCGCCGGCCTGGTGGCGCTTCAGCAGCTCCGGGAACACCTCGGCGGCGTTGCCCACGAGGCCCACGGAGACGGCCTCGCCGTCGCGCTTGGCCTGCATGACGCGCTCGATCGCCTTGTCGATGTCCGTCTCCACCTCGTGGAGGTAGCGCTTGCCCATGCGGCGGCGCAGGCGCTCCTCGGAGACGTCCACGATCAGGCAGACGCCACCGTTGAGGGTGACGGCCAGGGGCTGGGCGCCGCCCATGCCGCCGCAGCCGCCGGTGAGGGTCAGGGTGCCCTTGAGCGTGCCGTCGTACTTCTTGCGGCCGATCGCGGCGAAGGTCTCGTAGGTGCCCTGCAGGATGCCCTGCGTGGCGATGTAGATCCAGGAGCCGGCGGTCATCTGGCCGTACATCATGAGGCCCTCGGCCTCCAGCTTGCGGAAGGTGGGCCAGTCGGCCCAGTCGCCCACGAGGTTCGAGTTGGCGATCAGCACGCGCGGGGCCCACTTGTTGGTGCGCACGACGCCGACGGGCTTGCCGGACTGCACCAGCAGGGTCTCGTCCTCCTCGAGGTCCTTGAGGGTCTCGACGATCGCGTCGAAGGCCTCCCACGAGCGGGCGGCGCGGCCGGTGCCGCCGTAGACCACGAGGTCCTCGGGACGCTCGGCGACCTCGGGGTCGAGGTTGTTCATGAGCATCCGCAGGGGCGCCTCGGTCTGCCACGACTTGGCGGAGATCTCGGTGCCGCGCGGGGCGCGGATCGTGCGGGACGGATCGTGCTGGGTGAAGCCCTCGACCATGGCGGGTCCTCTCGTGACCGGTGGTGTCGTCGTCGCCGCCGGCCCTTCCACGCACCGGCAGGCATGTGCCACCTATTGAAACAGTGGTCCCGCTCACGTGCAAGTGCGGGCCACCTCACGCCCGACCACTAGGCTCCCAGGACATGACCACCTCCCCGACCCGCACCGTGGACCGCGCCCTCGGCCTGCTGTCCGCGGTGGCGGAGCAGCCCTCCCTGAGCCTGGCCGAGGCCGCCCGCGCCACCGACCTGCCCGCCTCCACGGCGCTGCGCCTGCTGCGCACCCTCGAGGGAGCGGGCCTCGTGGCCCGGGACGACGACGGCCTGTTCCACCCCGGGCCCAGCCTCATCCGCCTGGGCGCGCGCGCCTTCACCCGGGAGCCGCTGGTGGACCTCTCCCGCGCCCCCATGCGGGAGGTGGTGGCCCGCACCGGCGAGTCCGTCTACCTGTCCGTGGCCGCCGGCCCGTCCGAGGCCGTGTACCTGGCCATCGAGGAGGGCACCCACTCCGTCCGGCACACCAACTGGGCCGGGCGCACCGTGCCCCTCGAGGGCACCGCGGTGGGCGAGGCGCTCAGCGGGCACGTGGCCGCCGGGGCGTCGGTGCTGCGCACGGACACCGTGGAGTCGGACGTCACCGCCCTGTCCTCCCCCGTGGTGGTGCACGGCACGCCCGTGGGCGCCCTCAGCACCCTCGTGCCCACCTACCGGTGCACCGACGAGCTCGCCGCGCGCTGCGGGGAGGCGCTCGTGGCCGCCACCGCGGAAGTCGCCCGCCGGCTCGGCGAGGGGTGAGCGGCACCTGCTCGCAGGGGCGGGTGAGGACGGCGGAAGGCCCCGACCGGATCGGTCGGGGCCTTCCTCTGTGAGGGGTCGGGCGGCGCGCCGGCGCCGGGCCCGATCGCGCGATCAGCGGCGGGAGGAGACGATGCCCGCCCACAGGCCGCCGAGCAGACCGGCCAGCGGCAGGATCCAGAACACGTGCGCGCCCAAGGACAGGGCCACGGTGTTCGAGAAGACGAAGATGATGCCGACGGCGGCCAGGAGGCCGCCGATCAGGCCGCCGATCGCGTAGCGCGCGGCAGAGCGGGCGGCGCCGCCCATGAGGATCACGACCAGGTAGCCCGCAGCGGCGGCGAGGGCCCCGCCCACCAGGCCGAAGAGCATCGACTGCATCGAGGCCACCCAGCCGCGGCCGGTCTCACCCATGGCCACCGCATGCTGGTCCGGGTCCAGGGACGCGGGGAAGTCCGTGCCGCCCTGATCGGGGAAGAGGAACATGCGGCCCAGCACGAAGGCCACGGTCAGGAGCGTCGCCATGATCAGGACGCGGTTGGTGAAGCCCCAGCCGTCCACGGGACGAGCGGGCTCCACGACCTCCGCCGGCACCACGGCGCGGCGCACGGGACGCTGCGGCTCCACGTGGCCGGAACGGGTCTGGACGGCGTGGGCGCCGCGCGTGTCGGTGACGCGCGGGGCGGCGGCCTGCGCCGGGACGGCGCGGTGACCGGTCTGGGCGGCGTGGGCGCCGTGAGCCTCGGTGTTCATCTGGGTGCTCCCTCGGTTCCGCCCCGGGGCGGGGCGCGGTGCGTGGCGCCGGACGCCGGGGCGCCCGTCGGTGATGGATCTGTCCCGATTCTAGGCGTCCGCGCCGGTGGGGCGGCAACGGTGACCGGCCCCGCCCCCGTCAGAGCAGCAGGCCCGCGGCCACGCCGCCGACGCCCAGGGGGATGTTGTAGTGCAGGAAGGTGGGCACGCACGTGTCCCAGATGTGGTCGTGCTGGCCGTCCGCGGCCAGGCCCGAGGTGGGGCCGAGGGTCGAGTCGGAGGCGGGCGAGCCGGCGTCGCCCAGGGCGCCGGCGGTGCCGATCAGCGCGGCCGTGGCCAACGGGGAGAAGCCGAGAGAGGCCGCCAGCGGCACGAAGATCGCCGCGATCACCGGCACCGTGCCGAACGACGTGCCGATCCCCAGGGTCACCACCAGGCCCACCGCCATCATCACGAGCGCGCCGGTCAGTCGGCTGTCGCCCGCCCAGCCGGCCATCGCGGCGACGAGCCCGTCCACGGCCCCGGTCTCGCTGAGCACGTTCGCGTAGCCGGAGGCGATCAGCATGACGAACGCGATGGTGCCCATCATGGCCACGCCGTCCGGGACGATCCGCTCGCCGGCCCGCCACGGCTCCGCGCGCAGCACGAACATCACCAGCACACCACCGAGAGCCGCCACCACGAGGGACTCGGACACGATCTGCAGCACCAGGGTGACGGTCAGCGCCACCACGGCCACGGTGTGCCGCCGACCCCAGGGCTCGGCGGCGTCCTCCGCGGAGCCGGTGGCGGGGGTCTCCACCACGCGGTACCCCCGGTCCCGGCGGTAGGTCACCAGGACGGCGACGACGAGGCCCGCCAGCATGCCCGCCGCCGGCAGCGCCATGGCCACGGGCATCATGCCGAGCTCCACGGTCATGCCGTGCTCCGCCATGGACTCCACCACGATCCCCTGGAAGATCAGCCCGAAGCCCAGCGGCACCAGGATGTACGGCGCTGTGAGGCCGAACGTCAGCGCGGCGGCCACGGCGCGGCGGTCCAGGCGCATGCGGTCGAACGCGGCGAGCATCGGCGGGATCAGCAGCGGGATGAACGCGATGTGCACGGGCACCACGTTCTGCGACAGGCACGCCAGCCCGGCCAGGGCGAAGACGACGCCGCCGCGCCGGCCCCGGATGCGCGGCACCAGAGCGGCCACCAGCTTCTCCGTGACACCGGAGCGGGAGACCATCACCGCAAGCACGCCCAGCAGCAGGTAGGCGAGCGCGGTCTGCCCCTGGCCGCCGAGCCCGTCGATGACCAGGTCCATGGTCTCGAAGGGCGTCCGCCCGCCGAGCAGGCCGGCCACGAGGGCCGCGATCAGCAGCGCGAGGATCACGTGCACGTGGGACAGCGCAAGCACGCAGAGCACGAGCACGGACACGAGCACGGGGTTCAGCAGGACGTCCACGGGGGCCTTCGGATCACGGAGCGGAGGGGAACGCCTCACCGTAGCGGCGGCCCCGGGCCGGCCCGGCTCCGTGTCCCGCCCGCGACGCACGACCCCCGCCCCCACCCTCCCCGGGGGCTCAGATGCTCAGGGCCGCGTCGTCGTCGTGCTGGTCGCGGGAGGGCAGCGGGACGGCGAAGACGTCCGTGCGGCGGTTGGCCAGCACCGGCAGGAACGCGCGGACCTCGTCGATGCGCTCACGGGTGACGTCCGCGGTGACGAGGGCCTCGGCCTCGTCGGTGAGTTCGGCGACGGTCAGGGCGAGCGGGTCGATGACCGCCGAGTGCCCCACGGTGGCCTCCGAGCGCGTGTCCGCCGCGGTCACCCACACGGTGTTCTCCACGGCGCGGGCGCGCAGCAGGGTGCGCCAGTGGTCCACCTTGTGCTCGCCCGCGAACCAGGCCGCGGGGATCGCGAGCACCTCGGCGCCGGCCGCGGCCAGGGCGCGGGAGACCTCGGGGAAGCGCAGGTCGTAGCAGGTCTGCAGGCCCACCCGGGCCCCCGCCACCTCCACCACGACGACGCCCCGGTCCCCCGGCGTGATCAGGTCCGACTCGCGGTGGTCGAACGCGTCGTAGAGGTGCAGCTTGCGGTAGGCGCCGATCACCGCGCCCTCGGCGTCCACGGCCACGAGCGTGTTGTACGGCCGGTCCCCCACCGCGGGCTCGTAGCCGCCGGCCACGATCGCCAGGCCGTGCTGCCGCGCCAGTCGCGCCAGACCCTCGGTGAACGGCTCCCACGCCCCCGTGACGGCGGCCGCGAAGTCCCCCTCGACCGCGCGGAAGGTGAACATCGTCTCCTCCGGCAGGACGAGCATGTCCGCCCCCTCCCGGGCCGCGCGGGCGGCCAGCCGGCCGACGACGGCCAGGTTGTCCTCCACACGGCCGGTGGGCCCGAACTGTCCGACGCTGATCCTCATGCGCGCCAGCCTAGCCACCGCCTCGGGACGGACGCGGATCTCCCCTGGTCAGACCGGCCCTCAGGCCTCAGGCTGGAGGGGTGCACCTCTGCAGGGGCGGCTCCGGGAGACGGACCCGACCCGGGAGGCACCCCAGACCCGGGACACAACCGCCCGGGCCGTCGAGACAGGAAGCAGTCACCCCATGAGCGCCAAGCAGCCCCCCATCCCCGGCACGCCGGGGCCGCAGACCCCCTCC
This sequence comes from Micrococcus sp., assembly GCF_030523875.1. GTDB lineage: Bacteria > Actinomycetota > Actinomycetes > Actinomycetales > Micrococcaceae > Micrococcus. The sequence continues at coordinate 30,186 of NZ_JAUNHR010000016.1, read as the reverse complement.
CTCGAGGAGCCCACGCCGCAGACCGCGGGCGAGGCGCCCGTCGCCCCCGCCGCCCCGGACCAGTCCGGCCCGGCCACCGTGTCCCCCACGGGCCAGCCCACCGGCGCCGACCAGGCCGCCATGGCCCAGGGCTGCCCGTACCTGACCACGGCCCACGGGGTGCGCCTGGCGGACTCGGACCACTCCCTCAAGGCCGGCCGCCGCGGCCCGACCCTCCTGCAGGACCACCACCTGCGCGAGAAGATCAGCCACTTCGACCACGAGCGCATCCCGGAGCGCGTGGTCCACGCCCGCGGCGCCGGCGCCCACGGCGTGTTCCGCGGCTACGGCACCGCCGCCAAGATCACCCAGGCCGGCGTGTTCGCCAAGGACAAGGAGACCCCGGTCTTCGTGCGCTTCTCCACCGTGGCCGGCTCGCGCGGCTCGATGGATCTGGCCCGCGACACCCGCGGCTTCGCCACGAAGTTCTACACGGACGAGGGCACCTGGGACCTGGTGGGCAACAACATGCCGGTCTTCTTCGTGCAGGACGCCATGAAGTTCCCGGACGTGGTGCACTCCGTGAAGCCGCACCCGGACCGCGAGATCCCCCAGGCCCAGTCCGCGCACGACACGTTCTGGGACTTCGTCTCGCTGCACACCGAGGCGCAGCACCACACCATCTGGAACATGTCCGACCGCGGCATCCCGCGCTCGTACCGCACGATGGAGGGCTTCGGCGTCCACACCTACCGCTTCATCGCGGCGGACGGCACGACGTCGCTGGTCAAGTTCCACTGGAAGCCCGTCCTGGGCGTGCACTCGGTGACCTGGGAGGAGGCGCTGATCGCCAACGGCGCGGACCCGGACTTCCACCGCCGCGACCTCGCCGACGCCATCGAGGCCGGCGCGTTCCCGGAGTGGGAGCTCGGCGTCCAGGTGTTCGAGGACAACGAGGAACAGATGTTCGAGGGCATCGACCTGCTCGACCCCACCAAGCTGGTCCCGGAGGAGCTCGCCCCCGTGCAGCCGATCGGCCGCATGACCCTGAACGCGAACCCCTCGAACTACTTCGCGGAGACCGAGCAGGTGGCCTTCAACCCGGCCAACCTGGTCCCGGGCATCGACGTCACCAACGACCCGCTGCTGCAGGGCCGCCTGTTCTCCTACCTGGACACCCAGCTCTCCCGCCTCGGCGGTCCGAACTGGACCCAGCTGCCCATCAACCGCCCGCACGCCCCGGTCAACGACATGCTGCGCGACGGCATGCACCAGACCGCCGTGCACCGCGGCGTGGCCCCGTACCGCCCGAACTCCCTGGACGGCGGCATGCCGTTCGAGACCCCGGCGGACGAGCGCCCGTTCATCGACGCCCCGGCCCCGGTGGCGGAGTCGGTCAAGGAGCGCGCCCACGCGGCGTCCTTCGACGACCACTTCTCGCAGGCCCGCCTGTTCTTCCTCTCCCTCTCCGAGGTGGAGCGCGAGCACGTGGCGCAGGCCTACACCTTCGAGCTGGCCAAGTGCTACGAGGAGACCATCCGCGTGCGCCAGCTGCGCGCCCTCGCCGCGATCGACGCCCGCCTGGCGACGACCGTGGCGGACGGCCTGGGCCTCGAGGTCCCGGAGCCGGCCGAGGCCCCCGCGGACGTGCAGCCTTCGGCGGCGCTGTCCCAGATCGGGAGGACCTGGCCGGTGGACGGCCGCCAGGTCGGCCTCGTGGTGGGCCCGCAGGTGGACGAGAAGGAGCTCGGCGATGCCGTGCAGGGCGTCCACGACGCCGGCATGGTGCCGCTCGTGATCGCCCCGACGGGCGGCCCCGTGGCCGGTGAGGTCGTGGCGCAGCGCGCCTACCTCACCGCGGCCTCGATCGAGCTGGACGCCGTGGTGGTGCTCGGCGCCACCCCGCCCGCCCCGGACGCCCAGCACGGCCTGGACGCGAAGGCCGCGGCGGACGCCCCGGACGCGGTGGACCCGCGCGTCGCCAAGCTGGTGCAGGAGGCCTGGCGCCACGCCAAGGCGATCGTGGCCGTCGGCGAGGGCGCGTCCGTGCTGGACGAGCTCGGCGTGGCCGGCACCCCGGGCGTGCTCGCGGTGGACGGCGGCGCCGACGCCGTCGCCCAGCTGAAGGAGCTCATGCCCGCGCACCGCGTGTGGGAGCGCTTCCCCACCACGGGCCGCCTGGCCGACTGACCGGGCGCGTGACGAGGGGGCGGGGGCCGTGCGGTCCCCGCCCCCTCGGCGTCCCCGCCCTCGTTTTCGAGCGTGGAAAGGGGGGAATGGCCGCTTCTGAACGCGATATAGCGCCCTCTTCACGCTCGAAAGCGACTGGGTGGAGCGTGCCCTAGGGTGGCCCTCATCCGCGGCCGCCCCGGTCGCTCCCGCCCGAGGACACCACCATGACCGACCCGCACCGCTCCCCCGCCTCCGCCGCCCGTGGGCCGCGCCGGCTCACGACGGCGGCCCTCGCCGCCGCCGGTGCCCTCGCCCTGGCAGGGTGCTCACTGCTGGGCGGGGACGTGCCCCGCGTGGCCCTCCAGGAGGCCGAGGGCGTCCGCTGGTTGAGCGCTGAGGGGCCGCAGGAGCAGCCGTCGGGGCAGTCCAGCGCGCTGGTCACCGGCCCCCTGGGCCTGACGCCGGAGGGATGCCTGGCCGTGCTGCCGGACGGCCAGACGGCGGCGAGTGATCGGCGGCCGACGCTCGTGGCCTTCCCCAAGGCATCGCTGATGCTCGAGAACGGACGGGTGGTCGCCATGGACACCGGCGGCGGCCAGATTGTGGAGGCCGGCGTGGCCACCGGCTTCTCCGGCGGGCTGATCCCTGCGGCAGACCTCCCCCGGGACGTGCGGGACGCCGTCGCCTCCTGCGGGGTGCGCGGCGAGGTCCTGGTCACCGGCCCCCTCGGCTGACGCCCGACGGCGTGCCCCCTCGACCGCGTACTGGTGAGGACTCACCCTCATGCGGGCCCCATCCGGGCGGATGAGGGTGTGTTCTCACCAGAAAGGCGGCGGCGGGGACCGCTCGCGCGGACCGGTGGGCTCAGTCCTCGATCAGGTCCCGGATCTGCACGACCTGGTCGCGGCCCGGGCCCACGCCGACGGCGGAGATGCGGCAGCCGGAGAGGCGCTCAAGGGCCTTCAGGTAGGTCTGCGCGTTCTCCGGCAGGTCCTCGAAGGTGCGGGCGCCGGAGATGTCCTCGGTCCAGCCGTCGAAGTGCTCGTAGACCGGCTTCGCGTGGTGGAACTCGGTCTGCGTCATGGGCATGCGCTCGTGGCGCACGCCGTCCACGTCGTAGGCCACGCACACCGGGATCTTCTCGATCCCGGTCAGCACGTCCAGCTTGGTCACGAAGTAGTCCGTGAAGCCGTTGACGCGCGCGGCGTAGTGGGCCAGGACGGCGTCGTACCAGCCGGTGCGGCGGGGGCGGCCGGTGTTCACGCCGAACTCGCCGCCGGTGGTGCGCAGCTGCTCGCCCATCTCGTCGAAGAGCTCGGTGGGGAACGGCCCGGCGCCCACGCGCGTGGTGTACGCCTTCACGATCCCGATGGTCCGGGAGAACCGGGTGGGGCCGATGCCCGCGCCCACGGACGCGCCGCCGGCGGTGGGGTTGGAGGAGGTGACGAAGGGGTAGGTGCCGTGGTCCACGTCCAGGAAGGTGGCCTGGCCGCCCTCCATGAGCACCACCTGGCCCTCGTCGAGCGCGTCGTTGAGCAGGTTCACGGAGTCCACCACCATGGGGCGCAGGCGGTCGGCGAAGCCCAGGAAGTACTCGGCCACCTCGTCCACGGTGACGGCGCGGCGGTTGTAGAGCTTCACCAGGAGCTCGTTCTTCTGCTTGAGGGCGCCCTCGATCTTCTGGCGCAGGATGGACTCGTCGAAGATGTCCTGCACGCGGATGCCCAGCCGCGCCACCTTGTCCTGGTAGGTGGGGCCGATGCCTCGGCCGGTGGTGCCGATGGCCCGCTTGCCGAGGAAGCGCTCGGTGACCTTGTCCATGGTCTGGTGGTACGGCGCCACGAGGTGCGCGTTCGCGGAGATCTTGAGGTTGGCGCAGGAGTGCCCGCGGGACTCGAGCCCTTCGATCTCCTCGAACAGGGCCTCCAGGTTGATCACCACGCCGTTGCCGATCACCGGCACCGCATTGGGGGACAGGATGCCGGCGGGCAGGAGCTTGAGCTCGAACTTCTCCCCGTTGACGACGACGGTGTGCCCGGCGTTGTTGCCGCCGTTCGGCTTCACCACGTAGTCCACCCGGCCGCCCAGCAGGTCGGTGGCCTTGCCCTTGCCCTCGTCGCCCCACTGGGCTCCGACGATCGCGATCGCTGGCATGCTGCATCTCTCCTCAGGGCCCGACGGCGTGAAGCGGAGGGGCCCGCACATGGAAAACGCCCCCTGCTGTGCGCACGGAGGCCGTACTCCCGAATCCTACCAGCGTGATCCGGACCACGCCGGGGGGGCGGTCAGGCGCTCCCCCGGGCCGCCCGGGCGGCCGCAGCCCGCTCGACGGCCTCGAGGTAGGCGGTCCCCTTGCCGCAGCAGCCCCCGAGGCAGCAGTCGTCGTCGAGGTCGAAGTCTGCGGGGTCCGGCGCCACGACGCCGTCCGCGAGGGCGTCCTGGCGCAGCCGCTCGGCGATCCGTCGCCACTCGGGCCCGGCGGCGTCGGCGGACGGGGCGGTGGTCATGGCGGGCCTCCTCGGCGTGCCGGGTGCGGTCGGCGGCGCCCGCGGGCACGACGACGGGCGCCCACCACGCTAGCCGACCGGCCCGCCGGCGGAGCAGCACCGCGACAGCGCCAGGCAGGTTAAGGTGACCCACGTCACGCCCCCCCGGTCCCGAGGAGCCCCATGCCCAGCTCGCCGCCCCCCGTCACCCTCGACGGAGTCGTCCGCCGTGCCCCCGCCGGCGGGGACACCCTCTTCTCCCGCGCCATGGGCCCGGTCAACCGGCTGGTCGAGCGCTGGATTCCGTCCTCCCTGGTCTTCACGATCGTCCTGACCTTCGTGGTCGCCGCCCTGTGCCTGCTCCTCACGCCGGCGGGACCGGCCGACGTCGTGACCGGCTGGGGCGAGGGGCTCTCCGGCCTGCTCTCGTTCATCACGCAGATGGCGCTCGTGCTCATGCTCGGCCACATCCTCGCCAGCACCGGGCCCATCCGACGCCTGCTCGCCGCCCTGGGCGGGGTGCCCCGAACCCCGACGGCGGCCTACCTCTTCGTCTTCGTGGTGGCCGCCCTCGCCTCCCTCGTCACCTGGGGCCTGGGCCTCGTGGTCGGAGGGCTGCTCGCCCGCGAGGTCGCGGCGCAGGCGCGGGAGCGCGGCGTCGTCCTGCACTTCCCGATGCTCGTGGCCGCCGGCTTCGCGGGGTTCGTGGTGTGGCACATGGGGTACTCCGGCTCGGGGCCGCTGACCGCCGCCACGCCCGACTCGTTTCTGGCGGAGAGCCTCGGCGGGCGGACCGTTCCGGTCACGGAGACCACCTTCTCGGGGTGGAACATCGCGGCGGCCGCCGCCACGATCGTCGTGGTGGCGGGGGCCCTCACCCTCGTGGCCCCGCGCGACGCCGACCGGATCGTGGAGCTGCAGGTCGACGCGCGGGAGGGCGCGCTCGTCGAGGACCCCGTGGTGGAGACGCCGGCCGACCGCCTGGACGCCTCGCGCATCCCCACGACGCTGGTGGGCCTGCTGCTCGCGACGTACCTGGTGATGCACTTCGCGGGCGGCGGATCGCTCACCCTCGACATCGTGAACTGGTCCTTCCTCGCGCTGATCCTGCTGCTGACGCGCAGCCCGCACGAGCTGATCGGGCTGACGCAGCAGGCCGCCTCGCACGTGGGGGAGATCCTGCTGCAGTTCCCGCTGTACGCCGGCATCCTCGGGATGATGACGACCACCGGGCTGGTGGCGGTCCTGTCCGAGGCGTTCGTGGCCATCTCGACGCCGCAGACGTTCGGCCTGCTGGCGTTCCTGTCCGCCGGACTCGTGAACTTCTTCGTGCCCTCCGGGGGCGGGCAGTTCGCGGTGCAGGGACCGATCATGCTCTCGGCCGGCGCCGAGCTGGGCGTGGACCCGGCCGTCACGATCATGGCGGTCTCCTACGGCGACCAGTGGACCAACATGATCCAGCCGTTCTGGGCGATCCCCCTGCTGGCGATCGCCGGACTGAAGATGCGCGACATCCTCGGGTACACCACCGTCGTCCTGCTCGCCTCCGGGCTCGTGTTCGGCGCCACCCTGCTGCTCGTCTCCCTCTGAGCCCGGCCGTCACACCCGCGGCGGAGACCGAGGGTCGGAGAGGCCCTGACCCCCGTCCCGGACAGACGAAGGGCCCCGGATCAGCATCCGGGGCCCTGCGCCTGTCATCACTCACACCTTCATCTCTCGCACCTCGATGAAGTGGTCCCCACCGTACGG
>NZ_JAUNHR010000016.1:21069-23700 GCF_030523875.1 Micrococcus sp. | reverse complement strand
TCAGCCGAGCCGCCCGCCGGACTCCTCCAGGTAGCACGCCCCGCACAGGGACTCATAGGTGACCTCAACGCCGTCGATCGCCACCTGGTCCCCCTCGAACACGAACCGGCGCGCGCCCGTGGCCGGGTCCATCACCTGCCGCGTGTTGAACAGCGCCTTGCGGCCGCAGCGGCAGATGGTCTTGAGCTCCTCGAGCGAGTGCGCGAGCTCCAGCAGCCGCCCGGACCCGGGGAAGGAGTGCGTCCGGAAGTCGGTGCGGATCCCGTAGGCCATCACGGGCACGCCCTCCAGCACGGCGATCCGCAGCAGGTCGTCCACCTGGGCCGGCTCGAGGAACTGGGCCTCGTCCACCAGCAGGCACGCCACCGGCGGCACGGCCCCGTCCAGGTGGTCCACCAGGGCGTCGGGGTCCTCAGCCGAGGCGTGCCGGTGGAAGAGCGCCACCACGTCCGCGCCGGCGGGGATGAGGAAGTCCACCGGGCGAGTGACGCCGAGGCGGGAGACCACCTCGTCGTCGCCCTTGGTGTCCAGCGCCGGCTTGGCCAGCAGGACCCGCTGCCCGCGCTCCTCGTAGTTGAACGCGGCCTGCAGCAGGCCGGTGGACTTGCCGGAGTTCATGGCTCCGTAGCGGAAGTAGAGCTTGGCCATGACGACGGCGGCGCTCCGGTCCGGCGCGGGCCTCAGGCCCGCCCGGCCCCGCCCTGCGTGGCCTCGATCTGCTCGGCGGCCGTGGGGTCCGAGTCGTCCAGGAACGTGCGGATGCGCTGGACCTCCTCGGCCTCCCCGATCCCGGCGGAGGCGCGGCCGAGGGCGTACAGGGCGCGCAGGAAGCCGCGGTTGGGCTCGTGGGACCACGGCACGGGGCCGGCACCGCGCCAGCCCGCCTTGCGCAGCGCGTCGAGGCCGCGGTGGTAGCCCACGCGGGCGTACGCATAGGAGTCCACGACGCGGCCCTCGGACCAGGCGTCCTCGGCCATCAGGGCCCACACGAGGGAGGACTCCGGGGCCACGGGGACGACGTCCTCGGGCAGATCCCCGGCCGCCAGGCGCGCCAGCACCTCGGGCTCCTCCGGCAGGAGGGTGGCCGGTGGCTCCATCAGATTCCTGCCGATGAGGGACTCGGACATCGCTCACACCTCTTTCCTGACCCGCGCGGGCGGGACGTGGGGGGACGCCGACGCGCGGCCGGCGGGGTTCGCGCCCGAGTCTATCGACCGGCCCCGGCAGGGCCGGGGCGCCCCCAGGCACGTCCGGTACCGTGGTGCCCGCGTCCGCCCGGAGGCCGGAGGCCTCGCACCCGGGCGAGGACGCGATCCGAAGGAGACCCGCATGTCCCACCCCGCGCCCGCGCGCCGCCACATCGCCCCGGTCCTCGGTGCGGCCGCCCTGGCCCTCGCGCTGACCGGCTGCGGAGGAGGCGAGAGCACATCGCCTTCCTCGGCCGCTCCCGCCCCGGCGGGCGGCCCCTCGACGCCCGGCGTGGCCGCCACGGCCACGGGTGACCCGGAGAGCCCCGCGTCCCAGGCGGCCGCGCAGATCCGCGAGGCCCGTGCCTCCGAGCGCGCCGAGGGCAGCGACCGCCCCGAGCCCCGTGAGGCGCTGGAGACCGTGGGGCCCGGCGTCTCGGCCGGCGCCGCCACCCAGGGATGGCAGAACGTGGCCTCGCGCCGCAACGACTCGGTCGCCGTCATGGACTGCACCCAGGACGTCCTGGAGCAGGCCACCCTGGACGCCGTGGCCACCCACATCCCCGTGGCCAACGACATCGCCATCGTCCAGCTGTTCGCCTCCCGGGACCAGACCCACGAGTTCCTCACCTGCCAGTACCAGGGCTCGTCCTCCCGCAGCGAGGGCGCTCCGCTGGTGATGGTGCACTACCAGCACAACCTCGACGGCTCCCGCCTGGACTGGTGCCAGGAGGAGCCCGCCGTGCGCGCGGACGAGTACTCCTTCGACCCCGCCACGGGCAGGGGCCTGCTCGCGCTCCTGCGTCCGGGCATGGTGGGCGGCTCGGACGGCGCCCCCCTGCTGCCGCAGCGCACGGGCTGGGCCTGCACCGAGGACGGCACCCAGCTGGTGTCTGTCACCTTCGGATCCATGGAGGGCTACGGCCCGCAGAACGAGGGCCTGACCCAGGTGGTGAACTCGCCGGTGGCCAACAGCACCACCGTGGTCACCCAGGCCCGCGACCACCTCGCGGACACCGTCCTGAAGGACCCGGCGGCCTTCCAGGAGGTCATCTCCGTCGCCTCGCCGTACTTCCTGAATGCACAGATGGACCAGGAGACCCTGGACAGGGCCCTCCAGATCCCCACGGGCCTGGTGCCGGAGGAGATGCTCAACGACCAGTCCACCATCGAGCGCCCCGAGGGCGCCCCGGAGCCGGTGGCCCCGAGTCAGCCCCCGCGCCCGTTCGTGGGCGCCGCCCGCGAGGCCGCCGAGTCCGCCGCGGCGGCCTCCGCCTCCGCGAGCGCCGCCGCCTCCGCCTCCCCCTCGGAGGGCCAGGAGGCCGACCCCGAGGGCGGCGCCCCGGCGGCGAGCTCCCCGGCGCCCTCGCCCTCCCCCACCCGGGACTGACCGCGCCCCGGACACGACGACGGCCGGGCCCCCCCCGCCCCCGGGCGGCCGGGC
>NZ_JAUNHR010000016.1:10818-21059 GCF_030523875.1 Micrococcus sp. | reverse complement strand
CGCCTCCTGCACGGAGGCGGCCGGCCGTCGTCGTCGGTGCGGCTCAGCCGCGGCGGGTCACTTGATGGACTTGCCCGCCGAGCCGAGGTTCTGGGCGGCCAGGGCCACGCGGGCGGCCATGGACTCCTCGGCCTTGGCGCCCCACACGCGCGGGTCGTACAGCTTCTTGTTGCCGACCTCGCCGTCCACCTTCAGGACGCCGTCGTAGTTCTGGAACATGTGGCTCACCACGGGGCGGGTGTACGCGTACTGGGTGTCCGTGTCCACGTTCATCTTCACGACGCCGAAGCCCACCGCGTCGGCGATCTCCTGCTCGGAGGAGCCGGAGCCGCCGTGGAACACGAGGTCGAAGGGACGCTGCTTGCCGAACTTCTCGCCCACGGCCTCCTGGATCTCCTGGAGGATCTCCGGGCGCAGCTTCACGCCGCCCGGCTTGTACACGCCGTGCACGTTGCCGAAGGTCAGCGCGGTCAGGTAGCGGCCCTGCTCGGAGGTGCCGAGCGCCTCCACGGTGGCGATGCCGTCCTCGACGGTGGTGTAGAGCTTCTCGTTGATCTCGTGCGCGACGCCGTCCTCCTCGCCGCCGACCACGCCGATCTCGATCTCGAGCAGCTGCCTGTTCGCGTGGGTGCGGGCCAGGAGCTCCTTGGCGATCCGCAGGTTCTCCTCGAGGGTCTCGGCGGAGCCGTCCCACATGTGGGAGTTGAAGATCGGGTCGCGGCCGGCCTTCACCTCGGCCTCGGAGGCGTCCAGCAGCGGGCGGACGAAGTCGTCCAGCTTGTCCTTGGGGCAGTGGTCCGTGTGGAGGGCGATGTTCACGTCGTACTGCTTGGCGACCTCGCGGGCGAAGGCCGCCATGGCGAGGGACCCGACCACCATGTCCTTCTTGGAGGGGCCGGAGAAGTAGGCCGCGCCGCCGGTGGAGACCTGGATGATGCCGTCCGACTCCGCTTCGGCGAAGCCGCGGATGGCGGCGTTGAGGGTCTGCGAGGAGGTGACGTTGATGGCCGGGTAGGCGTAGCCGCCGTCCTTGGCCGAGTCGATCATCTCCGCGTACTTGTCCGGGGTGGCGATGGGCATGGTGTGCTCCTTCACTCGCGAGGCGACGGGTTTGTCCAGCGGTCGGGCGGCACACTGCACACGGGCACAGCAACGCCGCCGTGCTGTCCTCATCGTAGCGGCCGGCCACCCGGGTGACCCGGGCCCGTGCGCGCCCCGACGCGGCCTGCGATGCTGGGGGAGCCGACGTCGTCGGCACCCTCCGACCCCCACCCGAAGGAGCCCGCCATGCGCGCCGAGCAGGTCACCGATCCCCTCTGCTACCACGGGGAGGGCCCCGTGTGGGCCGAGTCCTGGGGCGGGCTGCGCTGGGTGGACATGCTGGCCGGGGACTACCTGTCCCTGCGGGCGGACGGCTCGGTGGAGCGCACCTCCGTGGACGAGCGCGTGTGCGCGGTCCTGCGGCCCCGTGCGGGGGGCGGGGCGGTGATCGCGGTGGAGCGCGGGTTCGTGCTCGAGGACGCGGACGGCACCCTGCACCGGCTGCCCCCGGTGTGGGACGACCCCGACCTGCGCATGAACGAGGGCGGCTGCGACCCGGACGGTCGCTTCTACGCCGGCTCCATGGCCTACAGCAAGACGCCCGGGGCCGCGACGCTGCACCGCCTGGACCCCTCCGGCGAGGTGGACCTGGTGCTGGAGGACGTGAGCACGTCCAACGGTCTGGCGTGGAGCCCGGACGGCTCGCGGGCCTACTACAACGACACCCCCACGCGGCAGGTCGCGGTGTTCGACTACTCCCGTGAGGAGGGTCTGACGAACCGTCGCGTGCTCACCGACGTCCTGAGCGGTGAGGGCAAGCCGGACGGTCTCACCGTGGACGCCGAGGGCGGGATCTGGGTGGCCGTGATCAGCCACGGTCAGATCCACCGCTACACGCCGGAGGGTCGGCTGGACGAGGTGATCGAGGTGCCGGCGCAGAAGACGACGGCGTGCACGTTCGGCGGGCCGGGCCTGGACCGGCTCTACATCACCACGAGCGGGGAGGGCATGGAGCGCGGCGAGGACCCGCTGGCCGGCGCGCTGTTCGCGGCGGAGCCCGGCGTGCGGGGCCTGGCCACGCTGCCTTTCGCGGGCTGACCTGGGGGGATTCGGGCGGATCCACCGCACGGGGCGGCGGCCGGCGCGGTCGATCCACATCTGCCGCTCACGTACCAGCGGAAGTCGGGATACGATCTCTGGATATGTGATTGAAATCACACCAGCGGGCCTCGTGCCTGTCATCCCCCCTCCAGAAGGATCCCCCATGAACTGCACCCGCCTCCCCACCCGCCGCTCCCGCCTCGCCGCCGCCGTCGCGAGCGCCGCCGTCGTCACCGGGCTGCTCGCCCCGGCCGCCGCGGCCGCGGACGCACCCGCCCCCACCGACCCCGAGGTGACCACCGCCGTCGAGGACCTCTCCGCCCCGGCCACGGCCCAGGAGGAGGCCGCGTGGGATGCCGCCCGGACCGCCTTGGCCGAGCAGACGGAGTCCTCCTTCTACTCGGCACCCACGAGCGTGCCCGGCCGTCCCGGCGTCCTGCTGCGCCAGGAGCCGATGGACTTCTACCTCGACCCCGTGAAGCTCATCCAGGTGCCCGCCACGGGCACCCGGATCATGTACTCCTCGCAGGACGCCCAGGGCCGGCCGACCGCTATCACGGGCACGGTCCTCACCCCGACGAAGCCGTGGACCGGCTCGGGCCCGCGGCCCGTGGTCGCCTACGCCGTGGGCACCCAGGGCGTGGGTGACCAGTGCGCGCCCTCCCGGACCATGTCCGTGGGCCTCCAGTACGAGGGCGTGGGCATCACCTCGCTGCTCAGCGCCGGGTACACCGTGGTGGCCACCGACTACGAGGGCCTCGGCACCGAGGGCACGCACACCTACATGGTGCGGGCGGCCCAGGCGCACGCCGTCCTCGACTCGGTGCGCGCCGCGCAGGACGTGGAGGGCGCCGACGTGACGGCGACCTCGCCCGTCGCCCTCGCCGGGTACTCCCAGGGCGGCGGCGCCTCCGCGGCCGCCGCCGAGATCGCCCCGGACTACGCGCCGGAGATCAACCTGAAGGGAGCCTTCGCCGGCGCCCCGCCCGCCGACCTCAACGCCGTGGCGAACCGGCTGGAGGGCAGCCTGTACGCCCAGTTCCTGCTCTACGCCATGGCGGGCCACATGGAGGCCTACGACCTGGACCCCGCGGACTACCTGAACGAGCGCGGCCGCACGGTCGTCGCCGACGCCACGGAGGGATGCGTGACCGACGCACTGGAGAACGCGTTCCTCAGGACCGGCGTGCTCACCCGTTCCGGGCTCCCGCTCAGCACCGTCGCGGCCACGGACCCCACGTTCTCGAGCATCATCGCCGACCAGCGCCTCGGCGCGTCGGGACGCGCCCCGGAGGTCCCGGTCATGATCGCGCACTCCATCGGCGACGACGTCATCCCCTACTCGGCCGGACGGGGCCTGGGGCACCGGTGGTGCGCCGAGGGCACCCGGGTGCGGTTCGACCCGCTGCTCACGCCCACGCACGTGGGGGGCTACATCGCGTCCCTGCCCCGCATGGAGCGGTTCGTCTCCGCAACCCTCGCCGACCGCTGGACCCCCGATTCCTGCGGCTGGTTCTGACACACACCGTCACGCAGGCGCGGCCATGGGTCGCCGCGCCTGCGTGCGGGCGGACCGTGACACCGACCCGGCCCGCATGACGCTCACCCGCGCCGCGGACTGGACTCCTCCGGCCTCCACCGCCTCAGATGGTCCCACCACACCATCCAGAGCGGCCGAGAGACCTGGCTCCACGACGCCGCGGCAACCCCCCGTCCCCCACGCCTGAGCGAGGGGACGGGCACGGTGCTCCCGCCAGGACCGATGGAGGAGCGCATGCATCACCCTGCCACCCAGCAGATCCACGCGGGATACGTACCGGAGGGGCCCCACCACCCGGTGGCCGTGCCCCTGCACCAGACGACGGCCTACCGGTTTCCGGACCACGCCACCGCCGTCGCCCTCTTCCGGCAGGAGACCCCCGGGTTCACCTACAGCCGGACGGGCAACCCCACCGTCGCCGTGTTCGAGGCCCGGCTTGCGGCTGCGGAGGGGGGCGTCGGCGCCGTGGGGACGGCCAGCGGCCAGTCCGCAGTGGCCCTGTCCCTGCTGGCCTTGCTCCCCTCGGGCACGCACCTGGTGGCCTCGAACCAGCTGTACGGCGGGACGGTGGACCTGCTGACGGACACCTTCGGGGACCTGGGGATCGCGGTGACGTTCGTGGACCCCGCGGACCCCGGGGCCTGGGCCGTGGCCGTCCGGCCGGAGACCCGCGCCTTCTTCCTCGAGGCCGTCACGAACCCGCTGGCCACCCTGCCCGACCTGCCGGCGCTGGCGGACGCGGCCCACGCCGCGGGCGTCCCCGTGGTGGTGGACGCCACCCTCGCCACCCCCGCCCTGTACCGGCCGCTCGAGCACGGCGCGGACGTGGTGGTCCACTCGGCCACGAAGTTCCTGGGAGGGCACGGCGCGGCGCTCGGCGGCGCGATCGTGGACGGCGGCACGTTCGACTACGGGGCGGACCCGGAGCGGTGGCCCCGGCTGGCGCGGCCCCAGGCCCGCTTCGGGGGGCGGTCCCTGGTGGAGCGCCACGGCCGCTCGGCCTACCTCGCCCTGGTCCGCGCCCGGTTCCTGCACGATCTGGGCCCGTCCCTGGCCCCGGCCAGCGCGGCGCACTTCCTCCAGGGGCTGGAGACGCTCCAGCTGCGCATGGCCCGGCACACCGCGTCCGCGCTGACCGTGGCCGAGCACCTCGCCGCGCATCCCGCCGTGGCACGCGTGCACCACCCGGGGCTGCCGGGGCATCCGAGCGCCGACCTCGCGGCCCGCGACTTCCCCCACGGCACGGGATCCGTGTTCTCGTTCGACCTGGCCGCCGGTCCCGGGGCCGTGGGGCCGTTCCTCGACGCGCTGGAGCTGTTCCAGCTCGTGGCCAACGTGGGCGACGCCCGCTCGCTGGCGTGTCACCCGGCCACCATGACCCACTGTCGGCTGAGCCCGGAGCAGCGCGCGGCGGCGGGCATCGCCGAGACCACGATCCGCCTCTCCGTGGGGCTCGAGGACCCGGCGGACCTGATCGCCGACCTGGACCGGGCCCTCGCCGTGGCGGCCGGCCCCGTGGACGCCTCCGCCGCGCCCGTCGCGGCGGCCGGGGCGGTGCGCTGAGATGGCCGCGCCCGACGTCGTCGCCCCGCCGCGCGCCCGCGGCTTCACCACGACCGCGGTGCACGCCGGCCAGGAGCCGGACCCCCTCACGGGGGCCGTGGTGCCGCCGATCTACCAGACCAGCACGTTCGTGCAGGACGGAGTGAACGTCCTGCGTGCGGGTCACGAGTACAGCCGCGGGTCCAACCCCACCCGCACGGGCCTCGAGACGCAGCTGGCGGCCCTGGAGGGCGGGCACCGCGCCTTCGCGTTCGCCTCGGGGCTCGCGGCGGAGGACGCGCTGCTGCGGGCCGTGCTGCGCCCGGGGGACCACATCGTGCTCGGCGCGGACGGCTACGGCGGGACGAACCGCCTGGTGAACACGGTGTTCGGCGCGTGGGGCGTGGAGAACACCCCCGTGGACATCACCGACCCGACGGCGGTCGCGGCCGCGGTGCGCCCCGGCGTCACGGCGGTCCTGTGGGTGGAGACGCCGTCCAACCCGCTGCTGAACATCGCGGACCTCACGGCCTGGGCGGAGATCGCCCACGCCGCCGGGGCGCTGCTGGTGGTGGACAACACGTTCGCCTCGCCGTACCTGCAGCGGCCCCTGGCCCTGGGCGCGGACGCGGTGGTGCACTCCACCACCAAGTACATCGGCGGTCACTCGGACGTGCTCGGCGGCGCCGTGGTGGTGGCCGACCGGGAGCACCGCGGCGTCCCGCTGGAGGAGTCCGTGGGCCACCAGCAGTTCGCCGCGGGCGCCGTGGCCGGACCGCAGGACTCCTACCTGGCGGCCCGCGGGCTCAAGACCCTGAGCCTGCGCATGGACCGGCACCAGGCGAACGCCGCCCGGCTGGCCGAGTGGCTCCAGGGACGGCCCGAGATCTCCCGGGTGCTCTACCCGGGGCTGCCCGACCACCCGGGCCACGCGCTGGCGGCCCGGCAGATGGACGGCTTCGGCGGCGTCGTCTCCGTGCGGCTGGCCGGCGGCGAGCCGGCGGCGCGCGCCTTCGCGGAGGCCACCGAGCTGTTCGCGCTGTCCGTCAGCCTCGGCGGGGTCGAGTCCCTGATCTGCCACTCGTGCGAGATGACGCACTCCTCCGTGCGGGGCACGCCCCTGGCGGTCCCCCGCGACCTGGTCCGCCTCTCCGTCGGCATCGAGGACGTGGCCGACCTCGAGGAGGACCTGGCGGCGGCGCTCGAGCGCGCCGCGCGTCGATGACGCCTCGACCCCCCTGCCCCTGCCCCCTCCCCCGATGAGGACCCCATGACCCGGACCCCCGCCCCGGACGCCGTCGCGTTCGAGATCACCACGACGCCCTTCGACGAGCACTACCGCCCCTCGGCCACCTCCCGCAGCACGACGAACTTCGCCAACCTCGCCCGCGGGGAGGACCGCGAGGAGAACCTGCGGGCCGTGCTCGCGATGATCGACCGCCGCTTCGATGAGCTGACCCGCGGGGACGCCCCGCCCTCGGACCGGCACCGGGTGACGCTGGAGATCGTCTCCGCGGACCTGTGCTTCACGGCCGACGGCGAGGACGTGCGGTTCCCGATGTTCGAGATGCTCGCCTCCCGGGTCCACGACGCCGTCACCGGCGCCGACGTCGAGGGGGTCGTGGGCCACAACCTCTCCTCGTACCTGCGCGACCACGACTTCAGCGTGCTCCTGCCCCGGCACGCGGCCAGCGGCGCCCCCGGCGACGTCCCCGACGGGTTCGGCGAGCTCCACGGCGCGCTGTTCCAGCGGCTCCTGGACTCCGAGGCGTACCGCTCCCGCTTCACCACGGACCCGGTGGTCTGCCTCAGCGTCTCCACCAGCCGCACCTACACCCGCGGCACGCACCACCACCCCGTCCTGGGGGTCGAGTACCACCAGGACGCCCCCTCCCGCACGGATGACTACTTCGCCCGCATGGGGCTGTCCGTGCGGCACTTCCTGCCCCGCGGCGCCGTCGCCCCGCTCTCCCTCTACCACTCCGGGGACCTGGAGGCCCGGCACACCGACGTCGCGCTGGCCAGCCTGATCGCCACGATGGAGACGTTCCAGCGGATCTACCGGCCGGAGATCTACCACGCCACCACGCCCGCCGGGGCCACGTTCCGCCCGAGCCTGGAGAACCCGGACCACACGGTCCCCCCGATCTCCTACGACCGCGTGGAGCGCACGGACCTGGCCCGCGAGCAGGGCCGGTACGCCGAGGAGCACCTGATGACCCCCCACGCGGACCTGCTGCGGCAGTGGGCCGCGGCCGCGCCGTCGACCGACCGAGAGGACACCCGATGACCGCCCTCCTGCCCACCACCCTCGTCGGCAGCCTGCCCAAGCCCTCCTGGCTCGCCCAGGAGGAGTCCCTGTGGGCGCCC
Source organism: Micrococcus sp. (assembly GCF_030523875.1). Taxonomy (GTDB): domain Bacteria; phylum Actinomycetota; class Actinomycetes; order Actinomycetales; family Micrococcaceae; genus Micrococcus. The sequence goes on along the minus strand of NZ_JAUNHR010000016.1, from coordinate 13,465 downwards.
TGGAAGCTCAGCGGGGACGAGCTGCAGGAGGGGCGGCACGACGCGCTCGCCCTGGCCGTGGCGGACCAGCTGCGGGCCGGCGTGGACCTCGTGTGCGACGGCGAGCAGACCCGCCGCCACTTCGTCACCACGTTCATCGAGCACCTCGGGGGCGTCGACTTCGAGCGCCGCGAGACGGTGCGCATCCGCGACCGCTACGACGCGGACGTGCCCACCGTCGTCGACGCCGTGCACCGTGAGCGGCCCGTGTTCGTCGAGGACGCGAAGGTCCTGCGCGGCCTCACCGACCGGCCCGTGAAGTGGACCCTGCCCGGCCCGATGACCATGATCGACACGCTGGCCGACCGCCACTACGGCAGCCGCGAGGAGCTGGCCTGGGAGTTCGCCGCGATCCTCAACGCGGAGGCCCGCGAGCTGGAGGCCGCCGGCGTGGACGTGATCCAGTTCGACGAGCCGGCGTTCAACGTCTTCGCCGACGACGTCCGGGCCTGGGGCGTGGCCGCCCTCGAGCGCGCCGCCGAGGGACTGGGCTGCACCACGGCCGTGCACATCTGCTACGGCTACGGCATCGAGGCCAACACCGCGTGGAAGGCGACGCTGGGCGAGGAGTGGCGGCAGTACGAGGACGTGTTCCCGCTGCTCCAGCGCTCCTCGATCGACATGGTCTCCCTCGAGCGGCACAACTCGCGCGTGCCCGCCGAGCTGATCGGCCTGCTGCGCGGCAAGACCGTGATGGTCGGGGCGATCGACGTGGCCTCCCGGACGGTGGAGACGCCGCAGGAGGTGGCGGCGACCCTGCGCGAGGCCCTCGAGCACGTGGACCCGGACCGGCTGGTGGCGAGCACGAACTGCGGCATGGCGCCGCTGCCGCGCACACTGGCCCGTGCCAAGACCGAGGCGCTGGTGCAGGGCGCGCGGATCGTGCGGGAGGAGCTGGCCTGAGGCCGGCCCCGAACCCGGCACCGGCTCACACGGCCGGCGTCGGGTCCCCGTGCTGGCGGATCCAGGCGTGCATCGCGATGCCCGCCGCCACCCCGGCGTTGATGGACCGGGTGGAGCCGTACTGCGCGATGGACAGCACGGCCTGGCTGGCGGCGCGGACCTCGTCGGAGAGCCCCGGTCCCTCCTGGCCGAACACGAGGACGCACGCCCGGGGGAAGTCGAACGTCTCGAGCGGCACGGACTCGGGGAACAGGTCCACGCCGAGCACGGGCAGGCCCGCCTCCGCCGCCCACGCGGTGAAGTCCTTCACTGTCTCGTGATGGTGCACGTGCAAGTAGCGGTCCGTCACCATGGCCCCGCGTCGGTTCCAGCGGCGCCGGCCGATGATGTGCACGCCCGCGGCGTTGAACGCATTGGCGGTGCGCACCACGGTGCCGATGTTCAGGTCGTGCTGCCAGTTCTCGATGGCCACGTGGAACGGGTGCCGCCGGGCGTCGAGGTCCGCGACGATCGCCTCGAGCCGCCAGTACCGGTACTCGTCCAGGACGTTGCGGCGGTCGCCGTCGCGCAGCAGCGCCGGGTCGTACCGCGGGTCCTCAGGCCAGGGGCCCTCCCACGGCCCCACCCCGACCACGCGCCCGGCCGCCCCGCCCTCGGAGGGCGGGGCGGCGTCGTCGTGGGGGCCGGCGGCGGGCTCGCTCAGCGGCGGCCGTCCTTGGTGTCGACGGCGGCCCAGGACGCGCCCGCGGAGGCGGCGGCCACGGACAGGACCGCCGGCCACGCGCCGATCTTCTTGGCCAGCGGATGGGAGGCGCCGAAGCCGCCCAGGTACAGGGCGCCGAGACCGGCGGTGACGCCGGGGCCGCCCTTGGCCAGCCACGTGCGGCCCGCGTACAGGCCGGCCGCGGCCAGGACGGCACCGCCGAGGGGGCGGATGCCGGTCTCGCGGGCGGTCAGGTAGCCGCCGATCAGCCCGAGGGCGGCGATCGGGGCGGTGGTGACGGCGTCGGCGGGCAGGAGGGTCCTGCCGTCGCGCTTCACGGGGGTGGTCGAGGAGTCGCTCATGTCCCCACCGTACGGCGGGAGACGGGCGGATGCCCACGTCGGCCGCCGGTGTCCCACCGGGGGAGAATGGCGCGGTGACCCTGATCGACAACGCCGTGTACGTGGACGGCCGCCGCGTCTACGCCCCCACCAGCCTGTCCGAGACGTGGGACGCCATCGAGCGCACCGGCGGGATGGCCTGGCTGGGCCTCTACCGCCCCCACCCGGACGAGCTGCAGGAGGTGGCGGACGAGCTGCCGCTGCACCCCCTCGCCGTCGAGGACGCCCTGACCCCCGGCCAGCGCGCCAAGCTCGAGCGCTACGGGGACGACTGGTTCATGGTGCTGCACCCGGCCCGGTACATCGACGCCACCGAGACCGTGGAGTTCGGCGAGCTGGACGTGTTCACCGGCGAGGACTACGTGGTCACCGTGCGCCACGCCGAGGAGCCGGACCTCGCCGCCGTCCGCACGCTCCTGGAGCAGAAGCGCCCGGACCGCCTCGCCCAGGGCCCCTCCCAGGTGGCCTTCGAGATCCTCGACCGGGTGGTGGACGACTACTTCCCCGTGGCCGAGGGCCTGGAGCAGGACATCCGGGAGATCGAGGACCAGATCTTCTCCGGGGACTCGTCGGTCTCCCGCCGCATCTACGAGCTCTCCCG
>NZ_JAUNHR010000016.1:0-10718 GCF_030523875.1 Micrococcus sp. | reverse complement strand
CTGGCGGAGCAGTCGATCGAGCAGAACGACCAGGTGAAGAAGATCTCCTCCTGGGCGGCCATCATCTTCGCCCCGCAGCTGATCGGCTCCATCTACGGCATGAACTTCGAGCGCATGCCGGAGCTGCACTGGGCGTTCGGCTACCCCATGGCCCTCGGGCTGATGCTGGCCGTCGCCCTGGTGCTCTACACGCTGTTCAAGCGCGCCGACTGGCTCTGAGCCGGCGTCAGTCCAGGCCCAGCTCGTCCTTGCCGAACGCGTACAGGTAGGGAACGCCGGCCTCCTCGGCCACGCGCTCGGCGGCGCCGGTGGCGCGGTCCACGATCACGGCCACGGCCTGGACGTCGCCGCCGGCCCTCCGCACGCCCTCCACGGCGGTCAGCGCGGAGCCGCCCGTGGTGGAGGTGTCCTCCAGCACGACGACGCGGCGCCCGTCGACCCCCGGACCCTCGACCTGGCGGCCCATGCCGTAGGACTTCTGCGCCTTGCGCACCACGAACGCGTCCAGCGCGCGGCCCTGCGCGACGGCCTGGTGCATCATCGCGGTGGCCACGGGGTCGGCGCCCATGGTGAGCCCGCCCATCGTCTCGAACTCGATCCCGTTGTCCTCGAGCAGGCGCAGCATGACGCGGCCGATCAGCGGGGCGGCCTCGTGGTGCAGGGTCACGCGGCGCAGGTCCACGTAGTAGTCGGCCTCCTTGCCGGAGGACAGGGTGACGCGGCCGTGGACCACGGCCAGCTCCCGGATGAGCTCGCGGAGGCGCTCGCGGTCCTGCTCGGGCGTGGGGGCGGAGGGGGTCTGTGCGGTCATGCGCCCATGCTACGGCGGCGGCCGGGCCCCTCGACCGGCGCCGGGCGCGGGTCTAGCCTCGGACCATGACGGACCCGGCACAGCAGCACACGTCCCACCCCTCCGGCCTGCCCCTGTCCCACTGGCTCACGGTGGCCGAGGGCCTGCTCGCGGCGCGGATCGGCGCCAGCCTCGAGGAGCACGGCCTGACCCGCCCGCAGTGGCAGGTCCTGAACGCCCTGACCACCTCGCCCCTGTCCGCCGCGGAGATCCGCTCGGGCTTCGAGGCGGAGGTGCGCGACGCCGTCGCCGACCAGCTGGACGAGCTCGTGGAGGCCGGCTGGGTGACCGTGGAGGGCGAGCTGTTCACGCTCACCGCCACGGGCCGGGCCGCCGGGGAGCGCGTGGGCGAGGCCGTGGAGCGGCTGCGCGGGGACGCCACCGCGGACCTGCCCGCCGAGCACTACGGGATCACCGTGGCCACCCTGCGGGCGATCGCCCGGAACCTGGGGCACCCGGAGGCTTGAGGGGCGGGACGCCGTCCCCCGGGGCGGGCGCCCGGCCTACGCTGGGCGCATGCGTGAACTCCAGCAGCAGATCATCGCCGAGATGGGCGTGCGCCCCGAGATCGACCCGGCCGCCGAGGTCGAGGCCCGCGTGCGGTTCCTCGTGGACTACCTCGAGGCCACCGGCGCGACCGGGTTCGTGCTCGGCATCTCCGGCGGCGTGGACTCCACCACCGCCGGACGCCTGGCCCAGCTCGCCGTCGAGCGCCGCCGCGCGCAGCTTGGGGTGACCGACGCCGTCGCCCTCGGCGGTCCCGCGGTGGCCGCAGGGACCGCGCCCGGCGAGGCGCGTGCCGGAGCCGACGACGCCGCCCCCTCCCGCGAGGCCCCCCGGTTCACCGCGGTGCGACTGCCCTACCGGGCGCAGCGGGACGAGGCCGACGCGCAGGCCGCCATGGACTTCGTGTCCGCGGACCGGGAGGTCACCTTCGACATCGCCGGCGCGGTGGCGGGTGTGGCGGAGGAGTTCGCCGAGGCCGTGGGCGAGCCCATCACCGACTACAACCAGGGCAACGTGAAGGCCCGCATCCGCATGGTGGCGCAGTACGCGATCGCCGGCGCGCACGGGCAGCTGGTGATCGGCACGGACCACGGCGCCGAGTCCGTCACCGGGTTCTTCACCAAGTTCGGCGACGGCGGGGCCGACGTGCTCCCGCTGTTCGGCCTGGACAAGCGCCAGATCCGGGCCGTCGCGAGGGAGCTCGGCGCCCCCGAGCACCTGTGGAGCAAAGTCCCCACCGCCGACCTGCTGGACGGGAACCCGGGCCGTACGGACGAGGACGAGCTCGGCATGACCTACGAGCACATCGACGACTACCTCGAGGGCCGGGAGATCCCGGAGGCCGTCGCCGAGAAGCTGGAGGGGGTCTGGCTGCGCTCCCGCCACAAGCGCACCACCCCGGTCACGATCCACGACACCTGGTGGCGCTGAGCCCTCAGCGGCGGAAGGCCGCCCCCGGGTGGTCGTCCCGGAGGGTGTCCGCGCCGAGGATGCGCCCGCGCAGCGTGCCCGACGCCGGCCGGCCGCCCGGGACGCCCGGGCTCGCCCCGTCCCGCAGGTGCCCGCGCTCGCGCAGCACGGGGGTGACGTGCTCGGCGAAGGCCGGCAGGTCCACGCCGCGCAGCGCGTAGTCCACGTTGAACCCGTCCACCCCGGCCTCGGACATCCACCGCTCGAGCTCGTCCGCCACGGTCCGGCCCGATCCCACGATCACGGGGCCGCGGGCGCCGATCGCCATGAACGCGGCCAGGTCCCGCACCGTCCACGCACGGTCCGGGTCCATCGAGGTGAAGGACTGCAGCGCGGAGCGGTTGCCCTCGATCGGCACGTCCTGGAGCACGTCGTCCGGGGACAGGGCGGCGAGGTCGAGCCCGGTCCACCCGGCGAACAGGGCCAGGGCCGCGTCCTCGTCCACGTGGCGGGCGTAGTCGTCGAGGCGGGCGCGGGCGGCGTCGTCGGTGTCCGCCGCGACCACCGTGACCGAGGTGACGGCGCGGACCGCGTCCCGCGGGCGTCCGGCCCGCTCCAGGTGCGCCGGCAGCGCGTCCGTCAGGCGGCGCACGTTCTCCGGCGTGGTGCCGGAGAAGAAGAGGGCCTCGGCATGCCGGGCCGCGAACTCCAGCCCCCGCGGGGAGGAGCCTGCCTGGAACAGGAACGGGGTGCCCTGCGGGCCGGGCAAGGTCAGGCCCGGCCCCGGCACGGAGAACCAGCGGCCCTCGTGCCCGGCCCCGTGCACCCTCTCCGGGTCCAGGTAGACGCCGGCCGCGGCGTCGGCCACGAGCGCGCCGGGCGCGAAGGTGCCCTCCCACAGCGCGTAGACCACGTCCATGAACTCGTCGGCGCGGTCGTAGCGCTCGTCGTGCGGGACGAGGTCCCCCAGGCCCAGGTTCTCGGTGGCCGAGCGCTGGTAGGAGGTGACGATGTTCCACGCGATCCGCCCGCGCGTGAGGTGGTCCAGCGTGGCGAACCGCCGCGCCAGCAGGTACGGCTGCTCGTAGCTGACGGAGGCGGTGACGCCGAAGCCGATCCGCTCGGTGGCGGCCGCGAGCGCGCTCACCGCCAGCAGCGGGTCGAGCATGGGGTACTGCATGCCCTCGCGGATCGCGGTGGCGCCGGAGCCGTCGAACACGTCGTAGACGCCGGCCACGTCCGCGAAGAACATCGCGTCGAACCCCGCGGTCTCCAGCATGCGGGCGTGCCGGATCCAGAAGTCGAGGTCCCGGTACTGCTCGACGTCGGCGTCGGGGTGGCGCCAGATCCCGGTGGTCTGGTGGGTGGGGACCATCATGTCCAGGGCGCAGAGGAGCATGGGCTCATCCTCGCACCCCGGCCATGACCGGGGTCACCCCTCCACGCTCGGGCCTCCGCCCCGCCCGCTAGCCTGGACGGGTGAAGATCGCCACCTGGAACGTGAACTCCCTCCGTGCCCGCGCCGACCGCGTGGAGGCCTTCCTCGAGCGGCAGGACATGGACGTCCTGGCCGTCCAGGAGACCAAGTGCAAGGACGAGAACTTCCCCTGGGAGCTGTTCGAGCGCGCCGGCTACGAGGTCGCCCACCACGGGATCTCGCAGTGGAACGGCGTGGCGATCGCCTCCCGTGTGGGCCTGTCCGACGTGCAGCGGGGCTTCCCCGGCCAGCCGCACTTCGGCAAGGGCGGCAAGGACCCGCAGGAGGAGGCCCGCGCCCTCTCCGCGGTGGTCGGCGAGGAGGCCGACGGCGTCGAGCCGCTGCGCCTGTGGTCCCTGTACGTGCCCAACGGCCGCGGCCTGCAGGACGAGCACATGCCCTACAAGCTCGAGTGGCTGCGCGTCCTGCAGGAGCACGCCGCGGCGGAGCTTAAGGCGGACCCGCGGGCCCGCACCGCCTACGTGGGCGACTGGAACATCGCCCCGCGGGACGAGGACGTGTGGGACATCGAGATGTTCCTCCGCGACGGGTACACGCACGTCTCCGAGCCCGAGCGCGCCGCCTTCCGCGCGTTCGAGGAGCTCGGGTTCACCGACCCCGTGCGCCCGCGCCACCCCGGCCCGGACGTCTACACCTACTGGGACTACACGCAGCTGCGCTTCCCCAAGAACAAGGGCATGCGCATCGACTTCCCGCTGCTCTCCCCCGCGCTCGCCGAGACCGTCACGGACGCCTGGATCGACCGCGAGGAGCGCAAGGGCAAGGGCGCCTCGGACCACGCCCCCGTGGTCGTGGAGCTCGGCTGAGCCGGGGCACCCCCATGACGACGACGGCGCCCGCCGCTGCCCGCCCGCTCCCCCTCCGCGGGGGTCGGGGGTGAACGTCGCGGCGAACCTCCGCGTCTTCCAGCCGCTGTCCGCCTACCCGGACGCCGTGCAGGCCCGACTGATCGCGGCCGCGCACCTGACCCGCGCCGAGGTGGAGGCCGAGGCGCAGGCCCGGGCCCGGCGTCGTCTGCTGCGGCGCGTGGCGGACCCGTTCCCCGAGCCCGGGGAGGACGACCTGGTGCGCGTGCTGGAGGTCGGCGGGTCCGCGTTCTACTGCCCGGATGAGCTCGCGCTGCGCATGGAGATGGCCGCGGCCATGCTCGAGGAGGCCATGGCGCCGTCGGCATACGAGGCGGCCGTCCCGACGGCGGCGCGCGCCATGAACCGCGGCCGCGCCCTCGTGGCGCTCGAGGACGAGTGGGGCCTGACCCCCGGCGCGGACGAGACCGACCCCGGCGAGGGGTCGGAGGACGCGGTCGGCGGCCCCGAGCACCGCGAGGACGCCGGCGCCGCCGTCCGCGGGAGCCGCGGCCCGGACCAGGCCCACCAGGACGGCGACGGCACGAGCGGCACCCACCGGGTGCAGACCCGCACCGCCGTGTGGGGCGTGCCGCACGCGTGGCTGGGGGTGTTCGACCCGGAGGAGCCCGTGCGTCGGCTCGTGGACGGGGAGACCACGGCGTACCGGCGTACGCCCGTGGCCGCGGCCGTCGAGCGGGCCGGGCACGCCGCCGCGGTGCTGGCCCGGCACGCGCCGGACTCGGAGCTCCTGGGCGAGCTGGCCGTGATGATCCCGTGGCTGCAGGCGTTCCACCCGGACTCCGTGCTGGAGCTGGACTACGGCGGACTGACGCCCCACGTGTGGCCGGACGACTCCGCGTTCGACCTCTGGACGCTGATCGACGCCCTGGACGAGGGCGACGAGGCCAGCGCCGGGCTCGCGCAGGAGCGGCTCAACCGCCGGTGGGGCCGCGTCGGGATGCTGGCCCACGCGAACTGAGGGCGGGGCGGCGGCCGGACGGGCCCGTCAGCCCCGCGGCATCCGGCCCAGGAACGGGGCCGGATCCAGCGCCGGCTTGTTCGAGGCGGCCAGGCGCTCCTTCAGGTGCGGGTCCACGTCCCCCACGTAGAGCCAGCCCAGGAGCATCTCGTCGTCGGCGAGCCCGTGGGCGGCACGGACCTCGGGGGCGTCCGTCAGCAGGCCGGTGCGCCACATCACGCCCCAGCCTGCCCGCCACAGGGCGAGCTCCAGCAGGTGGGCGGCTCCGGCGGCGGTGGCGTGCTGCTCCCACTCCGGGACCTTCGGGTGCTCCGTGTGCTTCGCGACGACGGCGATCAGCAGCTCGGCGCGGAACGGCTTCTCGTTGCGCTCCCCCGGCTCCCGCTCGACGCCGGCGGCCGCGTCGAGGGCCTCGCCGAGCACGCGGCGGTCGTCCCCGCGCAACAGGATCAGGCGCCACGGCCGCAGCGCCTTGTGGTCGGCCACGGGGGTGACCGCGGCCAGCAGCCGGGCGATCTCCTCGTCCGACGGCGTCGCCGGGCCCACCTTGGACACGGAGCGGCGGGAGGCCATGGCCTGCAGGACGGGGTCGTCGAAGTGCTTCATGCCCCCATTGTGGGGTGCGAGGCGTCGCAGAAAGTAGTCGAGCCGGCCCTTGAAGAATTAGCTCGGGCGTGCGATCCTTACAACTCTAAAAGCAAATTTACCTACTACACTTAAAAATATAACCCCTTAAAGGTGGACACCACTTTGACACCAAGAGCAAAAACGCATCATATTGTGCCCAGGCGATACCTCAAATTGTTCGCAGATAGTCGAGAGAGAGTGAAAGTTCAACACTGCCACGGCGGTACATTTGTCTCAAATATTGCTAACGTGGCGGCGGAAAATCATTTCTATTCGGTATCAGAAATTGATGGGCAAAAAAGTGACGCCATGGAGGTGGCGCTTTCAAAATGGGAAGAGGAACTTTTTCCGGGAATCAGTGAAATAAGCAACTTAAGCGGGCCCTTGAGCGCTGACGGCAGGGAGCGCGCCGCGCTTTGGATGTCAATGCAACACCTACGATCCCGCCCGATGCGAGAACTTTCTCAAAAAATCGGCGAGTCCGTCATTGCGACTGAGGGTCTCCAATCTACGCGGGCCCAGCGGATTCAACAACTGCGTGAAGAGTCACCCGATCTTTCGGCGCATGAAGCAAAGAAAATTGTCGAAGAGGCGTATTCACTGGTTGTCCCACAAATGGTCAATTATGTGAACTCTGCAGAATTTCAGGCTCAAGGCTTGGATAATTATGTACACACGATTGCCGATGAATTATTAAGACGACGATGGATTGTTGTTAAATTCTATCGAAAATCCCTTGCGACAAGTGACGACCCGGTGAATCTTTTAAGCGACTCTATGCGCAATTTTGGAGTTAAACCAGCCGACTCCATCACGTTTCCGGTATCCAGAAAAGTGGCTCTAATATTAAGAAAAGAGCAGGGAGAAGATAAGCTCATCCAAGGTACGACGCAACTGGCCAAGTCGCTAAACCAGGAAACAATTCGCAGGGCTCATCAAATAATAGTTTTTCATCCGCAAGACGAGTCGCAGATCGGACTGCTTCTGTAACAGGTCTTACCGACCCGGCCTAGGCTTGACCCTATGATCACGCCCCGCCTCAGCACGCCGCCCTCGGAAGCCCGCAACCGTCCGACCACCCCGTGGTGGGTGGACGCGGTGATCTACCAGGTCTACCCGCGCTCGTTCGCGGACGGGGACGGCAACGGCATGGGCGACCTGCCCGGCGTCACCGCGCGGATCCCGTACCTCACCCGCCTGGGCGTGGACGCGATCTGGCTCTCCCCCTTCTACCTGTCCCCCCAGCACGACGCCGGCTACGACGTCGCGGACTACCGCGCCGTGGACCCGCGGTTCGGCACGCTCGAGGACGCGGACGCGATGATCGCCGCGGCCCACGAGGCCGGGATCCGCGTGATCGTCGACCTGGTGCCCAACCACACCTCCAGCGACCACGCCTGGTTCCAGGCGGCGCTCGCCGCGGGCCCCGGGTCCCCCGAGCGCGCCCGCTACCACTTCACGGAGGGCCGCGGCGAGCACGGCGAGCTGCCCCCGAACAACTGGGAGTCCACCTTCGGCGGCGGGGCGTGGTCCCGCGTGACCGAGGCGGACGGCACGCCCGGCCAGTGGTACCTGCACCTGTTCGACACCACGCAGCCGGACCTGAACTGGGAGAACCCGGAGGTCCGCGCGGAGTTCGAGGACATCCTGCGGTTCTGGCTGGACCGCGGCGTGGACGGCTTCCGCGTGGACGTGGCCCACGGGCTCATCAAGAAGCCGGGCTACCCGGACGCGGACCACACCCGCATGGGCATGGTCACCGACGCCGGCGAGGACCAGGACCCCGACTTCGACGTCGACGCGTTCGAGCCGGCCATGCCGTTCCTGGACCAGGACGGCGTGCACGAGGTCTACCGCCAGTGGCGCCGCGTGCTGGACTCCTACGAGCACGAGCCGATGATGGTGGCCGAGGCCTGGGTGTCCCCGCTGCCGCGCACCTTCCGCTACGTCCGCCCCGGGCACATGCACCAGGCGTTCAACTTCACCTACCTCATGGCCGGCTGGGACGCGCAGGCGCTGGACTCGGCCATCACGCGCTCCTTCGCGGAGGGCGAGAAGGTGGGCGCCCCGAACACCTGGGTGCTCTCCAACCACGACACGGTCCGCCACGCCTCCCGCTACGGCCTGTCCGACCCCACCGCCTACCCGGCCGGCATCACCGCCGCAGACGAGCAGCCGGACGAGGCCCTCGGCCGGCGTCGGGCGCGCGCGGCGGCCATGGTGGAGCTGGCCCTGCCCGGGTCGGCGTACATCTACCAGGGCGACGAGCTCGGCCTGCCCGAGCACACCACGCTGGCGGCCGAGCACCGCCAGGACCCGTACTTCTTCCGCACCGAGGGCGCCGAGCCCGGCCGGGACGGCTGCCGCATCCCCATGCCGTGGGCCGCGGACGAGCCGCACCTGGGCTTCACCGTGCACCCCGACGGCGCCCCCGCGCCCGCCGACGCCGCCGCGCCGTGGCTGCCCCAGCCCGCGGCGTTCCGGGAGCTGGCCGCGGACCGGCAGGTCGGCGTCGAGGGCTCGCACTTCGAGCTGTACCGGCACCTGCTGCAGATCCGCGCCGAGCTGGACCTGGGCACGGGCTCGTTCGCGTGGTCCGAGGAGCACCACCGCCCGGAGGAGGGCGTGCTGGCCTTCACGGTGACCTCCGGCGGGGGCCGTCACCTGGGCTCGGGCGAGCCGATCCCGGCGCGCACCGTCCTCGTGATGGCCAACCTCGGCGCCGAGCCCGTGGCCCTGCCCGAGGACCACAAGAAGGCGCAGTTCTCGCTGCCCGGCTCGGAGGCCCTGGTGGACGGCCGGCTGGCCCCCGACGCGGCCGCCTGGCTGCTCCGCCGCTGACCGTCGGGGCCGCGCCGGGTCCCGGCGCGGCCCCCACCGGAGTCTTTGCACTCAGCGGATGTGACATTTCACTCATCGGCATGCACCATGGTGCGTCCGATCACATCGGCCCACGAGTGAAAGCAGTCCCATGGCCAGTCACGGCACCACCACGAGCGCCACGCCCGAGAACCGCGAGCTCCATCGCGGCCTGAGCCAGCGCCACATCATGTTCATCGCCATCGGCACGGCGATCGGCACCGGCCTGTTCTACGGCTCGGCGGGCGGCATCCAGACCGCCGGCCCCGGCGTGATCCTCTCCTTCCTCATCGCCGGTGCCGCCGTCTACCTGGTGATGCGCGCCCTCGGGGAGATGACCCTGCGCGAGCCGGTCTCCGGCTCCTTCGCGGCCTACGCCTCCCGCTATCTCGGCCCCTTCGCGGGCTACGTCACCGGCTGGACCTTCGTGTTCGAGCTGGCCGTGGTGATCGTGGCGGACACCGCCGCCATCACCAAGTACATGGCCTTCTGGTTCCCGGACGTCCCGGCCTGGGCCTGGGTGGCGGCCACGATCCTCGTCATCGGCCTGATCAACATGACCCACGTGGGCAACTTCGGCGAGGCCGAGTTCTGGCTGACCCTGATCAAGGTCGGCGCCATCGTCGCCATGATCTTCGGCGGCGTCATCCTCATGTTCACCGGCGCCTCCTTCACGGACGGCACCCCGGCCGGCCTGAACAACCTCGTGGACCACGGCGGCTTCCTGCCCCACGGCATCCTCGGCGTCCTGACCGCCCTGACGATCGTGACCTTCTCCTTCGGCGGCATCGAGACCCTCGGCGTGGCCGCGGGCGAGGCCAAGGACCCGGAGCGGGTGCTCCCCAAGGCCATCAACACCGTGCCCGTGCGCATCCTGCTGTTCTACGTGGGCACCATGGTGGTCATCATGTCCCTCATGCCGTGGACCGCCGTGACCGGCGAGACCAGCCCGTTCGTGCAGATCTTCGAGGGCCTGGGCGTGCCCTTCGCCCCGCACATCCTGAACTTCGTGGTGCTGACCGCCGCGATCTCGGCCATCAACGCGTGCATCTACGCCTCCGGTCGCCTGCTCTACGCCATGGCGCACGACGGCCAGGCCCCCCGCGCCTTCACCAACACCAACAAGGGCGGCGTCCCGTGGCTCAGCGTGGTGGTCATGCTGGTGGTCATGGTGCTCGGCGCCATCCTCATCACCGTGGACCCGGACTCGTTCGGCCTGATCGCCGGCGTCGCCTCGTTCGCCGTGGTGTTCACGTGGGCCATGATCTTCCTCTCCCACCGCGCCATGCAGAAGCGCGTGAAGGAGCAGGGCGCCGCGCCGTCGCCGTTCCCCATGCCGGGCGGCGCCGTGGGCACCTGGCTGGGCCTCGGGTTCGTGGCCGTCGTCGTGATCACGATGGCGACCATCCCGGACTCCCGTCAGGCCCTGATCATCGGCCTGGTCTGGGTGGTCGCCCTCACCGCGGCGTGGTTCGTCACCGGCGTGCGCAAGTCCGCCGCCGTGCACGACCGCACCGGCCAGCTCCCCGTGGTGCGCGCCCGCGACTGACGCCGCATCCGCGCGTCCCACCCGCCCGGACCGTCGGGCGCGGCGAGGGCCACCCCCCCGGGGGGCCCCCCGGCCCGGGGGGGCCCCCCCCG
>NZ_JAUNHR010000108.1 GCF_030523875.1 Micrococcus sp. | reverse complement strand
AGCTCGGCGCGGGAGAGGGAGGGGGTCTCGGTCATGCGGACCAGCCTAGTGGCCCGCGCCCGGCCTGTGCCCGGCCCGCGCGGGGCGGGGCTCAGCAGGCGACGAGCGCGGCGACCTCCGCCTCCAGGCGCGCCAGGCGCTCGGCCGCCACGGCCGGGTCCGGGTCCCGCGTGCCGAGGTAGCACTTGAGCTTGGGCTCCGTGCCGGAGGGGCGGACCAGCACGCGCGTGCCGGAGTCCGTGGCGAACAGCAGGGCGTCCGTGGCCGGCAGCGCGGCGGACCCGGCGGCCAGGTCCCGACGCACGGTCACCGGCTCCCCGGCCAGGGTGGCCGGGCCCGTGGCGCGCAGGGCGGCCATGGTGTCCGCGATGATCGACAGGTCCTCCACGCGCACCGCCACCTGGGCGCTGGGCATCGAGCCGGTGACCGCGTCCGCGTCCGCGAGGGCGTCCAGCAACGTGCGGCCCTGCGCGGCCAGGCGCGCGGCGAGCTCGGCCGCGGCCAGCGCCGCCGTCATCCCGTCCTTGTCCCGCACGAGGTCCGGGGCCACGCAGTAGCCCAGGGCCTCCTCGTAGCCGAAGCCCAGCCGCGGGGCGCGGGAGATCCACTTGAAGCCGGTGAGCGTGACGTGGTGCTCGACGCCGGCCGCCTCCGCCAGCGCCGCCAGCTGCGGGGCGGAGACCACGGAGTTGGCCGCGGAGCGGCCCTGCGAGGCCAGCCGCGGCAGCAGGTGCGCGCCCAGCAGCGTGCCCACCGCGTCCCCGGAGAGCATGCGCCAGGCGGGGGCGGCGTCGTCGTCGGGGGAGGGGACGGGCACGGCCAGGGCGAGGCGGTCGGCGTCGGGGTCGTTGGCGATCACCAGGTCCGCCCGCACGTCCCCGGCGAGAGCCAGGGCCAGGTCGATCGCTCCCGGCTCCTCCGGGTTGGGGAAGGCCACCGTGGGGAACGCCGGGTCCGGCTCCGCCTGCTCGGGGACCACGTGCACGTCCGTGAAGCCGGCCTCGGCGAGCAGCCCAGGCAGGACGGCGCCGCCCACGCCGTGCAGCGGGGTGTAGACGATCCGCAGGTCCCGGGCCGGGTGCGCCTCGTCGTCGAGCACGGACAGCGCCGCCTCGCGGTAGGCGTCCACGAGCTCCTCCCCGGCGACCTCCCAGCCGTCCTCGGCCATCGGGATGTCCGCGGGCCAGTCCGTGTGGCGGATCTGCGCGGCGATCTGCGCGTCCGCGGGGGAGACGATCTGCGCGCCACGGCCGGCCTCGTCCGTCATCCGGCCGCCGAGGTAGACCTTGTAGCCGTTGTCCGCGGGCGGGTTGTGGGACGCGGTCACCATGACGCCGGCGTCCGCGTTCAGATGCCGCACGGCGAAGGCCAGTACGGGGGTGGGCAGCGGCCGGGGCAGCAGCACCACCTGCGCGCCGGCGGCGGTGAGCACCGCCGCGGTGTCCCGCGCGAAGTCCGCCGACCCGCGGCGGGCGTCGTAGCCCACGGCCACGAGCGGGGCGGCGGCGTCCGCACCGAGCTCCGCCCAGAGGTGGCGGCCCAGGCCGGCGGCGGTGCGGCGCACCACCAGCCGGTTCATCCGGGACTCGCCGGGCCCCTCCTCCGCGCGCAGTCCGGCCGTGCCGAACGCCAGCGGTCCGCAGAACCGGGACGCCAGCGACGCGCGGGCGGCCTCCGCCTCCGGGCCCTCGCCCTCGGCGGCGGCCAGCTCTGCGGCCAGCACGGCGCGGTGGGCGGGGTCCGGGTCCTCGTGGGACCACCGCCGCGCGAGGTCCAGCACCTGCGGGTCGAGGGCGGGGGTCGGGCTCATGGGGCTGCTCCTGGGGAGGGTGAGGGCGGGAGGGGGCTGTCGGGCGGGGTGCCCGTCGGCGTCGTCAGCCGTGGTCAGAGGCGGGCGATGACGTCCGCGAGGAGGCGGGAGATGCGGGGTCCGGCGGCCTGCCCGGCCTCCACGACCTCCTGGTGGGACAGCGGGGTCTCCTGGATGCCGGCGCCGTGGTTGGTCACCAGGGACATGCCGAAGACCTCGAGGCCGGCGTGGCGGGCGGCGATCGCGTCCAGGGCGGTGGACATGCCCACCAGATCCCCGCCGAGCACCTTCGCCATGCGCACCTCGGCGGGCGTCTCGTACTGCGGGCCGGCGAACTGCACGTACACGCCCTCGGTGAGGGAGGGGTCCACCTCGCGGGCGATCGCGCGGATGCGCGGGGAGTACAGGTCGGTGAGGTCCACGAACGTGGCGCCGGCCAGCGGGGTGGCCCCGGTGAGGTTGATGTGGTCCGCGATCAGCACAGGGGTGCCGGGGGCGATCTCCGGGTCGAGCCCGCCGCAGCCGTTGGTCAGGACCACGGTGCGTGCGCCCGCCGCGGCGGCGGTGCGGACCGTGTGCGCCACGGCCTGGGCGTCCCGGGACTCGTAGAAGTGGGTGCGGGAGCCGAAGACCAGGGCCCGCGTGCCGTCCGGCAGCTCCACGGAGCGGATCACCGCGTTGTGCCCCGGGACCTTCGGGGCGTGGAAGCCCGGCACGTCCGCCAGGTCCACGCGGGCCCGCTCGGTGCCGATCAGCTCCGCCGCCTCGCCCCAGCCGGAGCCCAGGACGACGGCGATCCGATGCTCCGCCGCGCCCGTGGCCTCGGCGATCACGGCGGCGGCGGCGCGGGCCTCCGCGAAGCCGGGATGGTCCCCGCGCAGGGGGGAGGAGTCGGCGTGGGACGCGGTCACGGGGATGCTCTGCTCGTTCACGCCGCCAGTGTAGATGCGGGGTGGATCTAGCGGCGGAGGATGCACGCGAAGCGGCGCGGAAGTGCTTGACTGTTGTAGTGGACACCGAGGATGATGGCGTTGAGTGATGACCGCGCATCACCTCCCCCGCCGTCTGTGCCATCTCATCGTGAAGGACCCCCCGTGTCTCAGAACATCTCCCGCCGTACCGTCACCCAGGGCGTCGCCTGGGCCGCGCCCGCTGTGGCCCTCGCCGTCAGCGCCCCCGCCGCCAGTGCCTCGCCCGTCTGCGACCCCACCCCCATCGACCTCGCCTTCGCCTCCCGTCTGTGCAACGGGGAGCCTGTGACCCTGGAGCTCAACCTGTACCAGCCGCTGGGTGCCCTGAACAGCACCGCCACGGACGCGTACATCAACGTCAAGAACCTGTCTGACTGCACCCTCGAGTACACGGCGGAGAACCCGCTGGTGTTCGACATCCAGGTGCGCAACAACAACGTCCTCAATGATGACGGACGCAAGTTCACCCGAATCAACTCATCGTGGGACGACCTCTCCGTCGCCGACGGCAACGTCACGAACTACAACGTGCCCAACCAGCCCGTCGGCAGCGTGAGCACCTCGGTCGTGTGGGATCTGAGCGGCCCCGGCGACGACACGCACACCCCGGGCGAAGAGGCCAACATCGCCTTCGGCTTCGGCGACGGAGCGGTCCGCGGGCCCGGCCGCTGGGAGAACTACCTCACCATCACTCCCCGTCCCTACGGCCTGCCGGCTCCGACGTTCGAGGAGACCGGCGCTCCGGACACCGCCGCCTGCCGCGCCTACTACGACCAGAAGCTGGTCGAGTGGGTCAACGGCGGCTCGGTCCGCTGGGTCGCCCGTGGCCCCAAGACCGGCACCATCGCCCTGGCTCCGGGGGAGATGCTGGACTCCCGCCGTATCGGGAACTACTCCTCGGTCAGCGGCTCCAACAGCACCGACGGCATCTGGTGACGCTTCGCTGAGCGTCTTCCCCACCGCCCCGTCCCGCCGCCGCGGGACGGGGCGGTCCCGTTCTGGCGGCTCCCTGTGACATCCCACCCGGAAACGGGACACAATGGGGGCGTGACCGACGAGAACACCACCTTCCTCCCGTCCCTGACCATCATCGGCGGCGGCCCCGGCGGCTACGAGGCCGCCATGGTGGCCGCCAAGCTCGGCGCCACCGTGACCGTGATCGAGCGCCAGGGCCTGGGCGGTGCCGCCGTCCTGACGGACGTGGTGCCCTCCAAGACCCTGATCGCCACGGCCGACTCCATGCGCCGTGTGGACCTCGCCCGCGACCTCGGCGTGGATCTCGGCGGCGCCGAGCCCCGGGCATCCATGGCCGAGGTGGACCGCCGCATCCTCGAGCTCGCCGGCCAGCAGTCCCGGGACATCCACCGCGCCCTGGAGAAGCGCGGCGTGCGCGTGGTCCTCGGCGAGGCCACCGTGACCGGTCCCCACACCGTGGCCGTGCGCTCCCACGATGACGCCGAGGGCGCCGATCCCGAGACCGTCACCTCGGACGCCATCCTCGTGGCCGTGGGCGCCAGTCCCCGCGAGCTGCCCACCGCCCGGCCGGACGGCGAGCGCATCTTCAACTGGAAGCAGGTCTACGCCCTCCAGGAGCTGCCGGAGCACCTGATCGTGGTGGGCTCCGGCGTCACCGGCGCCGAGTTCGCCTCCGCGTACAACCGCCTGGGGGCGCAGGTGACCCTGGTGTCCTCGCGCGACCGCGTGCTGCCCGGCGAGGACGCCGACGCCGCCCAGCTGCTCGAGCACGTCTTCCAGGAGCACGGCCTGGACGTGGCCGCCCGCTGCCGCGCCGAGTCCGTGGAGCGCACCGCGGACGGCGTGCGCGTGCACCTGTCCGGCGACGGCGCCGCCGACCGCCCGTACATCGACGGCTCCCACGCCCTCGTGGCCGTCGGCGGCGTGCCCAACACCGCCGGCCTGGGCCTCGAGGAGGTCGGCGTCGAGCTGACCGAGGCCGGCCACGTGAAGGTCGATGGCGTCTCCCGCACCACCGTCCCCAGCATCTACGCGGCCGGTGACTGCACGGGCCAGCTCGCCCTGGCCTCCGTGGCCGCGATGCAGGGGCGCATCGCCGTCGCCCACCTGCTCGGCGACGCGCTCAAGCCGCTGCGTCCGCACCTGCTCGCCTCCAACATCTTCACCTCCCCGGAGATCGCCACCGTGGGCGTCACCCAGGAGCAGGTGGACTCGGGCCGCTACCAGGCGGACGTGCTGCGCCTGGACTTCGCCACCAACCCGCGCGCCAAGATGCAGGGCGTCAAGGAGGGCTTCGTCAAGATCTTCGCCCGCCAGGGCTCCGGGACCGTGATCGGCGGCGTGGTGGTGGCCCCCCGCGCCTCCGAGCTCATCTACGCGATCGCGCTCGCGGTGACCCACAAGCTCCACGTGGACGACCTCGCGGACACCTTCACGGTGTACCCGTCCATGTCCGGGTCCATCGCCGAGGCGGCGCGCCGCCTGCACGTGCGCGTCTGCGCCCCCGGCACTCGGCCCCTTGCCCCCGCACGGAACCCCCGCCCCCGGGCCACATACCCGCGGTCCTGTACCGATGTAATGTCGCCGGGGCGCTGGGCTGTCGGGGAGGGGGTGCCGCGCTCAGCGGGCGGCGGCGCGGCGCTCCCGGGCGGAGGAGACCGTGTGCAGGTCCGTGTGGCGGGTCTCCGGCGTGAGGGCCAGGGCCGCGAGCGTGACGAGCGAGGCCGCGGCCAGGTAGTACCCCACCCACGCCACGTCGAAGCGCTGCACCAGCCAAGCCGCGATGAACGGGGTGACGGCGGCGCCGATGATCGAGGACACGTTGTACGCGATCCCCGAGCCCGTGTACCGGGTGTTCGTGGGGAACAGCTCCGGCAGGACGGCAGACATCGGCCCGAAGGTCAGGCCCATCAGCGCCATGCCCACGGCGAGGAACGCGATCATGCTCGGCACGTTCAGCTCCGCGCCCTGGCCCATCGAGTCCGGGGACAGCCACAGACCGAAGCTCAGGCCGAACGCCACCATCAGCCCGGTCACCACGAGCAGGGTGGGCTTGCGGCCGAAGCGGTCCGCGAGCCAGCCGGAGACCGGCACGAAGGCGGCGAAGAAGAGGATGCCCAGCAGCTGCAGCACCAGGAACTCGCTGTAGGGAACGCCCAGGAACCCGGACTCCCGCTTGCCGATCGCGTAGGAGAGGATCCAGGTGGTCATCAGGTAGAAGAGCACGTACGTGGCGTACATGACGAAGGTGCCCAGGATCAGCTCCCACCAGTTGCGGCGGAAGAC
>NZ_JAUNHR010000107.1 GCF_030523875.1 Micrococcus sp. | reverse complement strand
TCCACTCGCCCTTCTTGTCCGAGGCCACCGAGAGCTTGCGCCCGGCCAGCACCTGGCGGGTGGCAAGGGACTTGGCCAGCGAGGACTTGCCCGTGCCTACCTGCCCGAACAGCATCATCGACATCCCCGAGATCACCCCGGCCTCGTACAGCGCCCACGGGTCGAAGCAGAACGCGCCGCCGCCGTGCATGTCCCGGCCGATGTACAGGCCCTTGGCGCCCAGTCCTGGACCGGCCACGAACGGGTAGGCGGTGGAGGCGGTGTGCGTGGTCGTGCGCACTGCACGCGGGGCCAGGGTCTTCATCCCGCGCAGCTGATGCTTGCCGGTCGGCCCCTTCGGCCCCCACTGCGGCTGAGGGAACCGGTCAGCGCGGGCGGCCTTCTCGGCCTTACGGCGGGCGGCCTCCTGCGCGCAGGTGAGCGCGCGCGCAGCCTTCTTGGCCTCGCGTCGCTCGTCCTTGCCCGGCTCCAAGACCTGGAACAGCCCGAACTGCGTCTTGTCCTTCATCACAGCTTGATCCTTCCGAAGGGCAGGGCCGCGGCGATGAACGCCGCGTCCTGCTCCAGCCAGATCGGGCGCACCTCGCACCCGGAGGTGATCGCCGCGGTGACGACCTCGTTCGCGGCCGACTCCAGCTCGGACTGGCTGCGCCCGGTCACGGTGACCAGCACGACCATGTCCATGCCCGTGTGCCGGCGGCGCAGCTCCGCACGCTCCCGCTGAATGTCCTCCAGGGTCTGGTCGTGCTCGATGGAGTGGGGCCGGCCCAGCTTTCGCAGGAAAGACGAGTCCGAGGACCACGAGGCCATGCGCCGCTGGACCGAACGCACCGCGGCCCCACGATCCACCGGGGACATGTAGACCGTCACGGTGTGCCGGAAGTCCCCGGAGAAGACCAGCTCGTCCAGGAAGCCCAGGCGGGCCACGTCCTGGGGCAGCTCGGACACCTTGTAGGTGCGATGCATGTTGCCGTCGGTGATCAGGTGCCCGGGGTGGGTCTCCACGGCCATGGGGCCAGCGCTGGTCGGGGCGGTGCCCACGGCCGCCCCGGTCAGGTCGGTGGCCGAGACCATCAGCGCCGCGTCCGGGTCGAACGCCGCCCTCGAGAGCCCGGCCAGGGTCCGCGGGGAATGCCAGGCCGTGACCCGGGTGCCCGAGCGCGGCAGGGCGCCCTCCACAGTGGCCATGAGCTTGCTCATCTGCTCCATCAGGGCCGGCATCCCCCCGCCCAACGCCCGCAGCTGGGAGGTGATCTTCGCCGGAGACACCACCAGGGACAGCCACTGCTCGTGCACAGGCATGGACTGGGCCTCGCGCATCAGCTCGTGGAAGGCGGCGTCCAGGAACGGGTCGATCTGCTCACCCGTGATCCCCGCTGCCTCCTGCTTGCCCTCGTAGAAGCCCTGCACGTCGGCCCCGGAGATCAGGGTCGTCTGGTCCGAGGCCTGGATCCGCACCACGCCGGGCAGGCGGGACATCGCCGCCAGAGCCGCACCCCAGGACAAGGACCGCTCCTCCTGCGCGTCGAAGGATTCCAGGTTGAAGCCTCGGCTGGTCATGACCTTGGCCACGACCACGGCCTCCCGAGCGCGCGGGTCCCACACGAATCCGGCCCCGTTGGGCAGCGCGTAGACCATCAGCTCGCCGGTGACCCCGGGCAGACGGAACCGCGTCGGCTGACCGGGCTTGATCACGCCCTTGGCGTCGCGCTCGGCCTTGGGCACCGCGTCCATGACCACGGCCTGGGGCTCGCCGTCCACGAGCGTGAGCTCGTGCGCCGGGGACAGCCCTTGCCGGTAGGACAGCTGCTCGCTCGAGCCGCGGCGCAGATACCGCAGCGCCACCGCGATCCACCCCGGCATCGACCGGCCCCGGAAACGCACCGCCCCCAGGATCCCGAACACCACGAAGAACACCAGGCCGACCACCAGGGACGGACCGCCCCGCAAGATGAAGGCCATCCCCACGGCCACCCCGATGCCCATCACGACCAGCTGCTCCCCGGTCAGGCCCAGCACCAGACCCGGCGTGCGCTCCTGCGGGAAACGCACCTCGTCGTACTCGGACTCCACGTCCATCTTGACCGCTGTGCTCATCAGCGCAGCCCTCCCCGCATGATCATCGCCCCGGCGCGCTGACGCACCCGGCCAGCTCGCGCCGAAGCGCTACGAACAGAAGTAGTGACCCCCCGACCGCCACGGCCGGCGGCCATCAGGCCCGCCGTCTCGGCCTGGGAGTGCCCGCCGCCGAGCCAGGACGTCAGCCCGAGCATCAGCAGTGGCATCGCGGCGGCCACGAAGACCAGCACCAGGCCGGCCACGGTCTGCACCCAGTCCGTGGACAGGGCCGCCATGGACATGCCCAGCCGGACCACCGCCGCCCCCACGGGGGCGGCCATCATCAGGCCCAGCAACATCGACAGCCACCGCCCGGCCAGGGCCTTGGCCGGCTCCAGGGCAAGGGAGAAGATCGCCGGCGCCGCGAAGGAGGCCAGGATCAGGATCATCACCAGCCGGAAGATCATCATGGCCATGAGGATCAAGCAGGCCACGAAAATCAGCACCGCCACCAGCCAGGCGACGATGATCATCCCGTTCTCGGAGTTGTCCGAGGCCATCTCCCACTGGGCGTAGTTCTCATCCAGCAGGATCGAGTCGTTGGCCGGGTCGTAGGTCAGCCCGAACAGGGCCAGCACACCGGCGACGGCTTCAGCGTCACCGGAGCCCGACCCGTAGCCGACGGTGAGGATCCACATCGTCATCTGCTGGGTCGCTCCCATGGCCAGCCAGACCAGCCCGACGATGACGTAGGTGGCCGGGACGGAGAACACCGCACCCAGCAGAGCGCGGATCATCCCGGCGGTCGACCCACGGACAGCCGAGAGCACGACCTGCACGGCCACGAAGATGATCAGCAGCGGCAGCATCGCCACCACGATGATGTTCAGCATCCCGGGATGGTTGATCACGGTGCTCCCGCCGCCGGCGACCGTGGTGGTCACCTCACCGCCGACCACCGCGACCCACCACTCCGGGGTGAGCGCACCCACGGAGAAGGAGTCCTTGAGTAGCCCCCAGGCAGCCTTGGCGAAGCCCTTGATCGAGCCGTTGAGCCAGTCCTGGAAGTCGTCTTCCCACATGTCCTGTCCTCCTCCGTGAGTGCGCGTACCCGGTCAGATCAGAACAGCGGCAGGCCCATGCCCCAGGCCACCAGAGAGGTGGCTCCGGCGATCAGAGCGGCGGCCACGATGGACCACACCATGAAGGTCACGCCCACCTCCTGGGCACGCCCGTTGGACGAGAGCTTGCCCAGGATCCACATCAGCACGCCGGCACCGATGCCCAGCACCAGGATCACCAGGAAGGTGCCCAGGGCCAGGCCGGTGATGTTCTGCAGGGTCGGCATCCAGGGGGCGTCGAAGGTCGGGTTGATGGTCGGCATGTCAGGGTCCTCCCGCTAAGGCGATGAAAGGGGTCAAGCGCCACCGAAGGCTGATCCCCGGTGGCCGGCGAGCTCGTGCCCGCTGGAGGATGTACGTCCAGGCTGGCCCTCATGCCTGTCACAGACCCGGGAGGGCCTACGCATGTGGCCCCCGGTCCCTGCGTGCGCAAGGGGCCGGGGGCCACGGTCGGCTGATTCAGGAGCAGTTGGTGCTGCGGGTCAAGGTGAACGTCCGCCCGGTCTGGGCACCGTTGGTCATGGACTGGGTGGCGATGTGGATCTCCACCGGGGAGCAGGCCGCCGTGGTCTCGTTCTCCGCCGAGCAGTCCGGCTCACCACCCCCGGTCACCACCGCGTCGGCGTACCACTTCACCGTGGTGATCACCTGCCGGCTGCTGTCCATGTCGCCGGGCGCCTGGCCCCAGTCGTACCCGTCGAGCTCCGACTCCGACGGGATACGGCCCAGCACCGTGCTGATCACCCGCTCACGCTCGGCCTGGTTCGGGGCCGGGTCCTCGTCCACGAAGTCGCGCACGGCCTGCCGGTTGCAGGTCTGCTTCGGGGCCTGCTTCTCCACGGTCACAGCCTGCGGGCGGGCACCGACGGGCATCAGCTCGGACGTCCCCAGCCCCGTCCCCCACCCGGCTCCGGCGCTGGCCCCGCCCAGGACCATCGCCCCCACAGCGGACAGGGACACCATGGCCCAGCCCTTCTTGATCGCGCCCGGCGAGAACCACGCCTTGCCACAGATGGCCAGCACAACCCCGGCGCCGACCGCGATGATCAGCACCACCGCCGCCGTGCCGGCCACGTACCCTGCGATCTGGCTCCACCCGGCCGTCCCGTCCGGATCGATTCCGTTCAACATCTCTCTCCCCTGTCGTTGGTCCTGGTGTTCATTCGTTCCCGAACGGGGTGCATGTGTGACACGGCCAGATCAGCCGATGACCCAGAGGAGGATCAGCGCCCACCCCAGCAACACGAGCACCGCACCCACCCCGACGGCCACCCGCCCACACGGGGTCTCCCAAGCCGAAGGCACCCGACCCTGGATGCTCCGCGGCAGGGGGGCATCCACCGCGTCGGCCACCCACTCCCGCCCTTTGGCACGCACGGTCTCCCGCGCCCGCCGAGCCGAACCGACCATGCCCCTGTCCCGCTCGAGGTAGATCACCTCCGGCCCAGCCCCGGGATCACCGGCCGCCGTGTGATTGTTCTGGTCGTGGAGGTACTCGTTCATGCCCCGCTCCTCTCGCTCTGCACCACCGTCACCGCCACCCGCAGCAGGTGACGAACCTCAGCCAGGTACTGCCGGCTCGTGCTGTGAGAGAAGCCCGTCGAGCGCATCACTTGCTCCACGGTCACGTCCTCCAGCCGCCCGCCGGCCTGCGCGCACGCCAGGGCCACCTGACGCGCCCAGTCCCCCGCGTCACCGTCATCCGGCAGACACCCGATCAGAGCCCGCATGGTCACCTGCCCCTGGCTCCGGCCGAGCTCCTGGGCCGCGCGCACGACCCGGGCGCACCGGACCAGTTCGCGTCGGGCCTGACGCAACGCCGTGGTGCTTACACCCATGGCCTCAGATGCCGCCGCTACGTCGTCGTCGAACACCAGCACCACCGCCAGCGCACGCGCCGTCATCTCCGAGGACTCCATGACGGCCTCCACGACCTGCATGACCTCCGCGACCTGCTCCTGAGCCGCCACCGCCTCCACGACCCCCTGCGACGGATCGGGCAGCACCGCCGCCACCGCCGACTGCTCACGGGCCAAAGCCCCGGCCTCGACGGCGGACTGACCCTCCATCGTGCGCCTCACCCGACGCAGATGATCCACGGCACGATTCCTGGCGATCGTGCCCACCCACGTCCGCAACGACCCTCGGTCCGGATCGAACCGGTCCCGCGAATGCCACGCGGACTCCCACGCGGCCTGCAGCACGTCATCGACCTCGTCCCGGTGCCCACCCGGCCCCAGCACCGTCAGCACCACACCACGGACGCTTTGCACAGCCTCGGCCAGCTCCTCCCCCGTCAGTCGTCCTGTCTCCGTCCCGCTCATCGACATCACCGTCACCTCCCCGAGGCCGCCATCGGACGCGGCACCGACCGGGCCTCCACCCGGCAGTACGGGCAGTCCTCGAGCACGCGCCGCCCGTAGGCCGGCACATGCACGTCCGGGTCCTGGCACGGCTCACCAGCCCGAGGCACGGGCGGAGCCTCCTGGTGGATCCGCCGGTCGTGCTCCACCTGCCGCGCCGCAGAGACGAGCATGTGGAACTCCTGCACCATGGCCCGCGCCACGTACGACGTCGGCACCTTCACCGGCCCTGAAGCCCGCGCCAGGACGATGTCCACGATGATCCGCACCTGCTCCGGGGTCAGGTCCGAGACCGCCGGGACACGCAACCGCAGCCCCGTGAGCTCGACGCCGCGGTACACGCTCGGATCATCCGGCTCGGGGTCCGGGGACGGCGCAGCCGCTCCCCCGGACATCCGAGCCTGCACCGACCCGTCCTCGTCGGTCTGTCCGTCCGGGGCCGGGATCTCGGCGGCCGCCCCGGACTGATGGATCGACTGATGGTTCTTCTGATGATTCATCCGCGCGCGATC
>NZ_JAUNHR010000106.1 GCF_030523875.1 Micrococcus sp. | reverse complement strand
TGTTGATCGCCACCGCCACCCGGCCGTCGGCGTCCCGGACGGGGACGGCCACGCTGCTCAGGTGCGCGTCCAGCTCGGCCGTGACCACGGCGTGCCCCTGCTCCCGCACGTGCGCCAGCTCGGCGAGCAGCGCGTCCACGTCCGTGAGCGTGTGCTCGGTGGCGGGGGTGCGCGGGGCGCCCGTGAGCAGGGCGCGGGCCTCGTCCTCGGGCAGGTCGGCCAGCAGCACGCGGCCCATGGAGGTGGTGAACGCGGGCAGGCGCGTGCCGACGTCCAGGTTCACCCGCAGGATCCGCTCGGTGTGCACGCGCGCGATGTACATCAGGTGCGTCCCGTGGAGGACGCCCGCCGAGCAGGACTGGTGCAGGCGCTGCGAGGCCTGGGTGAGGATCGGCCGGAGGATCTCGGACACGGAGCGCCCGGACCAGTAGCCGTGGCCCAGCTCGAGCACGCGCGGGGTCAGCTCGAACCGCCGCCCGTCCTGCACGGCGTAGCCAAGCTCCGTGAGCGTCAGCAGCATGCGCCGCGCCGTGGCCCGGGTGATCCCCGCGGCGGTCGCGGCCTCGCTCACCGAGAGCGTGGGGGTGTCCGGGGTGAACGCGCGCAGCACCGCCAGGCCGGAGGCCAGGGCGCGCACCACGTCCCCGCCCGACGCGTCCGGGGCGGTGCGCGCGGCGGGGGCGTCGACGTCGTCGGTCATGGCCGCCAGCGTAGCCCGCCGTGCGCAGAGCGAACACTCGTGCGGGAGGCGCACGCGCTCTTCCTCGCGCCGGACGGCGGGCCTACGGTGAGGCCATGAGCCTCACCGATGCCTACGTGTTCGACGCCGTCCGCACCCCCTTCGGCAAGGTCGGCGGCGCGCTCGCCGGCGTCCGCCCGGACGACATGGCCGCGCACGTGGTGCGCACCCTCGTGGACCGGGCCCCGGGCCTGGAGGGCCTGCGCGCCGAGTCCGCCCAGGCCGTGGCCGACGCCGCCGCCGGCCGCCCGATCGAGGCCGGCACGGACGCCGCCGCCCCGCAGCGGATCGACGAGGTCGTCTTCGGCAACGCCAACGGCGCGGGCGAGGAGAACCGCAACGTGGCCCGCATGGCCACCCTCCTGGCCGGCCTGCCGCTGTCCATCCCGGGCACCACCGTGAACCGCCTCTGCGGCTCCTCCCTGGACGCGGCGATCATCGCCTCCCGGCAGATCGCCACCGGCGAGGCGGACGTCGTGCTGGTCGGCGGCACCGAGTCCATGTCCCGGGCCCCCTGGGTGCTGCCCAAGACCACCCGCCCGTTCCCTATGCACAACCTCGAGGCCGCGAACACCACGCTCGGCTGGCGCCTGGTCAACGACCAGATGCCGAAGGAGTGGACCGTCTCCCTCGGCGAGGCCACCGAGCGGCTGCGCGAGCGCTTCGACATCTCCCGCGAGCGTCAGGACGCGTTCGCCGCCCGCTCGCACCAGCTCACCGCGAAGGCCTGGGACGAGGGGAGGTACGACGACCTCGTGACCGCCCTGCCGGGCACCGACCTCGAGCGCGACGAGACCGTCCGCCCCGACTCCACCCCGGAGACCCTGGCCGGCCTGCGCACCGTGTTCCGCAAGGAGGGCGGCACCGTCACCGCGGGCAACGCCTCGCCCATGAACGACGGCGCCTCGGCCGCCTTCCTGGGGTCGGCGAAGGGCGCGGACGTGCTCGGCCTGCAGCCGGTCGCCCGCATCGCCGGCCGCGCGACCGCCGCGAACGAGCCGGACTTCTTCGGCTACGCCCCGGTGGAGGCCGCGAACCTGGCCCTGCAGCGCGCCGGCATCGGCTGGAAGGACGTGGCCGCCGTGGAGCTCAACGAGGCGTTCGCCGCGCAGGCCCTGGCCTGCACGGACGCCTGGGGCGTGGACCTGGACCTCGTGAACGCGTGGGGCGGCGCGATCGCCATCGGCCACCCCCTCGGCGCCTCGGGCACCCGCGTGCTCGGCACCCTCGCCCGGCGCCTGCAGGCCTCCGGCGAGCGCTGGGGGGTGGCCGCGCTGTGCATCGGCGTGGGCCAGGGCATCGCCGTCGTGCTGGAGAACGAGTCCGCGCGCTGAGCGCACGCCGCTGACCTGAGAAGACACAGAACCGAGGAGGATCCCATGCTGGAGTTCGTGGAGACGGCCGCGGAGGCCGTCGCCCAGGTGAAGGACGGGTCCACCGTCCTGATCGGCGGGTTCGGCAACGCCGGGCAGCCGATGGAGCTGATCGACGCGCTGCTCGAGTCCGGCGCCACCGGCCTGACGGTGGTGAACAACAACGCGGGCCAGGCCGACGCCGGCCTCGCCCTGCTCATCAAGGAGCGGCGGGTGGCCAAGATCATCTGCTCGTTCCCGCGCCAGTCGGACTCGTGGCACTTCGACGAGGCCTACCGTGCCGGGGAGATCGAGCTGGAGCTCGTCCCGCAGGGCAACCTGGCCGAGCGGCTGCGCGCGGCCGGCGCCGGGATCGGCGGGTTCTTCACGCCCACCGGCTACGGCACGCAGCTGGCCGAGGGAAAGGAGGTCCGGGAGATCGACGGCAAGCACTACGTGCTGGAGTCCCCGATCCGCGGCGACTTCGCCCTGATCAAGGCCTACGCCGCCGACCGCCACGGCAACCTCGTGTACCGCAAGACGGCCCGCAACTTCGGCCCGATCATGGCCTCCGCCGCGGACCGCGCCATCGTGCAGGTGGACGAGATCCGCGAGGAGCCGATCGATCCGGAGCACGTGGTGACCCCGGGCATCTACACGGACACCGTGGTGCGGATCGAGACGGAGTCCGGCGTGAAGGAGCGCGAGGAGCGCGAGGCCCTCGCCGCCGGCAAGCCCAAGCCGTGCGCGGCTGCCAAGACCGCGGCCGAGCTGGCCGCCGAGGGGAAGTGAGGAGAGCGATGAGCTTCACCCAGACCGAGAACCCGCTGACCCACGACGAGCTCGCGCAGGTGATCGCGGCCGACATCGCCCCCGGCTCCTTCGTGAACCTGGGCATCGGCCAGCCGACCACCGTGTCCGACTACCTGGACGCGGAGAAGAACGTCACCCTGCACACCGAGAACGGCATGCTCGGCTTCGGCCCGCAGGCCCACGGCGAGCAGGTGGACGAGGACCTGATCAACGCCGGCAAGATCCCCGTGACCGAGCTGCCGGGTGCGTCCTACTTCCACCACGCGGACTCGTTCGCCATGATGCGCGGCGGCCACATCGACGTCTCCGTGCTCGGCGCGTACCAGGTCTCCGCCACGGGCGACCTCGCGAACTGGTCCACCGGCAAGCCGGGGGCGATCCCCGCCGTCGGCGGCGCGATGGACCTGGCCGTGGGCGCTGAGGACACGTACGTGATGATGGACCTGTTCACCAAGAAGGGCGACCGCAAGCTGCTCGCCGAGTGCACGTTCCCGCTCACCGGGGTGGGCTGCGTGTCCCGCATCTACGCCGACAGGGGCGTGTTCCTGCTGGATTCCTCCGGCGTGGTGAAGGTCCGCGAGCTGCACGGCATCACGTTCGAGGAGCTGCAGGCCACGCACGAGGGCGTCACCTTCGAGCGGCTCGACGCCTGATCCCCTCACGCTTTCGCTGACGGAACACGCGCAGCCCCTGCGCTTCCGCTGACGCCCACCACGACGACGCCGGTCGCCTCCTCCGCGAGGCGACCGGCGTCGTTGTGTGCACAGGGTTTGGGAGACTGGGGGCGACCCTCGACCCCGGCAGCAGAGAGAAGGCAACCATGGCACGCGAGATCAACGTCGGCCCGGCGTCGGCCGTCCCCGAGGGCGAGTCCCTCGTGGTCCCCAAGGAGAGCACCGGCACGAAGGACCACATCGCCGTCGTCCACGCGGAGGACGGGGAGTTCTACGCCATCGACAACACGTGCTCCCACCAGGACTACGCGCTCTCCGAGGGGTTCGTGGAGGGCGCCTGCATCGAGTGCCCGCTGCACGGCGCGGGCTTCGACCTGCGCACCGGCGAGGCGCTGTCCCTGCCCGCCACGAAGCCCGTGGGCACGCACACGGTCGAGGTCCGCGACGGCGACCTGTGGCTCACCGTGCAGGACGACGCGTGACCGACGTCCCTGCACCGGCCGCGCCGCCCGACCCCGCTGACGACGCCGCCCGCCCGGGCTCCGTCCTCGTGGTGGGCGGCGGGGTGGCCGGGTTCGCCGCGGTGCGCGAGCTGCGCCGGCGCGGCTACGCCGGTGAGCTCACCCTCGTGGATCCGCAGGGCCTGCCCTACGACCGTCCGCCGCTGTCCAAGGAGTTCCTCACCGGGGACGCGGACGCCCACCGTCTGCTCCTCGCCCCGCCGTCGTGGTTCGCCGAGCACCGCGTGGCGCTCGTGGCCCGCCGCGCCGAGCGGCTCGAGCTCGACGACGGCGCAGCCCGCCCCCGCATCGTCCTCGACGACGGCGCCGTGCTCACCGCCGACGCCGTGGTCCTGGCCCCCGGCGGCCGCCCCCGGCCCCTGGCCGTGCCCGGCGGCGACCACCCGGACGTGGTCGTGCTGCGCACCCGGGCCGACGCCGAGCGGATCGCCGCCCGCCTGCACTTCGGCGCCCGGGTGACCGTGGTCGGCGGCGGGTTCACGGGGGCCGAGGTGGCCTCCGCCGCGCGGGAGGCCCTCGCGGCGGTCACGCTCGTCAGCGCGTCCGCCGCGCCCGCCCTCGCCGCGGTGGGCCCCGCGCTCGCCGCCCGCCTGCACGCCATGCACGCCGAGCGCGGCGTGGACGTGCTCGAGGGCCTGGTCACACGGATCGACCACCACGACGTCGACGCGTCGGACGCGGACGCCCCGCACCGCGTGCACGTGGCGCTCGCGGACGGGACCGAGGCCGCCGTGCCCGCGGACCTGGTGGTGGTGGCCGTCGGGATCGTCCCGGACACCGCCCTGGCCGAGGCGGCCGGGCTCGCGGTGGACGGCGGGATCCTCGTGGACGCGGCCGGCCGCACCTCCCACCCGGCGGTGTTCGCCGCCGGCGACGCGGTGCGCCGTCGCGCGCCGGAGGGGGAGGAGGCCGCGCCCGCCGACGCCGCACGCCACTGGGAACCGGCGCTGCACTCCGGCCAGGACGTCGCCGCGGCGATCCTCGGTGAGGACGTCCCCGGGCGCGGGGCGCCGTGGTTCTGGTCCGACCGGCACGGTGTGCATGTGGAGGGAGCCGGGTCGATGCTCCCCGTCCCCGGCGGGCGGATCGTGGACCGCTCCGTGCGCGGCACCGTGGTGGCGGGCTTCTCCCTCGACGCGGACGGCCGGATGACCGGCGCCGCCGCCGTGGACGACCCGATGGCCGTCAAGGCGGCCCGCCGGATCATCGACCGCGGCATCATCGTGGACCCGGCGCGCCTCACCGACCCGGACGTGCCGGTCAAGGCGCTGCTGCGCGGCTGAACCGGCCCCACGACGACGTCGGCCCCCCCCCGGCGGGGGGGGCCCCCGGCGGCGGGCGGGCGGGGAGGCGCCGCCCCGGGCGCGGGTGCGCCGGCCCCCGCCCCACGCCCCGGCGGTGGGGACTGTCCGTGGGCTCGCGGCGAGCTCCTGGTCGTTGAGAGGCGTCCATGACGGGCTCATCGGCGCGGGCTGCTGCGCGAGCAGCCCGTCTATTATGGGACGCAGGTCAGAGGCCTCTGAGTAGACGAGCCGGAGGGCGCCTCCCAGCCTGTCGAGCGTCCGGCACAGGGTGACCAGTCCACGCGGGAGATGGGACAGGGAGGACGTCTGGGGCACCAGGTGGGTGAGCGCCTCCAACATCGGCATCGGCTCGGCGCGTGCCGTCACGCGCTCATCCGGCTCCCGGACCCGCTCCAGCACGCAGATGCGTTGCAGGGTCGCGTCCGGGGCCTGACCGAGCCCCATCTCGTCCGGACTCACCTGATGCTTCGGTCGGCCTCCGGACGGGCAGAGCACGGAGAGCGGCTTGGGGTAGGGGGTGACGGTGAGATCCTCGGGGTGGACGATCGCCGTCTCATCTGAGAGGTACCCGTAGTGGGGGCCGAGGGTCCGGGTCGCCGTGGTCTTCCCCGTCCCCGACGCCGCGACCAGGACGACGGCGGCGCCGGTCTCGAGGGCCGCCAGGCAGGCGGCATGGAACATCAGGTGGGTGCCGCGTCCCGCCTCG
>NZ_JAUNHR010000105.1 GCF_030523875.1 Micrococcus sp. | reverse complement strand
ACGGCGGCGGTGCACCGCCTCCCGGCGCTCGTCCGAGGCGGCCCGGGCGGGCAGGAGGCGGCCGAGCGTGCCGGCGAGGGGGCCGGCCACGCGGCCCAGGTCCGGGCTGCCGAGGCGGTCCAGCAGGTCGCTCAGGTCGGCGCGGGCGCGCGGTCCGGCGTCGGGGGCGGGAGAGGGCGTGGGGGAGATGTCCGTCCCGGGGCCCTCCGGGGACTCCGGATCGCCGCGCAGGGCGCGGGCGTGCCGGGCGATCTGCTCGGCGGTGAGACGGCCCGGGGCCGCGAGGGCGCGCCGGGGGCGGGCGGCGCCGCGCGGGCGGGGGGCGGGGGCGCCGGAGGGGTCCGGATGCCCGTCGCTCATGCTCGCCCCTCTCCGTGCCGTCGCCAGGCCACGATCACCGCGACCGTCACCCCGAGAAGCGTACCCAACGGCACGGCCCGGTCCGGCGTCATGCCGGCCGCTCCTGCAGCTGCGCCGGGGAGGTGAACTCCCGCTCCTCGCCCGTGACCGGGTCCGTGAACGCCAGCGAGCGGGAGAGCAGCTGCAGCGGCCGGGCGAGGTCGTCGGGGGCGGCGTCGAGCAGGTCCGGGTAGAACGGGTCGAACGCGATGCCCAGGCCGAGGGCGGCCAGGTGGATGCGCAGCTGGTGGGTGCGCCCCGTGCGCGGGCTCAGCCCGAACCGCACCACGCGACGCCCGGCCAGCGTCCCCGCCGAGCGGCCCGCGTCCAGCACCTCGATCCGCGTCTCCGCGTTGGCCCCGGCGTGGGAGAGGTTCGACCTCCGCGTCCGCACCCGCGCCCCCGCGGCGCGGCCGGAGGCCGCCGCGGGGATCTCCTCCGTGATCGAGCGCAGCACGCCCTTGTCCTTGCGGATGCGGCTGCGCATCACCAGGGGGAAGCGGGCGAGCAGGGCCGCGGCGTGGGCGTCGTCGTCGGTGCCGTCCGGGGCGTCGGGCAGCAGGGCCACCGCCTCGTAGCGCTTGGTCACGGCCCGCCGCTCGAAGAGCAGGTGGTAGGCGCCGCGCGTGGCCGGGTCGCAGGAGAACATCACGACGCCGGCCGTCGCCCGGTCCAGCCGGTGCAGGGGCACGAGGTCGTCGATCCCCAGCTCGTTGCGCAGCCGCACGAGCGCGGTCTCCTGCACGAACCGCCCGCCGGGGGTGGTGGGCAGGAAGTGCGGCTTGTGGATGACCACCAGGCGCTCGTCGCGGTGCAGGAGCGTGTGCCGCACCGGCAGCGGGACCTCGTGCGGGACCTCGCGGTAGTACCAGAGGTCCTCGTGCACGCCGAGCGGGGTGTCGGCCGGGATGGGGCGGCCGTGGCGGTCCACCACCTCCCCGCGGGCGAAGCGCTCCCGGATGGCCTCCGGGTCCACGTGGCCGAAGCGGTGCAGGACGTGGCCCTGCACGGTGCCCCCGGGGCCGGCGGCGGGCAGGCGCAGCCGGGTGGCGTTCACGCCGTGGCGTGGGGGGAGCGGGGAGGGGACGGGCACGGGGCCATCCTTCCAGCCCCGCGCCGCCCCGCCGACCCTCAGACGTTGACCGCCGGGACGCCGCCGCCGGTGGTCTCGTCCTCCGAGCTCGGCCCGCGGGCGTCCGGGGTGAGGATGACGATGCCGTCCTCCTCGTCCAGGGTGCCGCGGGTCTCCCCCTCGGGGATGGCCGCGGCCACGTCCGCGATCACGGTGTCCAGCACCGTGCCGGCCGGGACGGTGACGTCCCCGAACAGCAGCGAGCTCCGCACCACGGCGCCGGCCTCGACCCGCACGTGCGGGCCGATCACCGAGTCCACGACCTCACCGGAGACGTGCGCGCCGGGGGCCAGGAGCGAGCCGGAGACGCGGGCGCCGTCGTCGATCCGGGCCGGCGGGGCCAGCACCGGGTTGGTGACCAGGGGCCACTCCTTCGCGTCCAGGCGCAGGCCCTCGCCGGCGAGGATCTCGCGGTGCGCCAGGTGGAACGCGTCGATGGTGCCGATGTCCCGCCAGTAGCCGTCATGGCGGTACTCGCGCACCGTGCCCCGGTCCACGAACGCGGGGATGATCGTCTCCCCGTAGTCGCCGAGGGAGCTGGCCACCGCGTCGCCGTCCTCGTCGGTCTCCTCGGTGTTCTCGGCGGTGTCCTCCTCGGCCTCCACGAGCCCCACGACCACCTCGGACAGCGCCGTCACGTCGAACACGAAGATCTCCGTGGCCACCACGTCGCCCTCGGGGTCCTCGGGCTTGTAGTCGTAGGCCGTGACCTTCCCGTCCTCGTCCGCCTGCACGACGCCGAAGCGCGAGGGGTCCTCGTCCGTCACCGTGGTGACCATGGTCAGCTCGGCGCCGGACTCCTCGTGCGCGGCCAGGACGCGGCGCAGGTCCAGCTGGTACAGGTGGTCCGCGGAGAGCACGACCACGGTCTTCGCGCCGAACGCGCGCAGCAGCGGCACCTGCTGGGCCAGCGCGTGGCCGTTGCCGGAGGTGAAGCCCTCCTCGGCGCGGCCCTGGGCCGGGGGCAGCAGGCGCAGCCCGTGCCGGGTGCCGTCCATGTCCCACGGGCGGCCGCCGGCCAGGTGCTGGTTCAGCGTGAACGGGCGGTACTGCTCCGCGATCCACACGTCCCGCAGGCCCGAGTGGGCGAGATTGGAGAGCACCACGTCGATCAGGCGGTAGTGGCCCGCGAACGGGATGGCCGGCTTGGAGCGGGCCGCGGTGAGCGGGTCGAGGCGGCTGCCTCGGCCGCCGGCGAGCACGAGGGCGACGACGTCGCCCTCCGGGTCCTTTGGGAACGGGTCGGCCATGGCGTGGGCTCCTTCGTGGTCGAGCGGGCCCCTGCCCCCGATCGGGGACGAGGTCAGGCGAATCTACCGGGCGGTCCCGGCCGTGCGGCAGGGGTGGGGGACGCGTGGCGGTCACCGCTGGCAGGTGCGGCACCACCACAGCTGGCGCTCGTCGTCCTCGGGGGAGCCGTACTCCTCGAACGTCACCGGTCCGCCGCAGCGTAGGCACGGGGTCTTCCGGTGCCCGTACACCCAGTAGTGCGGCCCGCGCGGCCGGGGGGTGTCCCCGGGGCGTAGCGGTCCGGCGCCCGAGGTGCTGACGCGCCCGTGCGCGTCGGAGGGGTCGGCGCCGTCGTCGGGGGAGGAGGGATCCGGGGCGTCTGCGCCGAGTGGCCGGGGCAGCCCGCCGGGGAAGCTCCGGTCCGGGACGAGCACCTCGATCCCGTACGGGCGCCCCGGGTTCCCCCTGACCCCCGTGGTGGTGCGGCCCCAGCCTGTGTACGGCGCGGCCGGCGGGACGTTGGCGCGCAGCAGGTCACGGGCGATCGTCAGCAGCCCCGGCACGTCCGGGACCGCGCCCACCGGCCGGTGCGGGTCCAGGCCCGCCAGCAGCAACGACTCGCACCGGTAGATGTTGCCGATGCCGCACGTGGTGCGCTGGTCCAGCAGCGCCAGGCCCACGGGCCGCTCCGGCCGGGCGGTGAGGCGGCGGACGCCCTCGGCCAGCAGCTCCTCGGCGCGGGCGGGATCGTCCCAGGCCGGGTCCAGCAGGTCCGGGCCGAGATGGCCCAGCACGCGGTCCTCCTCGGCGGTGGGCACGAGGTCCAGCCGCCCCAGCTGTGCCCCCAGCACCCGGTGCTCGGCGGTCTCCAGCACGCAGCGCACCTGCCAGCCCGGGGCGCCCCACCGCGCGTCGAGGTCCGTGACCAGCCAGCGGCCCTCCATCTTCAGGTGGGAGACCAGGGTGAGCGGCCGCGCGTCGGGCCGCTCCGCCGGCGGGGTCAGGCGCATGAGCAGCCACTTGCCGCGCGGCTCCACCTCCGCCACCGTCCACCCCGCCAGGCGCGCGGTGGCGTGCTGCGGCACGCGCAGGTCCGCGTGCGTCAGGACGCGGCCGGCCAGGACGGGGCGCAGGCGGTGGCCGGCGCGGACCAGGGAATCGCCTTCGGGCATGGGGGGACCCTACCCGGGGAGGGCACTCGGCTCGAGCTCAGGCCGCGTCCCGAGCTCGCGCCGGGTGTCAGCCGAGCGGGTCCGCCCGAAGGGCCCGGAACCGGTGCCCGTCCTGCTCCGCACCCTCGGGCAAGACCTCGTAGGTGAAGGCGACGGCCTCGCCGGGCTGCATCCCCCGGAAGCCGGGGCCGGTGAGATGGGAGAAGTGCAGCCAGCACCCGCCGGGGACTTCCGGGGCCTCGATCACACCTCAGCCCTCCTCCATGCTCCAGCGGGCGAGGACGCCGCGGACGGGGTGCTCGATGCTCTCGGCCATGTCGATCCTCCGGCTCCCACGACGGCAGTATGCGCCGACCCTATCCGGGGTGCGGCGGTCTGACCATGGACCCGGTGCCCGCCCGGTCGGGCTCAGCTGCGGAACCGGATCCCCGAGGGGCTCGAGTAGAACCCGGCGGCGAGCATCGCCTGGGCCAGCGGGGTGCCGAGGATCGGCCCGCCGTTGAGCTTCACCAGGCTCAGCCGGTCCGTCTTCGCCGTCCGCAGCGCCTGCATCGCCGTGAGCAAGCCGAATCCCTCTGCCTTACGTCACACATGGTGCGTTAGTTCACCGCAGCAGACGACGGTGCCTTGCTCTGCGAACAAGGTCCGCGCAGAGAGCTGCAAGACCTAGCGCACACATTCCTATACCCAGCCACAGCACGCTCGCGACGAGCGATCCCGGATGGGCACCCGCGCGCAGGTGCTCGGGTACCTCCTGGTACTCCAGGAGAGAAAGGACACCCCCGATGAGGTACGTCACAACCCCTAGCGGGATGAGCAGGGCGGCGATCTGTCCGAAGCCCACCCTTCGCTGACGCATGTCGCCACCCTCGTCGTTGGGCACTCCGGGGCGTTCCTCACCCAGCCTCGTCACCAGTTGCACCTATGGAATGTGACGTTGGCCGTCCACCATGCATTGTCCCGACGGGACGCTTCCAGATTCCAATCTCCTGCCCAGTTGGAGAAGCCTCCCAGGACGTGGCAGCTGTACTGCTGGTAAAAGGTCTTGCGCGATGTCACACGGGATCCCCACTTGTCCGTCCATTCGCGCCAGCCTTCATTGCGCATGATGAATTGGCCAGCGGCCACTCCGCCGACCCAGCCTGCAGGGTCACCAGCCTGACCGTTGTGGATCTTCTGACCCCAGTCCGTCTTTGTTCCCGAATGGACCACCCGCCCTTCGTGCCTCTTGTTATCATTCAGGTTTCTGAAGAGCCTCTTCCCTTGGAAAGGGTCTGCGATGATGGGGTAGGAGTGCTGGTCGGGGTTCGCATACACGTGCTGTGTCAGGGTGTGCCCATCAAACTCGAAAGTTGTGGGAACGGGCGCGCCATCGGCATCCTTGGCCCACGGCGGAGCCACCATGGAAATAACTTCACCGGCCGAGCCGGAGACGACGATGGAGTCATCGGGGTACATCTTCCACTGGGCGTCAGTCGGGATGCTCATCTCGTAGGAAAAAGTATGGGGTGCGTCGGAGCCTCCGATCACGGAATGGATTCGAGTGCCTCCTTCGACACTCTCGGCTGTCATGATGATGTTTTCCGACGTGCTCTCAAAAACTACCGTGTCGCTCCCTGCTGGCTTTCCATGGGAAAGATCGAGGTCCGCAGGGAGGTGCATTTCAACCCTTCCATCATCATCAGGCATATCTGCGGAATTAAACGTGAGCGGTTCATCGGGGTCAGTTGGAATTGATGTCTTCCCGTGCACATCCTCATCTGAAGTGAGGACCTCGCCGTGGTGACCGTGATGGGTCATGATGAGGGGGTCTGAAGGTTGTCCATGTATCCGGTCCAGCAGCTCCACGGCCTCGGTTGTGGTCACTTCCGCGGAGGTGGCGGAGGGGTTGCACTAGCCGTGCCTGCTCCTGCGACACCCCCCCCCGATTGCAATGGTCAAGGAAATCGCGGCGAACTTCTTCACAGTGCTTGTCTTTTATTTGGAGTTTCTAAGGGCGGTTGCGACCGGTCGACGCAAGTATCATGCGCGTGTGAGCGTGATCATGTCAAGGGGTATGCAATAGGGTTGCTGGGGGAATTCTCATCATGTGAAGGGGGCGTCCATGCTCAGTGACGACCGCTCTGAGACCACGTAGGTGGGGCTGTCTCAGCTGCGGAACCGGATCCCCGAGGGGCTCGAGTAGAACCCGGCGGCGAGCAT
>NZ_JAUNHR010000104.1 GCF_030523875.1 Micrococcus sp. | reverse complement strand
CGGCCCCGGCGGCGGCCCCGGCCGTCCCGGCGGCGGTCCGAACCGCGGTCGCGGCAACGCGCAGGGCGCGTTCGGCCGCGGCGGCGGCGCGCGCAAGGGGCGCAAGTCCAAGCGCGCGAAGCGCCAGGAGTTCGAGCAGCAGCACACGCGTGAGATCGGCGGCGTCAAGGTCCCCAAGGGCGACGGCACCACGATCCTGCGCCTGCGCCGCGGCGCCTCCCTGGCCGACTTCGCCGAGAAGATCCGCGCGGACGTCGCGGACCTCGTGAAGGTGCTCTTCACCCTGGGCGAGATGGCCTCGGCCAACCAGTCCCTCGACGAGGACACCTTCCAGCTGCTCGGCGACGAGCTGGGCTACAAGGTCCAGGTCGTGTCCCCCGAGGACGAGGACAAGGAGCTCCTGGAGGCCTTCGACATCGACCTCGAGGCCGAGGAGGCCAACGAGGACGCCGACGACCTCGTCGCCCGCCCCGCGGTGGTCACCGTCATGGGCCACGTGGACCACGGCAAGACCCGCCTGCTGGACGCCATCCGCAAGTCCAACGTGATCGAGGGTGAGGCCGGCGGCATCACCCAGCACATCGGCGCCTACCAGGTGCCGGTGGAGCACGAGGGCGAGGAGCGTCGCCTGACCTTCATCGACACGCCGGGCCACGAGGCGTTCACCGCCATGCGTGCCCGCGGCGCGAAGGTCACGGACATCGCGGTCCTCGTGGTCGCGGCCGACGACGGCGTCATGCCGCAGACGGTCGAGGCGCTGAACCACGCCCAGTCGGCGGACGTGCCGATCGTGGTGGCGGTCAACAAGATCGACAAGGACGGCGCCCAGCCGGACAAGATCCGCGGCCAGCTCACCGAGTACGGCATCGTGCCCGAGGAGTACGGCGGCGAGACCATGTTCGTGGACGTCTCCGCCCGCAACGGCATCAACATCGAGAAGCTGCTGGAGGCGGTCCTGCTGACCGCGGACGCGGCCCTCGAGCTGGCCGCCAACCCGGACAAGGACGCCCGCGGCGTGGCCATCGAGGCCCACCTCGACAAGGGCCGCGGCGCCGTCGCCACCGTGCTGGTGCAGACCGGCACCCTGCGCGTGGGCGACACGATGGTGGTGGGCTCCGCCCACGGCCGCGTCCGCGCCATGTTCGACGAGAACGGCGCCGCCGTGGAGGAGGCCGACCCGTCGCGCCCCGTCCAGGTGCTGGGCCTGTCCTCTGTGCCGCGCGCCGGCGACTCCTTCCTGGTGACCGACGACGAGCGCACCGCCCGTCAGATCGCAGAGAAGCGCGAAGCGGCCGACCGCAACGCGCAGCTCGCGAAGCGCCGCAAGCGCATCACCCTCGAGGACTTCGACCAGGCCGTGGCCGAGGGCAAGCTCGACACGCTCAACCTCATCATCAAGGGCGACGCCGCCGGTCCGGTGGAGGCGCTCGAGGACTCGCTCCTCAAGATCGAGGTCGGCGAGGACGAGGTGCAGCTGCGCGTCATCCACCGGGGTGTCGGCGCGATCACGCAGAACGACGTCAACCTGGCCACCGTGGACAACGCCATCATCATCGGCTTCAACGTGCGCCCCGCCGAGCGGGTCGCCGACCTGGCCGACCGCGAGGGCGTGGACATGCGGTTCTACTCCGTCATCTACGACGCGATCGACGACATCGAGAACGCCCTCAAGGGCATGCTCAAGCCGGAGTACGAGGAGGTCGAGCTCGGCTCGGCCGAGGTGCGCGAGGTGTTCCGCTCCTCCAAGTGGGGCGCCATCGCCGGCTCGCTGGTGCGCTCGGGCCTCATCCGCCGCAACGCCCAGGCCCGCCTGGTGCGCGACGGCAGCGTGGTGGCCGACAACCTCAGGATCGAGTCCCTGCGCCGCTTCAAGGACGACGCCACCGAGGTGCGCGACGGCTACGAGTGCGGCATCGGCCTGGGCAACTTCAACGACATCAAGGAGGGCGACGTGATCGAGACCTTCGAGATGCAGGAGAAGCCGCGCGTCTGATCGTCCGACGACGGGGCGGGGCGCCG
The DNA here is from genome assembly GCF_030523875.1 of Micrococcus sp. Classification (GTDB taxonomy): domain Bacteria; phylum Actinomycetota; class Actinomycetes; order Actinomycetales; family Micrococcaceae; genus Micrococcus. The sequence goes on along the minus strand of NZ_JAUNHR010000104.1, from coordinate 4,206 downwards.
GAGACGGCGCCCCGCCCCGCGGACCCGGGACCGTGGCACGGAAGGAGACTGACATGGCCGATCCGGCCCGCGCAGGCCGCCTGGCCCAGCGCATCAAGGTCCTCATCGCGGAGGCGCTGCGGCGCGCCGTGAAGGACGACCGCGTGGAGCCCGTCACCGTGACGGAGGTCCGCGTGACCAACGACCTGCAGCACGCGAGCGTGTACTACACCGTCCTCGGGGACGAGGCCACCGTGGCCGCCGCCCACGAGGCCATCCAGGAGAACCGCGGCCTGCTGCGCCGCGAGGTGGGCCGCGGGCTCACCATCCGCCTGGTGCCGACCCTCGAGTTCGTGCCGGACACCGTCCCCGAGGCGGCCGCGCACCTCGAGGACGTGCTGCGCGCCGCCAAGGAGCGCGACGCCGAGCTGGCCCGCGCCCGCGAGGGCGCCCAGTACGCCGGCGAGGCCGACCCCTACCGCACGTCGGACGACGACGAGCAGGCGTGAGGCACCGCTGACGTGAACGCACGCACCGCACACGGACCGACCCCCGACGCCCCGGGCACCGAGGCGTCGGGGGTCGTCCTCGTCGACAAGCCGGCCGGGTGGACCTCGCACGACGTCGTCGGGCGGGTGCGCCGGCTGGCCGGCACCCGCAAGGTCGGCCACGCCGGCACCCTGGACCCGATGGCCACCGGCCTGCTGGTGGTGGGGGTCAACAAGGCCACGCGCCTGCTGACGGCCATCACCGGCACGGACAAGACCTACACGGCCACCATCCGGCTCGGGCAGTCCACCCTCACCGACGACGCGGAGGGCGAGGTGATCGCCACCCGGCTGGCCAACGCCGTCACCCCCGAGCGGGTGGCCGAGCAGGTCGCCGCCCTGACGGGCACCATCTCCCAGGTGCCCTCGGCGGTCTCCGCCGTCAAGGTGGGCGGCCGGAGGGCCTACGACCGCGTCCGCGCAGGCGAGGACGTGCAGCTGGCCCCCCGGGAGGTCACCGTGCACGCCTTCGACGTGGCGGACCTCCGCCGGCTGGACGGGGGACGCACCGTGGACCTGGACGTCACCGTCCGCTGCACCTCCGGCACGTACATCCGGGCGCTGGCCCGGGACCTCGGCGAGGCCCTGGACACGGGCGGCCACCTCACGGCGCTGCGGCGCACGGCCGTGGGGCCGTTCGACGTGGCCGACGCCGTGGACCTGGACGCGCTGGCGGAGCGGTTCGTCATGACCGAGCTCTCCGACGCCGCGGCGGGGCTGTTCCCCGTCCGCGACCTCACGGCCCACGAGGCCCGGGAGCTCTCCTTCGGCCGCGCGATCGCCCCGACGAGCGCCGCGTCCTCAGGCGAGGACGCCCCGGCGTCGTCGGGGAGGGCGCCCGCGGACCTGGTGGCCGGACGCGCCCCGGACGGCACCGTGGTGGCCCTGCTGCAGGACGGCCGCCGGGCGGGCCGGGACATGGCCCGCCCGCACCTGGTGTTCGCGCCCTCGGAGGGCGAGGGGAAGGGGGGCGCGTCGTGATCCTCGACGCCTGGTTCTGGGCCGGCCTGGCCGTGGGGACCCTGTCCCTGCTCGTGTGCCTGGCCATGACGGCGCTGCGCACGCATCCGGCGGACGCCTCGATCGTCTCCGTGGCGGCGGTGGAGCTGTTCCTGCTCGTCTACGGTGTGGTGGGGGCGTTCCGCCAGCTCGGCGGGGACACCCTCAACGGGCCCGGCTGGGAGTTCTGGGGCTACGTGGTGACCGCCCTGATCGTGCCGGTGATCGCGGTGCTGTGGGCGGCCTCGGACAGGACCCGGTGGTCCAACCTCGTGCTGGCGGTGGTCGGCCCCACGGTGGTGGTCATGCTCCACCGCATGCAGGTCATCTGGTACGGACAGTGGTGAGCCGGTCACCCCGGCAGGACGGAGAGGAGCCCGCGATGGCATCCAGGACGACGGCGACGCCGGCCGCCCCCGCGCGCAACCAGGGGCTCGGGCGCATCCTCGTGATGGTCTACGCCGTGTTCGCGCTCTCCGCGTTCGCCCGCAGCCTCTTCCAGATCCTCAGTCAGTTCGACGTGGCACCCGTGGCGTACCTGCTCTCCGCGTTCGCGGCGCTCGTGTACATCGTGGCCACGCTGTCCCTGGCCCGCTCGGGCCCCCGCGCCTGGACGGTCGCGCTGGGCGCCGTGCTCGTCGAGCTGGCCGGCGTCGTGGGCGTGGGCCTGTGGACGGTGCTGGAGCCCGGGCTCTTCGCGGACGAGACCGTGTGGTCGCGCTTCGGCGCGGGCTACGGCTACGTGCCGCTCGTGCTCCCGGTGGTGGGCCTGGCCTGGCTGCTGGCCCACCGCCCGGATCGAGCGGACGCCCGCGCGTCCCGTGAGGAGCGCTGAATGCAGGTCTGGAACTCGATGGCCGAGGTCCCCACGGACCTGCCCCGCACGGTGGTGGCCCTGGGCAACTTCGACGGCGTGCACCGCGGCCACCGCGCCGTGCTCAAGCGCGTCGTGGAGCTGGCCCGCAGCGAGGACGCCCTGTCCGTGGCGGTGACGTTCACCCCGCACCCCCGCGTGGTGCACCGCCCCGAGGAGCCCCACGAGGAGATCCTCAGCCCCGAGCAGCGGGCCGTGTTCCTCGCGGAGACCGGGCTCGACGCGCTGTTCCTGCAGCACTACACGCTGGACTTCGCGGCCCAGACCCCGGAGGAGTTCGTGCGCAGCATGTTCGTCCACGGCCTGCACGCGTGCGCCGTGGTGGTGGGCCGGGACGTCCGGTTCGGCAGGGACAACGCCGGCGACTTCGAGGAGATGGTCCGCCTCGGCCGGGAGCACGGCTTCCGGGTCTCCGCCGTGGAGGACCTGCCCGTCCCGGACGGCCGGGGCGGCGAGCGGCGCTGCTCCTCCACCTGGATCCGCCGCCTGCTGGCCGACGGGGACGTCGCCCAGGCGGCGCGGGTGCTGGGCCGCAACCACGTGGTGTCCGGCGAGGTGGTCCACGGGTTCGCCCGCGGCCGCGAGCTGGGCTTCCCCACGGCGAACCTCCAGGCGGACGCGGAGGGCATGATCCCGGCGGACGGGGTCTACGCCGGCTGGGTGCACGACGCGCGGGGGACGGCCTGGCCCGCGGCGGTCTCGATCGGCTCGAACCCCACGTTCGAGGGCGTGTCCCGCGTGGTGGAGGCCCACGTGATCGACCGGCCCGACGAGCGCGTGGAGGACTTCGACCTCTACGGTCAGCGGATCGACGTCGAGTTCGTGGCGCGGCTGCGCGGCATGGTGGCCTACGAGGGCGTGGAGAAGCTCGTGGCGCAGATGCACCAGGACGTCGACCGGGCCCGCGAGATCCTCGACGCGGCCCCGCAGCCGCCCGGTCGTGCCTGACACCGGTCCTGCCCGGCCGACCCCGAACCTGCCGCGGCGCACCGCCCGCCCGGACCGCACCGCGCCGAACGCGTTCGGCCTCGGCGGGGCGGCGGCGGGGGAGCACTACGACGCCGTCCGACCCTCCTACCCGGCCGCGTGTGTGGACTGGGTGCTGGAGGGAGCCGGTGCCGAGGGGGCCGACCGCGGCCTCGACGTGGTGGAGACCGGCGCGGGCACGGGCCTGTTCACGCGTCTGCTCGCGGCCCGGCCCGTGGACCTGGTCCGCTCCGTGACGGCGGTGGAGCCCTCAGCGCCCATGCGAGCGGTCCTGGACCGCGCGGTCGCGGCCGGATCCGCCGGGCGGGTCCGCGCCGTGGACGGCACGGGGGAGGCCACCGGCCTGCCGGAGGGGAGTGCCGACGTCGTGGTGGCGGCCCAGGCCTGGCACTGGATGGACCCGGAGCGCGCGTCGGCGGAGGCCGCGCGGGTGCTGCGCCCGGGCGGGCGGCTGGCCGCGGTGTGGAACCAGCTGGACGTGACCGTGCCGTGGGTGCACCGGCTGACCCGGATCATGCACGCCGGGGACGTGCACGCCGCCCACCCCGAGCGCCGCCGGCTCGCCGCGCCGTTCGGGGTGGAGGAGCACGCCGCCTGGACGTGGGAGGACACCACGACGCCGGCCGGGCTCCACGCGCTCATGGCCTCCCGGGCCTACTGGCTGCGCTCGGAGGAACGGATCCGCGCCCGGATGGCCGCGAACCTCGACTGGTACCTGCACGAGCACCTCGGCCACGGGACGCAGGACGCGATCACGTTGTCCTACGTCACCGTGGCCTGGCGGGCCGCCCGTCCCTGAGGGCGGACGGCGTCAGGGAC
>NZ_JAUNHR010000103.1 GCF_030523875.1 Micrococcus sp. | reverse complement strand
GCGGGCTTCACCGCCCCGGAGGGCAAGACCATGGGCCACGCCGGCGCCATCGTCTCCGGCTCCTCGGGCACCGCCCAGGCCAAGAAGGAGGCCCTCGAGGCCGCGGGCGTGAAGGTCGGCAAGACCCCGTCCGAGACCGCCGAGCTCATGCGCGAGATCATGAAGAGCCTGGCCTGATCCCGCTCTGACGGGCCCTGGCGGCCCGTGACGACGACGCCCCCTCGCCTTCCACGTGGAAGGCGAGGGGGCGTCGTCGTCGGCGGGCCCGTGCGGTGCGGCGTCAGCCGACGCTGCCGCCGACCAGCAGGCCGAGCACGTAGGTGACGGCGGCGGCGCCGTAGCCGATGGCCAGCTGGCGCAGGCCGCGCCACAGGGGCGAGGACCCCGAGAGCAGGCCCACCACGCCGCCGGTGAAGAGCAGGGCCAGGCCCACGAGGGCCGCGGAGAGGGCGAGTGCGGGGCCGCCGGTCATCCCGAACAGGTACGGCAGGATCGGGATGAGCGCGCCGGAGGCGAAGAACAGGAAGCTGGAGAGGGAGGCGCCCCAGGCCGAGCCGATCTCCGCGTAGGACTCGGAGTGGTCCACCGGCCCCTTCGAGCCGTCCGGGCGGGCGGAGAAGGCCGGGTTGCAGTCGCAGGAGAGGTAGCCCAGCCGCTCGAGGGCGCGGTGTTTGGCGTCCTCGGGCTCCATGCCGCGGGCCAGGTACACCAGCTCGAGCTCGTTGCGGTCGATGTCCAGGTGCTCGGCGGCCTCGAGCGTGACCTGCGTGGGGGAGGACGCCTCGAGCAGCTCGCGCTGGGAGCGCACGGAGACGTACTCGCCCGCCGCCATGGACAGGGCGCCGGCGAGCAGGCCGGCCACGCCGGTGAACAGCACCACGGAGGGGGCCACCCCGGTGGCGCCGATGCCCATCACGAGCGCCAGGTTGGAGACGAGGCCGTCGTTCATGCCGAACACGGCGGCGCGGAAGGACCCGGCCAGCTGCTCGCGACCCCGTGAGGCCAGGCCGCGCACGACCTCCTCGTGGATCTGCTCGTCCGCGGCCATCCACTCGGTCGCGTCCTGGTCCTTCGCGTACGGGTTGTCCGACTCGGCGCGCTGTGCCAGGGCGAGGACGAACACGGAGCCGAACACACGGGCCAGGGCGCGCAGCAGCATGCGGTGCACCGAGGGGCGCGGCGGGTTCGCGGCGTGCGGTCCGAGCAGACGGCGCCAGTGCTCCTCGTGGCGGGTCTCCGCCTGGGCCAGGCCGAGCAGCACGTCCCGCTCCACACCGTCCTTGCGGGCGGCGATGTCCCGGTAGATCTGGCCCTCGGCGATCTCGTCCGCGAGGTAGCGACGCCACCGGCGGATCTGCTCACGGGAGGGCTCGACGTCCGGGCGTCCGGGGCGGTCGACGGCGGTGCTCATGGTGCCTCCAGAGCGGATGGTGCGGCCGGCACCGCAGGGCGTGCGGCGCGGGGCGGGCGGGGCGGGCGTGCAGGCGTCCGCGCGGCGTCCCCCGGGCATCGATGATACCGCCGGGCCCCGCCCCCCGGCTGGCTAGCATGGGGCGCATGAGCACGCAGAGCAGCACGGGCGCCGCCGACGGGGTGGACGCCCCCGTCCGCCGTCCCTGGGAGGACCGGCTCCTCGACGGGGGCCGCGAGCCGGACCCCCGCTTCACCCTGGCCAACGAGCGCACCTTCCTGGCCTGGATCCGCACGTCCCTGGCCCTGCTGGCCGGCGGCGTGGCGGTGGAGGCGTTCACGGGGGAGATGTTCCCTCCGGCGGTGCGGTTCACGCTCAGCGCGCTGCTGCTGGTGATGGGGGCCCTGCTGGCCCTGGGCGCCGGCGTCCGCTGGCTGCGCGTGGAGCGGGCCATGCGGAACGCGCGGCCGCTGCCCCTTCCGCTGATCGTGCCCGTGCTGGCGGGTGCCGTGGTGGTGGGCACGGTGGTGCTGCTGGCCGCCACCCTGGCCCGGATCCCCTGACCGTGGCCCGCCGACTCCCCGGCGTCCCGCTCCTGCGGCCGGCCCCGCCGGGCGGCCACGCGGACCCCGGCCTCCAGCCCGAGCGCACGGTCATGAGCTGGGGTCGCACGGTGCTCGCCCTGCAGGTCACCGCGCTGATGTTCGTGCGGTGGTACTCCCAGGTGGGTGCGTGGGCGTTCGCCCCGGCCACGCTGTCCTCCCTGGCGGGCGCGGCGATCCTGCTGGGCCAGCGCCGCCGCTACAGCCGTCAGTCCACCGGCATCACGGACGAGCGGGTGCGCCCGGCACTGCGGACGGTGGCGGGGATGGTGGCGTTCATCGTGTCGCTGTCCTGCCTGGGCCTGGTGGCCATGGCCTCGCTCCTGCTCTCCGGGGCGCCCCTGTGACCGAGGCCCCGTGGTGACCGCGGCGGGCGCGGCCGACTGGTTCGACCTGACCCGGCCCCTGGCGGACGGGCTGCCCGTCTACCCCGGGGACCCGGCCGTGCGGATCGCCCCGGCGCTGATGGTCGCCGAGGACGGGGCGGCCGTGCTCCGTCTGGAGATGGGCTCCCACACCGGCACCCACGTGGATGCCCCGGCGCACACGCAGGCCGGCGGGCGCACCGTGGACCGGCTGACCCGTGAGGAGCTGTGCGGTCCGGCGCTCGTCCTCGGCCTGGCCGGCCTCGCCCCGGACGAGCCCGTGGCCGCCGCCCGCCTGGCGCCGCTGCTGCCGGCCGACGTCCCCGTCCGGTTCCTGCTGGCCACGGGGTGGGACGCGCACCTGCACGACGACGCCCTGCGCACCCGGCACCCCCACCTCGCCGCGGACGCGGCGCGCCTGCTGTGGTCCCGCGGGGTGCGCCTGCTCGGCGTGGACGCCCTCAGCCCGGACCGCACCGGCTGCCCGGAGGGTGCGGTGCCGGAGGGCGGCCCCGCCCCCGGCTTCCCCGTCCACGCCCGGTTCCTCGGCCGGGACGGGGTGATCGTGGAGAACCTCACGGGCCTGGCGCGCCTGCGCCCGGCTGGGACCGGCGTGGACCGGGACTGGGCCGCCGTCGTGGACCTGGAGGTGCACCCGCTGCCGATCGCGGGCGGCGACGGTGCCCCGGCCCGCGTGTGGGCGCGCACAGTACGCTGTGACGCATGACTCAGCCCCATCCCGCCCCCGCCCCCCGTCGCGCCGCCGAGGACGCGCCCCATCACGCCGACGTCGTGGTCCTGGGCCACGGCCTGGCCGGTCTCGTGGCCACATGCGAGCTGCTCGAGGCCGGGCGCCGCGTGGTGCTCGTGGACCAGGAACGCGCCGGGGACCTCGGAGGCCAGGCCTGGTGGAGCTTCGGTGGCCTGTTCCTGGTGGACTCCCCGGAGCAGCGTCGGCTGCGCGTGCGGGACTCCGTGGACCTCGCCTGGCGTGACTGGCAGGACACCGCCGGCTTCACCGACGAGGACGTCCTGCCGCGGGCGTGGGCGGAGGCGTACGTGCACTTCGCGGCGGGGGAGAAGCGGGCCTGGCTCGCCGAGCGCGGCCATCGGCTGTTCCCCGTGGTGGGCTGGGCCGAGCGGCGCGTCCCGGACGCGTTCGGCGGGGGCCCCGGCGTGGGCGGCAACTCGGTGCCCCGGTTCCACATAACCTGGGGCACGGGCGTGGGGATCGTGGAGCCGTTCGCCCGGGTGGTCGAGCGTGCGGCCTTCGACGGCCGTCTCACCTACCTGCCCCGCCACCGGGTGACGGAGCTGGTCACCCAGGACCGCGCCGTCGTCGGGGTCCGGGGCGAGCGACTGGCCGACGACGACGGCGCCCGCGGCACCGCGTCCTCGCGCCAGGCGGTGGGGGACTTCGAGATCCGCGCCCAGGCGGTGCTGGTGGCCTCCGGCGGCGTCGGCGCGGACCACGACGCGGTGCGCGCCGTGTGGCCCGAGCGCCTGGGGGCCGCCCCGCAGCGCATGCTCTCCGGCGTCCCGGCCTACGTGGACGGCTCCGGCATCCGCGCGGCGAAGGAGGCCGGCGCCCACGTGCTGCACCCGGACCGCATGTGGCACTACACCGAGGGCGTGGCCAACTGGGACCCCGTGTGGCCCGGCCACGGCATCCGCATCCTGCCCGGTCCCAGCTCCCTGTGGCTGGACGCGTCCGGCAACCGTCTGCCGCACCCGCGGTGGCCCGGGTTCGACACCCTCGGCACGCTGGGGGAGATCCGTCGCGGCGCGGGCGTGGGCCGGCACGGGGGCGGGGCCGAGCACACGTGGTTCGTGCTCAACGAGCGGATCATCGGCAAGGAGTTCGCCCTGTCCGGGTCGGAGCAGAACCCGGACCTGACCGGCCGCTCCCTGCGCCAGGTGCTCGGCCGGGTCACCCAGGACATCCCCGGTCCCGTGCGGGCCTTCCTGGACCACGGCGAGGACTTCGTCCGGGCCCGCACCGTGGAGGAGCTCGTGGCGGAGATGAACGCCCTGATCGAGCGCTCCGGCTGGGACGAGGCGCCACGCGTGGACCTCGACGCCGTGCGCGCCGCCGTGGCCGAGCACGAGGCCGGCGCCGCCGCCGCGGGGGTGGACCCGCAGGTGGACGCCGTGCGCCGGGCGCGCCAGTACGTGGGGGACAAGCTCATCCGCTCGGTGGCCCCGCACCGGCTCACCGACCCCGCGGCCGGTCCGCTCGTGGCCGTGCGCCTGCGCACCCTCACCCGCAAGACGCTCGGTGGGCTCCATACGGATCTCAGCGGCCGGGTGCTGGACGAGCTCGGCGGCCCCGTGTCCGGGCTCTACGCCGCGGGCGAGGCCGCCGGGTTCGGCGGCGGAGGCATGCACGGCTTCCGCTCACTCGAGGGGACGTTCCTGGGCGGCTGCCTGTTCAGCGGCCGCACCGCGGGCCGGTCCCTGGCCGCCGCTGTCGCCTGACGCCCGCCCCGCCCTCGCCACGACGGGGCGGGGGCGGGGCGGCGAGGGGTCAGCCGGTGGCCTCGACGCCGTCGCGCTCGGGGTGCGTGCCGAACAGGAAGTGGCGACCGGAGACGGACTGCACGTCGATCCTCACGTAGAAGTCCTTGAGCGTGGGCACCCACGGCTGGATGCCGAGGGACTCGGCCTCCGCGATCTCCGCCTCCGTCTCGAGACGGCGGGCGGTGCCGCGCAGGAGCACGGACCAGGCCTGGTCGGAGAGGATCCCGTCCGCCTGCACCACGACCTCGGGGTTCACGGTCAGCTCGGCGAGCTTGGAGCCCGGCGCGGTGCGGAAGTACACGGCGCCCTCGTGGGCGCGGATGTTCACGGGCACGATGTCCGGGCGGCCGTCCACGGCCAGGCCCAGGCGGGCGTGACGGGCCCCGCGCAGCAGCTTCCAGGTCTGCTCGTCGGTCAGCGCCAGCACCGGCTCGCCGTCGGGGTGCGGGAACATCGAGGCGTCCCCCACGGCGGGGTCGGGGCGCAGCATCGAAGGGGTGTTCTGCTCGGTCATGGCGTGAGCTCCGGGGTCTCGTCGGTGTCGGTGGTGTCGCCTTCATTCTGTCCCGACGCGCGGTGCGCGGCCAGGTCCGCCAGCACGGCGTGTGCGGTCGGCGCGGTCCGTCCCGGACCCACGGCGAGCAGGTGGCGGGCCAGGTGCGGCGGCGTGGCGGGGGCGGGGCCGGCGTCGGCGGCGGCGGTGAGCGTGCCGCCCGCACGGGCCACGAGCAGCTGGCCGGCGGCGACGTCCCACGGGTTGGTGTCGACCGCGAGCGTCGCGTCCGCCCACCCGGCGGCGGTGAAGGCGAGCTCGAGCGCCCCGGACACGGTGCGCCGGACGGTGGCGTACGCGTCCACGAGCCGGGCGAAGCGCTGCAGCGCGTCCTCGCCCTCGCGGCGCAGGGCCTCGGCAGCCGGGTAGGAGGTCACGAGGTTCAGCGCCCGTTCGTCCCCGGCGGGGGCGGCGCGCAGCGGCAGGCGGGCCTCGCCGAGCCACGCGCCGGCGTCGTCCGCGGAGAACTCCAGGCCGTTCGCCGGGTCCACCACGACGCCGGCCACCACCTCCCCGTCCACCTCGGCGGCGATCGAGATCGAGAACATCGCGAAGCCGTGCGTGAAGTTGGAGGTGCCGTCGATGGGGTCCACGATCCACCGGACGCGCGGGGCGCCCTCGGCGCCGGCGTCGTCCGTGGACGCCGCGGTCGTCCCCGTCTCCTCGCCCAGCACCGCGCTGCCCGGGACGGCGGCCGTGAGCGCGGCGATCAGCGCCTCCTCGGTGGCGCGGTCGTGCGCGGTGACCAGGTCGTGGTGGTTGCGCTTCGTGGTGGCGG